>DASVCI010000043.1:0-41525 GCA_036381695.1 Steroidobacteraceae bacterium
CCTGCCGATGCGGGCCTCGAGCGGGAAGGCGAAGAAATAGAACGTCAGCATGTTGAAGATCAGGTGCATGAGGTCGGCATGCACCAGGCCGCTCAGGACGACCGTGTCGTACTCCCTGCGCCGGAAGAGCCAGTACGGCCGGAACAAGCTGCGCTCGAGGAGCTTCGGTGAGCCGAACAGCGCCACGAGGCTGATCACGACGGTCAGGACGAGGATGACGAGAGATGCTGAGAGAGGGGGGCTCACGAGCGATAAGCCTTGTTGGTGTTCGGCAGCGCCATTGTAGAGCAGGTGAGCACCGGGCACCCGGTGAATTCGGCCCGGCGTGGTCGCGTTCTCTCACACGATCGAAGCTTGCTCGCGAACCCGCCGAAAACCCGTCATGATGGACGGGCATACACACATATGTAACGGGTCGAGGTCAGTGGCGCAGGAGCGAGGGCCGTTGCGGCTCACAGCCCGCTCGTGCGGCGATCCATCTCCTCGCTCCCCACGCCCAGGCGGTTGTGAATCTCGATCACGCCCGGGACGTCTGCGACGATGTCTTCGATCGCGTATTTCTGTTGCCGCACTTGAACGGTGCCGCCCAGCGTCACCTCCCCGTTCGCCACCTCGACGGTCACGTTGCTTGGATCTACGAACGGGTCGTCGGTCAGGCGCTCGCAGATGAGCTCTTTCAGGCGCTCATCGCTCGGTCGATATCCCTTCGGGCCGCGCCCCTTGTGCGACAGCTCCTGCAACGTTTCGTACGCGCCACCCGGATAAAACTGAGCGCCGGCCGCGCGCCAGCTCATCCGCTCGAATTGACGTGCTTCGTCGGCTCGAGTGCGAGAAAGCTTCTCATCCATGGGACGTCTCCCTTTACGTAGGCCGCACGATCTCAACGCACGATCGTCCAGCGGGGATCCGGGCCCGGGCGCCCTCGAGCTGAACGGTGAGAGCCCGTCGACCGCGCGCAGTCGGTTGCTGCTGATGGCGTTCGGGCCCCGCCGCGCGCAGACTCGAGGGGCGACGTGATGTCGTGCCGGGCCCAATGAGCACCATCCTCGAACCGATCGCCCTCGAGCAGCGCATCCGCATGCTCGATGTCACGCGCGGGATCGCCGTGCTGGGCATTCTGCTCATGAACATCACGGCCTTCGGCCTGCCGTACGCCTATGAAGATCCGACCAATTGGGGCGGTGCCACGGGCGCGAGCTTTCAGGTCTGGCGCGCGATGGCCCTGTTCTTCGAAGGTACGATGCGGGGACTCTTCACTTTGCTCTTCGGGGCGGGAGCGTTCCTGTTCGTGCAGCGCCATGCTGCGCGCAGTCCCGGCTTGCGTCCGGCAGACCTGTACTACAAGCGAACCTTGTGGCTGATCGCTTTCGGCCTCGTGAACGGCTATTTGCTCCTGTGGCCCGGCGACATTCTCTTCTACTACGGTTTGGTCGGGCTCGTGCTCTTCGTCTTCCGCCGTCTGCCGCCGAAACAACTCATCGCCGCGGCGAGCGTGGCGATGCTGCTGCAAACGACTGTTACTTTCCTCGAATGGCACGGCTTCAGGGAGATCGCCTCCGAGGCCGAGCAGGCGCAGTCGGCGCAGCTTGCGGGAGAGATGCTCTCGGGCGAGCAGCATCTGGCCTTGCAGAGGTTCGCGGGGCTGAGCGAGAGACTGAAACCCTCGCGCTCGACTCTCGAATGGAAAGTCGCTCGCGTGCGCGAGAGCTACTCGAGCGCGTTCGAAGCTCTCGCACCCGAGACGTGGCAGATGCAGACCGAGCTCTTCCTGCGCCACGGCCTGCTCGAATCGCTCGGGATGATGTTGCTGGGCATGGCTTTGCTCAAGCTCTCGGTCCTGACGGGTGAGGCGTCCACACGCCTTTATGTGACGCTCATGATCGTCGGCTACGCGCTCGGGCTGAGCGTGAACTGGATGGAGACGGCGAGGCTCGCCAGCACGCAGTTCTCGATCGACGCGATCATTTCGTCATATTTGACGTACGACCTGGGCAGGATTCCCATGACGCTTGGGCACGTCGGTCTGATCGCGCTCTTGTGCCGCTTGCCTGCGGCACGAGCGGCGCTCAGGCCGCTCGCATCGGTCGGACAGATGGCGCTTACGAATTACCTCGGACAAAGCATCATCTGCATGCTCGTATTCACGGGCGCAGGGCTCGCGTGGTTCGGGCAGCTCGAGCGCTACCAGTTGTACTACATCGTCGGCGCAATCTGGATCGTGCAACTCGTCTCGAGCCACGCCTGGTTGCAGCGCTATCGATTCGGGCCGGCGGAGTGGCTGTGGCGCTCCCTCACGTACGGACGTCGCCAACCGATGAGATGCGAAGCCCGCGCGCACGCGCCGGAGCACACCTGAAGCCCGGCTCCCTCTGTGCCGGGCGATCGCGAAATCAACTGGCCAGCCCTGCGATCTTCCGTACCGTCTCGATCGTATCGGCCTCCTCCGCTCGCTTGTCGGTGCGATAACGCTTCACGCGCGCGAGGCGCAGCGCGAGACCGCCCGGATAGCGAGGACTGACCTGCAGATCGCTGAATGCAATCTCCACGACCAGCTCGGGGCGCACGTAGACCGTTATCCCGTCGCGATGCGTCTCACGTGCGAGCAGCTCTTTCGTCTGCCAGGCGAGCATCTCGTCGGTGAGCCCCTTGAATGTCTTGCCCAGCATCACGTACTCGCCCCTAGCCGGATCCAGCGCGCCGAGATGCAGGTTCGAAAGCAGGCCCGTCCGCCGGCCATGCCCCCACTCGCCGGCCAGAATCACCAGGTCCAGCGTGTGCGCGCGCTTGATCTTGAGCCAGCTCGCGCCGCGATTGCCGGCTTCGTACGGCGCATCGAGCGATTTGGCCATCAAACCTTCGTGACCGGCCTCGAGCGCCGCTTCGTAGAACGCCCGCGCTTCGTCGGGCGAAGTCGTGATCTTGCGGGGAATGATCAAGGGGGCGGGCACCGCCTGCGCCAGGGCCTCGAAACGCTCCCGCGCAGGACGGTCGGCCAGGCTCGTCGCTTCCAGGCGCAAGCAATCGAAAAAGTACGCGCGCATCGGCAGCTCCAGCCGCAGCTTCTCGACGTCGAGCTTGCGACCGAACCGGCGCATCGTCGTCTGAAACGGATGCGGTCGGCCGGAAGAAGTGAACGCGAGCGCCTCCCCGTCGAGAATGACTTCCCGCGCGGGAAGCTCGCGAGCGACTTCGACGATCTCCGGGATGGCGGAGGTGACCTCGTTGAGACTTCGCGAGTAGAGCCGGACCGTATGATCGACCTTGTGGAGCTGAATGCGCGCGCCATCCATCTTCCACTCGAACGCGACTTCTCCGTCGAGCTGCTCGAGGGCCTCGCCCACATCCGTGGCCGTGTGGGCCAGCATGGGAGCGATCGGCGAGAGAGGCTCGAGCTGAAAGCTCGCCAACGCCTCGACTCCACCGATCAAAGCGGCGCGAGCGACCGCACCCAGGCTGGGCGCGTACATGGCAGCCCGACGCACGCTCGCAACAGGCACGTTCGCGGCGGCGGCGATCGCATCGACCATGACGCCCGCCAGCGCGCCCTGCCGCAACTCGCCGATGAGCAGACGGATCAGGAACTCCTGCTCGGCTTGCGTAGCGCGCGACAGAAGCGAGCGCAGAAGTTCGCCGCGCCGCGCGGCCGATCCGGGGCCACGAATGGAGGCGATTTCAGTGAGCAGGTGGTCAACGTCCGGCAACGAAAGCGTCGGAGTCTGCGCAAATGTGTCCGTTGCCGCGGCCATGAGAACTGAATAGCCGATCCCGAAACGCCCCTGCGGAGTCTCGCCCGACAAATAGGCCGCCCCGATCTCGATCTCGGCGGCTTCGAGACTCTTGAGACAGGCGGCAAGCTCGCGCACCTTCTGCAGGCGGGCAGAGGTTGCACCCACGCGCTGAGAGGTGGCGACGAGAGTCGCTAACAGCGTCATTCGAGATCCCTACCTCAAACGTCCCGGAGCATCTGGCCGACACGCAGGCTACGATTGCTCGCGCGCAAAGTACAATGCGGCCTCCCGTAACCGGCGGCGCGGCGGAACTTCGACTGAGCCGGACTCCTTCGGTCGTGATCTGTGGAGCGCAGGGTCGCGCGAGCGCTCAGGTGTGCCGTGAATCGAGTCGAATCCCGCAACTTGGCGAGGAAGCTCGCACCGCTGTTGTGGCTGGCCTTCATGGGCGCCGCAGCCTGGGTGCTGACCCATCGCCTGCGGGCGACCGACTTCGGCGAGATCCTTCGACAGCTCGCCTCGCTCCCTCTCTCCGCCCTGGTCATTGCAACAGCCTGCTCGACAGGCACCTATGCGCTGGTCGGGATCTACGAGGGCATGGCGGTGCGCCTCGCCACAGGCCAGCGCATGCGCGCGTACGCATTTCGAACTGCAGTGACTGCGAATCCGATCGCGCGGTCGATCGGCTTCGCCATCGTAAGCGGAGGCGCGCTGCGTTATCGCATGTACGCAGCCCAAGGGCTTTCGCTGCCGCGGATCGGCGCGGTCATCGTCCTGGTCGCGATGCCGTACTTTTTCGCGGTCGGCTGGCTGATCGATCTGTCTGTGCTGCTCAACATCGAGCAGGCGAGCGCCGCCCTGCGCCTGCCGCCCACTCTCCTCGTTGCTCTCGGAGTCGCCGGTCTCGCCAAAGACATCGGCTGGCTCGTGTTCCTCTGGCTACGGAAGGAGCCCATCACCCTCCTCAAGCGCTCGATCCCCCTGCCGGGCCCGAAGCACGGGCTCGCACAGATTGCCTTCGGGCTCGCGGAGATCTCGCTCATGACGACGACGCTCTACGTGCTGATGCCGCCGGAGCTCGAGCTTAGCTGGCCCGCTTTCGTCGCGATCTACTGCCTCGCCTTCATCGCAGGACAGCTCAGTAACGTTCCGGCCGGGCTCGGGGTGCTCGAAGCAGCGCTGCTTCTCATGCTGCCGCACGTTCCGCCGGCCAAGCTCGTGGGCGCGGTTCTCGCCTATCGCGCCGTCTACGAAGTGCTCCCGCTGCTCGTCGCGCTGGTGCTGCTGCTCGTGTACGAGGCCGCCCATCCTTCGGGCCTGGTGCGTGGCAGGGCGAATCGCCCGTGATCGCCTGAACCCCTATTGAAAGGATCGACGGCGGAAGCGCACTTCCCCCTCGAGCGGCGCATCGAGCTCCTGCGCATAGCGGTGCCCTGAATAAACCGCATGAGCGATGAGCCCCGGCGCCAGGCAATCGCCGATCGCGGTGACGGATTGGATGCCCGCTGCGGCCCAATCGTTCTCGCTGGCACGCAAAGCGAGCTCGAGCTCCTCGTTCGGCAACCGGGAGGTCACGAGGAGGATCGAGGCGCATTCGACAGTGCGCTCGCGACCACTGTAAACGCAGGCGAGCACGGCGCGATTGCCTTCGATCGCGAGCAGGTTGTGTGCAGTGTGAATCTCGACCGGAAGCGAGCGGATGCGCTTCTGCACGTGCCTGAACTCCTGCGTGTAGACTGTCCAGGAGGCCACCACGTCCTCCGGGGTGACGAACACCACTTCGCGCCCGGCCGCGCACAGCACGTCCACCATGACGCTGCCCATGTAGAAGCCATCGTCATCGAACACCAGCACCGGCCCGTCCGGCATGCGGCCTCGCATGAGGTCATCCGGGGTGAAAACGCTGGCGCGATCGAGCCCGGGGATGGGCGCGGTGTTGGTGCGGCCAAATCCATCCGCCCGCCACTTGCTCCCTGTCGCGAGCACGACGCATTCGGCGCCGAACTCGAGCACGTCTTGAGCGCTCACCGTGTTCTCGCGATAGATCGAGACATTGGCCAGCTTGTTGAGTTGCGTCAGCCGCCAGTCGCGGACTCGGGCCCATTGCTGCAAACCTGGCAAGCGCGACTCCAGATTGACGCGGCCTCCGAGCTCGCGCGAGGCTTCGGCCAGGTGCACTTCATAGCCGCGCTGCCCGAGCGCCCGCGCCGCTTCGAGCCCGGCTGGCCCCGCGCCGACTATCAGCACACGCTTGTCGCTGCGCTTGGGAGCGATGCGCTCGGGATGCCAGCCCTTGCGCCATTCCTCCCCCATCGTCGGATTCTGCGTGCAGCGGATCGGAGTGACGGTCATGTCGCCAGAGACGCAGATGTTGCAGCCGATGCATTCCCGGATGTCTTCGATCCGGCCTTCCTCGATCTTGCGCGGCAGGAAAGGATCGGCGATCGAGGGGCGGGCGGCGCCGATGAAGTCGAGCACGCCGCGACGGATCTGGCTCACCATCGTGTCCGGCGAGGTGAAGCGCCCCACGCCGACCACAGGTTTGCTCGTGATCTGTTTGACCCAGGCCGTGAACGGCTCCTGGAAACCCTCGGGAGCGAAACGTGAGGTCTGCGAGTCCATGTACCAGGCCGCGATGTTGACGTCCCAGAGGTCCGGCAAGTCGGCGAGGAGCGCCACGATCTCGCGTGCTTCGCTCTCGTGCACTCCCTCCTCGCCGAGGAATTCCTCCGTCGCAAAGCGCAGCGCCACCGCGCACTTGTCCCCGACCGCCTCTTTCGTATCCATGAGCAGCTCGCGCAAGAGCCTCACGCGGTTTTCGAGCGTTCCTCCGTACTCGTCCTTTCGCTGATTGCGGCGTCGCTGCAGGAAATGCATGGCGAGCGACAGATCGTGGGCGGCGTAGACGTACACGATGTCGAAACCAGCGCGCTTCGCACGCAGGGCCGCCTCGCGATGCCAGCGCCGATACTCGCGGATATCGCGCAAGGTCATGGCCCGCGCTTGCTGCGGATAGCCGTATTTCAGGGGTTGATGCGAAGGCGCCAGGGCGACTTCACGCGAGTACAAATTCGAGGCCGTCGGTCCATTGTGCGTCAGCTCGATGGCTGCGAGGGCGCCGTGCGCATGCACCTTCTCGCACATGAGCGCGAGCGCCGGGATGTCCCGATCGTCCCAGAGTCGGGCTTCGATGTACGGCGAAACGTCGCCGGAAGGATGAATCTCGCATTCCTCCGTCGAGACGACGGCCCATCCGCCCTCGGCTTTCATTTCGCGCATCGCGGCGTGAGCTTCGGGCATTGCATGCCCCATGCCGTTGCAGTGAGGCACCTGGTAGAAGCGATTGCGAGCCGTCACCGGGCCGATGCGCACGGGCTCGAACAGGATGTCGTAGCGCGGGTCGCGTTGCTGCATGGAGAGTGTTTCAACCAGAGACTTGAGAGGCGGCGGGAGCGGCGCCGCGCCGCTGCCGCCATTTCATCGCGAAGTAAACCGGCACGCCGAGCGCGAGCAGCCCCATGGCGAACCAGAACGCCCGTGGCCCCGCCCCGTAGAGCGTCCAGGCGGAGTAGAGCGCAGCCAGCGTGGCAACGGCCAGCATCGCTGCAAGACGACGGCCCTGCATGCCGAATTCGCCGCGCCAGGCGAGCTTCAACGCCGCCAGCGCACAGAACAGATACATGACGAGATAGGCCGAGGTCGAGACCAGAATCACCAGCGTGAAGACTTTCACCATCGAGGCGCTGTAATTCATCAGCACGACCATCGTGACCAGCGCGCTGGTGATGAACAGAGAAGCGCCCGGTGTGCGATAGCGCGACTCGTGCGCGAACACTCGCGGGAAAATCCCGTCCCGCGCCAGCACGCGAGGCATCTCGCCCTGCACCAGAATCCAGCCGTTGAGGGCGCCGAAGCCGCTGATGAAGGCGACGAGCGCCAACAGGCTGGCTGCTTTCTCGCCCCAGAACAGCCGCACTACATCGGCGAACGGAGCGTTTGAAGCCGCGAGCTCCGAGCCCGGGATGAGGAGCAGGACCGCCGAGCAAGCCACGACATAGATGATCGCGGTGGCTACCGTTCCCCAAAGTGTCGCCAGAGGAATCGTGCGCTTCGGATCGACGACGCTCTCGGCCGGCACCGTCGCCGATTCCAGGCCAAGCAGCGCCCAGAGCGTGAGCGTGGCCGAGGCCGTAACAGCGGACATCGTGAACGGCTGCGACTCGAATCGCATCACACTCGCGTCCTGACGTAGCAACAAGACGCCGGCCAGCGCGACGATGGCGATGAGAGGCAGCACTTTCAGAACGGTCGTGACGAGCTGGAAGGCGCCGGCGAACTGCACGCCTCGCCAGTTGATCAAAGTCAGTACCCAGATCATTGCGCACGAGGTGAGCGCCGGCGCCCCCCGGGTCGACTCGATCGCCGGGATCAATTCGGCCAGCGCAGCGACCGTGCCGGTGGCGATGGCGGCGTTTCCGACCCACACCGACACCCAGTAGCCCCACGCGGTAAGAAAGCCGATGGACTCTCCGAACGCCAGACGTGGATAGATGTAAGGGCCGCCGGCCTGAGGATGTGCTGCCGCGAGCCGTGCGAAGACGATCGCGAGGGCAACTGCTCCGCTCGCTGTCAGAAGCCAGCCGAACACGCTGTTCAATCCATAAGGCGCGAGCGAAGCGGGCAAGAGAAAAATGCCCGAGCCGATCATGTTGCCCACGACCAGCGCGAGGCACATCCAGAAGCCGAGCTGCCGGCGCGCTGTCGTGTTCTGAGCTCCGCTCATCGGCTCTCCCGACGGATCACTCGAGCGCCACGAACTTGCCGCCCTTCATGACCGCCGAGGGGCTGCGCAGCGCTTCGATATCCGCAAGCGGATCCCCGGC
Source organism: Steroidobacteraceae bacterium (assembly GCA_036381695.1). GTDB lineage: Bacteria > Pseudomonadota > Gammaproteobacteria > Steroidobacterales > Steroidobacteraceae > Steroidobacter. Next base: position 8,612 of record DASVCI010000043.1, read on the forward strand.
GATCGCGATCATGTCGGCCAGCTTGCCGGGTGCGATCGAGCCCAGCTCGTCTTCCCTGCCGAGGAGCTCGGCCGCGCTCAAGGTGGCCGAGCGGATCGCCTGCATGGGGGTGAGGCCATACCGCACCATGTACGCGAACTGGCGCGCATTATCGCCATGCGGGTAGACACCGCTATCGGTTCCATAAGCGATGCGCACGCCGGCTTTCACCGCCTTCGCGAACGCCTGCCGTTGCCGCTCGGTCGTCTCCATGTTCTTGCGCAGGATCTCGGCTGACCAGCCGTCACGACGCCCCACTTCTTCGATGTAGTCGCCGTTGTAAATGTCCGCGACCAGCCAGGTGCCATGGCGCTTCATCAGCTCGATGCCTTCATCATCGAGATAAGAAGCGTGCTCGATCGAGCGCACTCCGGCACGCACGGCGCGCTTGATTCCTTCCGCGCCATGCGCATGAGCGGCGACGAACACTCCATACTGCGCCGCTTCCTGCACCGCCGCCCGGATCTCCTCTTCCGTGTACTCGGCCGCGCCCGGCGTCGTTCCGGCAGTGAGCACGGCCCCTGTCGCGATCACCTTGATGAGCGTGGCGCCTCGGGCGATGAGCTCCCGCACGCGCCGACGGATTTCGTCGGCAGAGTTGGCGACACCCTGGCGCATCTCCTGGGGAACGACCACGTCCGGAGCGAGACCGGTCACTTCGCCGCCACCGGCGCTGACGGTGATGTACGCACCGGCGACGATCATGCGCGGGCCCTCGACGATGCCCTGTTCGATCGCGTCCCGCAGCGCGATGTCGGTGAAGGCGCGATAGGTGCCGACATCACGAACGGTAGTAAACCCGGCCCGCAGAGTCTTGCGTGCGTTCGCCACTCCGATGAGCACGTCCTGCGCCGCCGAGCTTTCGAGCGGGGCGGCGACACTCGCAGAGGTGATGTTGCCGACCAGGTGAGTGTGCATGTCCATCAAGCCGGGCAGCACCGTGTAGCCCGACCAATCGATCACCTTCGATCCGGCAGCAGCGCCCGGCTCGTACGGACCGACGCTCGCGATGCGATCGCCCTCGATCCGGATCACTTGATCCGACAGCGTACGCCCGCGCTCGACATCGATGAGCTTGCCCGCGCGAACCAGAGTCGTTTGAGGGGCGGCATCGAAAGCCAGGGCGAAGAGGGCAACGGCGAGCACCATCCGCCACATCGTTCCCGGGCCGCTCGGTTGTACACGGCACTTTCGGTCGAGGAGCGCGTGCGCCTTCGAAATGGAAGGGGAAATGCTGATGCCCAAAGATCTCATGGCCGCGGACACGAATGCTGCGATGACTGACTGTAGCGCATTGGCCGGGGCGGCGCAGGAGGGCTATGCCGGCAGGGCCGAGCTGATCACGAGGTCGTCCTCCCACGCGAAGCGGCCTTCTATTCGCTCCAGCAACGAGCGCTCGGGCCGACCGGGCGCCGGCACCCTCGCCCGGAAGCTGTGATGCTCGATCTCGAGCTCGATCGATTTCATGTGCATCGAGCGGTGCGTGAGCTGGTACTGACATTTGTAAGCCGCTTCCTTGGCGCTGAACATTGCTGCCGCGAGCTGAGCCCGACGCCCGAGATCGTGTGTTCGAAGCCACTCGATCTCACGCTCGCTCAGGTAGTAGGGCCAGAGCCGCTCGGTGATGCGGCTGATCCGCTCGGCATCGATGCCGACGGCCGCGACTTCGGTCTGTCTGGCGACTGCGGCCGCAAAATATCCGCGCGTGTGCGTGATGCTGCCCGTGATGCCTTGAGGCCAGACGGGCGCGCGGCCAGCATCGGGCAGGAGCGGATAGTTCTCGATCTGCAGAGCACGCAACGCCTGCCGGGCGCAAGCGCGGCCTTGCGCGAACTGCTCGCGGCGCTTCGGACGCATCGCCTCGGCGAAGCGTGCCTCTTCGGGGTGCAGCTCGAGCTCGGGTGCGGACGTCGAGTCAGCCACAATCACGTTGGACGGCACGAGCGAGCGCAGATCGATCATGGGTCGGCGTGTCGCTCCCCTCGAGTCACGTGCTGGCAAGTCCTGCTCGTACGCGCGAACGCAATCGATGCGCGTTCGCGATCACTCCTGTCGGCTCCATGGCAGAGCGTCGAGGTCCAGGTTGCCGCCGCTCAGAATGATTCCGACGCGCCGGCCGGCGACGTCGACTTTCCCCTCGACGATCGCCGCGTACGGAACGGCCGCCGAAGGCTCGACGATGATCTTCATCACTTCCCAGATCGTGCGCATCGCCTGGACGATCGCGTCCTCGGACACGGTGACGATGTCGTCCGCCCACGAGTGAATCTCCCTGAACGTGCGCTCGCTGAGCGAGGTCCTCAAGCCGTCGGCGATCGTGTTCGCGCGCTCGAGGGGAATGCGACGGCCCGCCTTGAACGAGCGAGCGGCATCGTCCGCACCGGCCGGCTCGGTGCCGATGACTTTGATCGAAGGCTTGAGCGTCTTCGCGGCCACGGCTGTACCGCTCAGGAGCCCTCCGCCGCCCACCGGGGCGAGCACGATATCGAGATCCGCGACCTCCTCCAGCAGCTCGATCGCTGCGGTGCCCTGCCCCGCCATGACGTCGAGGTTGTCGAAGGGATGGATGAGCGTGGCGCCCGTGCGCTCGATGATCTCACGCGCCGCCGCTTCACGCGCTTCAAGCGTCGGCTCGCAAAAAATGATCTCGCCTCCATAGCGGCGGACCGATGCCTGCTTGGCCTTCGGCGCGTTGTGCGGCATGACGATGTGAGCGCGGATGCCGCGCAATTTCGCCGCCCGAGCCACAGCTGCAGCGTGATTGCCCGAGGAGTGCGTCGCCACTCCTCGCGACGCTGCGGCCTCGGGCAGCAGGAGTACCGCGTTGGTCGCGCCCCGCGCCTTGAACGCGCCGATCTTCTGAAGATTCTCGCACTTGAAATGAAGCTGGCCGCCCGCCGCGGCGCTCAGCGTCTGACTGGTCATCACGGGCGTGCGGTGAATCTTGTCTCGAATGCGCTCGTGCGCTTCCCGGATGGCGGCGAAGCTCAGGCGCTCAGGACCGGGGATCGGGCTCATGCATCAACAGCTCACCGTAAGGATGGGCCATTGTCGCACGGACTCGACTTCAGCGCAGTCTGGTCAACCTCCAGCCTCGGCACGCTGCCTGGACGGCTTGGCCGTATGCACGAGGTTGAACGCCGTGACGATGAGGGAGAGGTGCGAGAACCCTTGAGGGAAATTGCCCATCAGCCGGCCGGTGACCGGATCGTATTCCTCGGACAAGAGGCCCACATCGTTCGCCAGCGAGGCGACCCGATCGAACAGCTCGAGCGCCTCCCGCTCCCTCCCGGTCATCGCATAGGCGTTCGCCAGCCAGCAGGTGCAGGCGAGGAACACACCCTCCCCGGGCGGCAGACCGTCATCCGTCCGGACCGTGTCATAGCGCCTCACGAAACCTTCGTACATCAGCTCGGATTCGATCGCGCGAATAGTCCCGTGCACGCGGGGATCGTCGGCGGGCAGAAAGCCGAGCTCGGCCATCAGGAGCAGGCTCGCATCGAGGTTCTTCGAGCCGTAAGCCTGGACGAAGGTGTTGCGCTCGCGATCGAAGCCGCGCTCGCAGATCTGCGCGTGAATCTTCGCCCGAAGCTCACGCCAGCGCTCGATGGGCCCGGGAAGCTTGTAGGCCTCCGCATCCTTGATCGCGCGATCGAAGGCGACCCAGGCCATCATCTTCGAGTGAGTGAAGTGCTGGGGCGGTCCGCGAACTTCCCAGATGCCGCAGTCGGGCTGCTCCCAGACCTGCTCGAGGTGCTCGAGAAGCTTCAACTGCAGATTCCAGCCTGGCTCCACGGTGCGTAGCGAACCGGCGCGGCCCTGATGGAAGACGTCCATGATCTCGCCGTACACATCGAGCTGCACCTGCGCATGCGCCGCGTTGCCGATGCGGACCGGCCTAGAGCTCTCATAGCCCGGCAACCAATCCGCCTGCCACTCGGTGAGACGCCGCTCGCCCGCAACGCCATACATGATCTGCATCTGGGCCGGCGTTCCGGCGACGGCGCGCAGCAACCAATCGCGCCACGCTGCGGCTTCCTCATAGTAGCCGGCGTCCATCAAGGCGAGCAGCGCCAGGGTCGCATCCCGCAACCAGCAATACCGATAGTCCCAATTGCGCGTGCCGCCCAGTTGCTCGGGCAACGAGGTCGTCGGAGCGGCGACTATGCCGCCCGAAGGTGCGTAGATGAGCGCCCGCAAGGTGATCAACGAGCGAGTCACTATCGCCGAGCACGGGCCATCGATGCGTCGGGCTCGCGCGACCCATTCCTGCCAGAACTGCTCCGTCTCGCGCAGGGCATCGTGTGCGTTGGGCAATTCGAGCGACGGAACGGTGGTATGCGACAAGCCGTAGCACAGCACGAAGGTCTCACACTGTCCCTCGCGCACGACGAAATCCGCGACTGATTTGAGATTCTCGCCGTGAACCGGCACGGAAGCGCCGAGCACGACCATGTCCGGCCCCGCCACCGCGCGCCAGACTTTCTCACCGATCCGAGTCACCCAGGGAACGGTGATTCCGTAGTTGAAACGGATCACGAGCTCCATGCGCATCGGCACTTCGCCGCGCTCGCCGACCACCATCCGAACCACGTCCGATTCCGAGCCGCGTGGCGGCATGAAGTCGATCACGACGACTGCACCGGTGTCGGTCTCGAAACGCGTTTCCAGAATCAGAGTCTCGCCGCGATAACGGCGCGACACTCTTGCTCCGTCCGCTTTGGGCGCAAGCAGCCAGCGGCCGTGCTCCTCGGTTCCGAGCAACGCCGCGAAACATGCGTCCGAATCGAAGCGAGGCCAGCACAGCCAATCGATGGAGCCGTCGCGCCCGACGAGAGCGGCGGTCTCGCAATCGCCGATCATCGCGTAGTCTTCGATCCGGCCGGGCATGCGCGCCTCCTCATGAATCTGGCTCGGGTCCGACAATACGGATCGGCGGGTGAGGAGTTCCCGCAACACTGGCACGCAGGGATTTCGATCCGCCGACCCCGCCGCTGCGGCCACGCTCAGCCGAGCGCGCCGATCAGCACCAGCAGCGCGAAGAAGAGCGACAGAACGATGCTGGTGGCGATCAACAGGAAGAACAATCGCACCAGCGCACCGAAGCGCGAGAGGCCGAACGCGCCGCGCAACTGCCGGTACATGTGCCAGGGCGGCACGAACACCAGGGCACTGCCCCACCACACCTCCTTGACGCCGATGGCTGAAGCGAGAGAACAGAGCACCACCAGCAGCATCATGAAGGAGATGGAGTAGGTGACGAACACCGCATGGTCGTAGAGCCGGATGTCCCGCCGCCAGAAGAAGAGCAGCCACATGAACGGCACGCTGAGCGGGATCAGCGCCCAGGAGAACTTGTACGCGTTCACCTTGAGCTTGTAGGCGAGAAGGTCCGCATTCGCGCCGAAGTCCCTGAGCTTGTCCTCGAGCAGTTTCCGAACCCCGCTCTCAGTGGTAGACGACTCGCTCTGCTCCTCGCGGGCCGCCGGATTGGCGCTCGAGCCGGCTTCGGCTCCCGATGAGGCGTTCTCGCTCGAGGCCTCGTTGCCGATTTCGGCGAGGCGCGCGAAGTCTCCCCGTGACAGGGCTTCCATCACCGACCGCGCATCCTGCAGTTGCTCGAGCTCCTCTTCGAGCGCGATGCGCCGCTCAGGTCTCAGCTCCGGATCCGCGAGCTTCTCGGTCAGCCTCGCGATGTCGCGCTCGACCTCCTCCATCGCCTCCTGATTGCCTTCCTGCCAGTCGGCGAGCACGCCGTCGCGCGCCACTTCGACGCTGTCTTCGCTGAGCAAGGCCCCGCCGGTGAAGGAGAACGCGGTGAACATCACGAACACCGTGAACAGGAACAACGCCATCGGGGAGACGAACTTGACGCGCTCGCCGTCGATGTAGCGACGCGTCAGCTGACCTGGACGCCAGAACAGCTCCGGGAGCGTGCGCCAGAACTTGCCTTCGAAATGAAAGACGCTGTGCAGGATCTCGTGCCAGAGCGACCGCAAGCTTCGGTGCAGGCGCGCAGCCTGGCCGCAGGTGGAACAGTAGTTGCCGGTGAGTGTTGCACCGCAATTCAGGCAAGCGCCGTTCGCCGCCTCGGCCCCGGCGACTCCCGCCGTTCGGGCTTCGTTCTCGAGAGTCGCGGCGGCGATGCCGCCTGTCAGCACATCGCCTGCTGCTTCTCCAGCCGCTTCCATTTGTCCTTCCATGAGACCGGAGAATACCGTGCCGGGTCTCGGAATTGGAGTGGAGCCGGGCAGGAGGCCGGCAGGCGCTTACGCCTGCCGGCCGTGAGCTATCGCACACCGACCCCGACGCGTCGGCGCAGGAAACCCGCTTACCGCTTCTCCTGTCATTTTGCGAACCGCGCCTGGCTCAGCCCGAGTTGCTGAAGCAGCTCCTGGCGAACGGCCGCGGGAAGCGGGGTGGCGGCGTGCGAGCGGGAGGCAGAGTGCGAAGACTTCCCTCGATGCTTCGTCGGGATCGCCAGGTACGCGACGTTGCCCTGCGTCTCGGCCAGCACCGCCTGTCCGGTGATCTCGCCGTCGTCGTTGATGTCGTTGGCGGTGTAGAAATGATCGGCGTAGCCGGGCTCGACGAGCTCGTTCAGATCGCGCATCACGCCGTTTTCCCAGATGAACGCGCGACAGCTTGCGAAACCCGCGGTGCACGAAAGACCAACGATCTGCCGACGCTCGTTGATACCAAGCGCCTGGCTCATGCTGTCGCCGGGCAGGGTCCCGAGCCCGCGAATCCCCTTCTCCCTGGTCCAGAGGAACGCTTGCGCATTGAATGCGTCTCCATCCTCCGCCGAGACGTTCGAGAACCCGACGACGTCGCCGCGCTCGTTGATCGCCATCGGCGTATTCCACGCGACTCCGCCGAGATCGCCGATCTCCTTGACGCGGCCTTTCTCCCAGATTACGGCATGCTCGGCGCTGACTGCGCCCACAGCAGTGCCGCAGGCTCCTGAAATGCCGACGACCTGTCCCTTGTCATTGATCGCGGTGGCAGCGCTGGTCGAATCTCCGGGAAGCGGCGGCAGCTCACGCATTTCGTCCTCACCCGGACCCCAAAGCACAGCCCGGAATTGCCGCCTTTGCGGAGGAATGCACGTCGGATCGTCCACGGTGTTCTCCGCCCAGCCGACGATCTGCCGCTTGTCGTTCGCGCCCGTAGCAAAACCGTTGAAGCCTCCGAGCGTGGGCAGCGCGCGAATCTGACCGTTCTCCCAGACCACACCCAGACAGATGTAGCCGGTGCTCGTCGAAGGTGCGAAGAACGCGCTGCAGCTCCAGTTCTCGCCGAGCGGCTCGGGCATCGAGGTCTGTGCGATACCGGCGATCAATCCCCTGGTGTTCTTCACCGGCCAGGCCACGTTGCTGTTCGGCCCACCGAGCGTGCCGAGATCGAACTTGAAGCCGTACAGCCACAGCGTGGCATGGCGGGCTGTGTCTCCTTCCACGGTCGAGTAGCCAGCCACCAGCGACTGATTGTTGATGCTGTTGCCGCTTCCGTCCGTGCCGCCCAGCGATGAGAGATTGTGTACGCGATAAGGTGAGAAGGACTTGCGTGCGCCCATCGCCTCGTGAGGCGGACCGGCGAACGCCGGCAATGCGAGAGCGACGGCGACACAGCCTGCTATGCGGGCAATCATGACAACCTCCTGCGCGTGCGGTCTGCAATGGCGACGAGGCGTTGCACCGCGCCGACGATCGGGCGTGAAGCGTCTCGTCAGTTCGTGGCAGGTTTGTTGTAACGCCGCTCGATGGGCGACTCTCGCCCAATTCGGACGGCGCTACTTGGCGCAACACGAACGGACGATGCGAATCACTCGGTCAGCAACGACGCTGCGCCGAGTGCTTTGAACGAAGGTTGTGAGAGCGAATGAAAATTCGCGCGAGGGCCGGGAGCGCCTATTCGGCCGAATGCCGGGCGAGCCGCCCCTCGAGATTGCGCCGCACGTCCGGCCACTCGTGCGAAAGGATGCTGTACATGACCGTATCGCGCGCGCTGCCGTCCTTTCTGGCCTGGTGGTGGCGAAGCACTCCGTCCTTCTTCGCGCCGAGCGCTTCGATGGCGCGCTGGGAGACCAGGTTGAATCGATCGGTGCGCAGGCCCACGACCTTGCAACCGAGCGTCTCGAACGCATGCTCGAGCAGCATGAGCTTGCACGTCGTGTTGACCCGGGTGCGCTGCCAGCTCTTCGCATACCAGGTGTAGCCGATCTCGACCCGATCGATCACCGCGACGATGTCGTGGTAGCGCGTCGTACCGACGATCCGTCCGCTTGCGACGTCGCGCACCGCCCAGGGCAGCATGTGTCCTTGCTCCTGCCCCGCAAGCGCAGCCGAAAGCCAGCGCTCGGCTTCCTCGGGCCACGGGACGCCCGTGTACCAAAGGTTCCACAGCTTGCCATCCGAGGCCGCCTCGATGAGGCCTTCGAGATGCTCAGGCGCGAGCGGCTCGAGACGGATGCCTGAGCGTTCGAGCATGACGGGACGGGGCGTGATCACTGGGACGAAGCTCGCTGTCTGAGGAGGCGAAAATCTTACGACCGATCCGACACAGATGCATCGTCCGTGATTCGAACCAGAAGACGCACGGCGTGCGCGCCGACAGGCCGCGCAGGTTCGCGAGCACGGACGGCGCGACCTGGCCGATCATCGAATGAGCGGGATGACACGCGCGCCGGTTCGGCGCTCACTTCTTCTTGCATGTGATGGACAGGCCCGCACGGCTCTGCTCGTCGATCCTCGTCTCGCCGTCCTCGACGGTCTTCAAGTGGGCCAGGAACTCGCTGATGCCTTCGTTGTTCATGGTTACGTTGTGCGCTACGAAGCAGCCGCCGGGGGTCACCTTCGGCCAGAGCTCCTTGAAGTAGCTCGTGTACCACTCCTTGTCCGCATCCGAGAACACGAAGTCGAACGGACCTTCGAGCTTCGGTACGAGATCGTGCGCATCGGCGAGCCTCGAATCGACGTACTCGCTCAATCCCGCCTCTTTCAGATTTTCGATAGCGATGTTCCGGCGGCGGGGATCGATCTCGATCGTGATGAGCTTGCCGCCCGTTTCGGCGAGGCCCCAGGCCATCCACACCGTGGAGTGACCGGTCGAAGTGCCGATCTCGAGCGCGCGCGTGTAGCGGTTTTTGACGATCAAGTCCCGGAGCGTCCGCCCGTCGACCTCGGGTACGTTGAGGTCGCGCCAGGTGCCTTTGCGGCTTTCGAGGAATTTCTTCACGCGCTCATCGAGCGCTTCGCCTTGATCGGCTGCCGCCGCGGCGCCAGAGGCGAGCAGGAAGCAAATCCCGAGCAGAAGCTTGACGGGAAGCGGCACGCAGCGCGAGCTATCGTCCCTCCAACCTTCGTGTCGATTGCGGCGGGGCTGACTGCGAGCTGCACGTGAGAGGATGCGCCAGTTCATGACACGACTCCTGTCGCGGGGCGGCATGAGAGGAAGCCGGCCTGAGCACAGCGCAGCTCCGTCGATGGACCGTGTAGATCTGACGCATCGGCGGCTCATGCCGGTCATGCTTCGGATATCTAACTCCGGGCGCGTGACGGTCGCAAGAGAAGCGATGGCTCGTCGATCGGCGCCTGACCTCCGTTTCGTTCACGTGCGAGGATTCATGCCGCGGCAGAGCGGAGGCCCGGCTTCGATCGAGCCGAGCCTCCCCGGGCAGCTGCCCGCTTCAGGCGTGATCCGGAATCTCCACCTCGACGAGCTGCGCGAGCGCTTCGAGCGATTCCTGCCAGCCGAGATAGCACGCTTCGAGCGGGATGACTGAAGGGACGTTTTCCTGCGTGATGTTGAGCTCCACCCCCACCGACACGGGCGTGATGGAGACGGTGACGATCATCTCGTCCGGGAGGTTCGGGTCATCGAACCGGTCGGTGTGACGGATGCGCTCGTTCGGCACCACCTCCAGGTACTTCCCGCCGAAGGAGTGCGAGGAGCCCGTGGTGAAGTTGGTGAACGACATCTTGTACGTGCCGCCCACGGCGGGCTCGATGTGATGGACCTTGCCAGTGAAGCCGCGCGGCGGCATCCACTTGACCATCGCGTCGGGGTCGATGAAGGCGCGATAGAGGCGCTCGGGCGTGGCTTTCAGAACTCGATGAAGACGAACGGTCCGGGTGGACATGCGTGATCTCCTCAATTCACTCGATGCAGGGCGCTTTCGAACCCAAGGACGATCGAAAGGGCGCGACCCCGACACCGAAGGAACTCACGCGATCGGGGGCGAGGAGCCCCGGAGTCTGCCTGAGCCGCCGATCTATCGGAACCGCCGCAGGATAAATTCGCGATCGATGTGATCGCCGACGGGGAACCCGTACTCTCCCACTTTCTCGAAGCCGTACCTTCCGTACAGGCGTTGCGCGCCGAAATTCTCCGACCAGACACCGACGTACAGGGGAGAGAAGCGCTCGGCCTCGAGCCACTCGAGCGCGGTCTCGAGCAAGGTCGTCCCGAGCCGCCGACCGTGATACCGGGAGATCACGTAAAGCTCCTGCACCTCGCCTGCATCCGGCTCGAGATTTTCGACCGGAAGCTTGCAAGCCCCCGCGACCGCGTAGCCGATCGGCTCGTTGCCGTTCGCGACGGCAAGCCACAGACCCGTGCGCGGACTTTCGAGCATTCGAACATAACGTTCTTCCGAGCGGGAGCTCGAGAGGAAAGCCTGCAGGTCTTCGGGCTGGTAGAGATGCCCGAATGTTTCCGTGAACGTGGCCGCACCCAAGCGGGCAATGGTGGCTGCGTCGGCCGCCTCGGCGCGGCGAATGGAGATATCGGCGGATGTTGTCATGGGACGCTCTGTCAAACGCCCCATTTTCGCCGCATGCAGGTAGCAGTGGGAACCTTTCCGGGCAGTTCACTGGACCATCGGGCAACGGCAAGCGCCGTTGCCGCTTCAATCGATGGCTTCGAAGATCACGCGGGCTTCCGGGTGATCCAGCGCGAGCTCGCGCAGATGATGGAAGTGCCTGGGGAAGATCTCCGTCGCGTAATCGAACGACAAGTGACTGAACGCGAACAGACAGACCGTAATGCCCGCCGCATCCGCGCTCATGCGCCCGCGGAAGCCGTTGCTGTCGATCCTGAGCTCGTACGTGTCCTCCGGCGGGCTCATATAAAAGCCGCCGTTGCTCAGCTCGAACATTCTCCAGTAGCCGCCCGTATAGCCGCGCGCGAACTCAGCCATGAAGTCGTAGATGCAATGCTCGACGATGAGCGTGTAGCGGCCGAAATGCCTGGGCAGCGCGCTCAGCCTGGCCTGCTCGGCCACGGGGCGCACTTCGACCCTCGTCCTTGAGGTCACGAGCGACTCCTTCTGTCTCGGGCGCCGAAGCCGCCCGGGGTGATGCGGAGGCTCGCGAGTATGAAACGGGGTGCGGGGCCTCGAGGCGCGGCATTTCTCGCGGATCTGGGGAGAAATTCGCTGGGTCCCGACGCGCCTCCCTGGGAGCTCCATGCCCCCACCCTGTCCCTGCGCCACGAACGGGTCGGGGGCCCTTACTTTGCCCCCACCCTGTCCCTCCCCCACGAGTGGGGGAGGGAACGGAATGATGCCCCCACCCTGTCTTTTCCCTCTCCCACAAGTGGGGGAGGGAACGGGAGACGGAATGATGCTTCCACCCTGTCCCTCCCTCGTACACGGGGAGGGAGCTCAATACCGGCCGAGCATCTCAGGGCCGGACCGCGTCGCTTGCGCGAGCGAAGCCGTTAACTCTGCAGCGTGACCACCGGTGAGAAGCCGCCGTAAATCAAACGCATTCCATCGAAAGGCATGGGATTGGTTTCGGGGCTCATGCGCGGATCGGTCTTCATCAGCTCCGTCATCTTCTCCATGGCGGCGTTGCGGGTGGATTTGTCCGGCCACTCCACCCAGGAGAACACGACCACTTCGTCGTCCTTGGCCTGCACCGCGCGGCGAAAGTCCGTGACTTTGCCGTTCGGCACGTCGTCCTCCCAGCATTCCAGGATCCGCACCGCGCCCAGGTCCATGAACACGCTGTCGCCCTTCTGGGCGTGCTCGATGAACTTCTGCTTGTTCGCCTTGGGCACCGCAATCAAGAAACCGTCGACGTACGTCATGACCTTCTCCTGTTCGTGGCGTTGAATCCGCGCCCGGCAGGGCGCGCCAGTTACGAGGCAAGGACGATCGAGCAGGCTCTGCGCCGACAACTGTGCGTCGGCCGGCAACAGAAATCGGTGCTTCCGCGCGAGCCGTGCGGGCAGGCTACGATCCCTTCGGCGGCTCGTTCGAGCCTGGATCGGTCGACTGCGTCTCGGGCTCGGCCGGCGCACCCGGATCCGTCTCGCTCTCGCCTTCCGCCGGCGCGAGCTCGAGCTTTGGATTCTCCGGGAACACCGGCATCAGCGCCTCTACCGTCATCTGCGGAGGGATGTGCGAGACCTCGTCGCGACCGCAGCTCGGGCCTCTGCGGATCACCCGGATACCTAGCTTCGGAAACGCCGTCCTCGCCATCTGCTCGAGCAGCTCGCACTCGTAGGCATCGAGATCGAGCGTGCGGCGCGAGAGCGTCACGGGCTGCCGTTTCGCAGGAAAGATGATCGGATCGTCGAGACTCGCGGCCGGATCGCCGGTCACGCGTGAGACGAGGTCGCGGCGCGCTTTGTCCTTGCGGATCTCATCGAGGATTTTTCCGGTCACCTGGACCGGTATCATCATGCTGACCCGGATGTGCGCAGACTGCTCGGGCCGCACGCCCCGATTGCGAAGCCGGCTCTGAGAGGTGCGCCAGCGATCGGACGGAGTGCGCCAGCGGTCGGAGGTCATCGAGGGATCGGTCGGGATCTGCCACGCGTCCGTAGGCTCTTCCATCACCGTCCCGATCACGGGGTTGCAGCCGATGACGTCCACTTTCACGTCCTGCCTGGCGCCGAGCGCCCTGAAGATGGAGGCGACGCGGCCTTGAATATCGCTGCACGAGAGGGGCGCGACGGAGGTCCGGTAAAAGAAATCGATTTCCGTCCGCTTGAGGACGGCCGGAATCTGCTCCCCTCCCCCGCCCTGGCCCTGCGCCACGGCCTCTTCCTGCGCAGACGCTTGAGGAATCACCAAGAGCGAGCTCAGCACGAGAAGCGCCGGCGCATGTCGTGCGCAGCGAGCCGCCCCGACGCTCGCCGCGCTCGTTCGAGGATTGGCGTTCATGCGTGCATTCTCTGCCAATGAACCGGGAACGCAAGGCGCGGCAATGCGTACCAGGCCGTGGGAGCGCACCTACAGAAAGCCCCATCGGGACGCAGCGCGACACGATGCGACTTAATGAGGTGGGCGCGCCCGGATGAGACTCAGCCCGCCTCGACTGCCAGCAGAGGCTCCAAGGCCGCGATGGATCAGAAAACGTCGTCCTCGGGTGACCAATCTCGTCCGTTTATGCTCACTTCGCGGGCGTTCGCACAGCAGCATGCTGAAATTTCGCCGCGTAGCGAAATCCGAGCGTTCCCCTTTTGCCTTCACAACAACTAATCTTTACCCCGAAAGGAATCGAATCTTCCGCAGGCTTGAGGCGCGGGCGTCCTGGTGGGCACCGGCGCGAGGACGACAGACGGAGCGGCAGGCTCGGGTACAAGTAGGGGGATCGCGTGATGACGCTTCCAGGCCGTCTCGAACCGCAAGCGTTGCGGCGGGCGCTGGCCGGCTTCGTCTCCGCAGGTCTTCACGTCGGCTTCTTCCTCGTGATCTGGCTGTCGGGAGGCCGCTTCGATGGCGCAGGCGAGAGCGACACGCCGCTCGCCGAGCTCGTCATGATCGTCGCTCGCGAGGCTGATCGCAGAGACGGCCTCGACCTCACTCCGCTCGAGCCGACCATTGCGAGCACGCAAGACTCCGAGCAATGGCTGGAGCACGTCGAGCCGCCCCCTGCAGAGCAGCTCGAGGAAAGCGAGGACGAGGAAACGCAGAGCGAGCCGGCGCCGGATCTGCTCGTGCGCTCGATCGAATCGCTCCCGACGATCGAGGAGCTGACGAGCGAGGCGATTCATCCTCCGCGGAGGGTGCCCATGTCGAGCGCCGAGCGAGAGATGTTGTCCGAGCGCTTGACCCGTCTGGCCGAAAGGCTCGAGAGCGAGCGGCAGACGGACCTCGCATGGGAGCAGGATGGCACGCGGTACGACGCGGTTCTCATTCAGGAGCGTGCCAACGACGGCACATCGCTCGACAGAGTGGTGGCGGAAGTGAGCGCTACAGGGCGCGGCAAACGGTTGACGACGCGAGTGGTGATGCAGCGGCTTGCCTTCTCACAGTTTTCGCAGATGGTGGATCGATGGGACCCGATGGTGCAGCTTCACGATGACACGATCGTGGGTCGCTTCCACACCAACTCGCGATTCAACCTGCTGAACGACGCTGGTGCGAGGCCGACGTTCCTCGGAAAAGTGACGACTGCGGCACGCAGCTTCGACATGCACTTCAGAAGTCCGGGCCGTCAGTCCGAGATCTTTCGCGGCGGGGTCGAGACGCGCGCCGGGCGCATTCAGATCCCCGAAGAGCTCGAGCCGTCTGAATGGGCTCCGCTCGACAAAAGCGGTCGCGTGCACGAGCTCATAGAGGACACGCGGATCCGATTCTTCGCCGACGGCAGTTACAACTGCCGCTCGCGCGAGGCACGCGCGCCCGAACAGGTTTACACGCGATCTGAAGACCCGGTGTATTTCATCGCAGCGCCCGGCGTCACGCTTTACGTAAAGGGAGTCGTCGCGGGCAAGGTGCTCGTCTACTCGCCGAGCAGAATCGTCATCGAGGGCAGCCTCACTTATGCGCGCGATCCGCGCGAGGTGCCCGATTCGCCCGACTATCTGGGCCTGGTCTCCGATGGACAGATCGAAATCGCGCCGCCGCGCGTGACGGGCCCCGGGGATATCGAGATCGACGCGGCGATTCTCGCCCGTCGCCGCTTCCTCGTGCGGGACATCGACCATTGGCGATCGGCCACCATGCGGATTTTCGGGAGCCTGTCGGCGGGCACGCTTTCTGCGAGCGAACCGCGCTATGCGACGGTAGTCGAATATGACGAGCGGTTCGAGAGTCGCCGGCCACCGGGCTTTCCCTCGACGGATCGATTCGAGATCGAAGAATGGGACGGCAGTTGGGTCGAGGAGCCTCACTATGCCGCGGACCAGCCACTCTGAGCGCCGGGCAGGCTCGCCCGGGCGAGGATGGAGGAAAACCTGAGAACACCATGCTCACACGTGCACTCACATTGACGATGGCTTCCCTGCTGCCGTTGGCAGTTGCGGCCAGCACCAAAACCAACGTTCCGCCCTCGCCCGACGGGTCGGGCTCGACTCCCGAAGGAGTCGTCGTCTCCGCGCCCGAGCCGCGCTATGTCGCCCCCACGCTGCGCGACCAGATCGGACGTGTGTGGGCGCCCGTTTACATCAACGGCCGGGGACCTTTCCGGCTCGTGCTCGATACCGGAGCAAACAGCTCGGCCGTCATCGCGTCGCTCGCGAGCCGGATCGGAGCTCCGATCGTGCCGAACGCGCTCAAGCTCCATGGAGTGACAGGCTCCTCTCTGGTGCCGGCGATTCACGTCGACAGCGTGGAGGTCGGCGACCTGTGGCTCGGCAATCGCCAGCTTGCAGTCGTCCAGGACGTGTTCGGCGGCGCCGAAGGCGTGCTTGGAGCCGATGGCTTGCGCGACATGAGAGTCTTCATCGACTTCAGGCACGACAGGATCTCCATCCGACGCTCGGGGCCGACGGCGTTCTCGGCGAGATACACGCGTGTGCCGATCTCCCTCAAGGAAGACCACCTGCTGACGTTCAACGTGAAAGTGGCCGGCGTGCGTACCAAAGCCCTGCTCGATACAGGTGCCCAGAGGACGATCGGCAACAGAGCCCTGCAAGCTGCGCTGGAAAGGAAGGAGCGCCGCGGCGTGGCCTCCAGCATCATCGGCGTGACGCTCGACGTGCAGCAAGGTCATACGTTCTCGGCGCCGCCGGTGCGGATCAAGGACATCACGATCCGCGGCATGCACATTACGTTCGGCGACATGTACATCTTCGATGCCTGGGACATGACCGAAAAGCCCGCCCTGCTCATCGGCATGGACATCATCGGCCTCCTTGACTCGCTCATCATCGATTACAAGCGGGAGGAGCTCTATCTGCGCGCCCGGCGCTGACGTCGAGCGTACGAGCGTCGCAACCTCACAGACCCGCGAGGCCTTCCGCAACGAAGCCGACGATCATTCGAAGCCGGTCGCTCGAGCGATCGGCCCGGGAATGAGACCCGAGCCGCGCATTGGCGCGGCTCGGGCCGTCCCGCCGTGGCGAGCGGTGCAGACGAGCACAATCAGAAAGGCTCGGCCCACGATCAGAAAAGCTCGCCCATGAGCGCCCACGAAGTTCTCTACGATGGGGCGCTTTCCATTCGAAGTCTGCGCGAATGCCGAATGCTGACGGTGCCCTGAGCCTGCTGCCCTCCGCGCTCGCCATCGTGCTGGCGCTGACCACCCGGCGAGTGCTGCCTTCGCTGCTCGCGGGCGTCGTGTGCGCCGTCGCGATCAGCAGTGCTGACAATCTCGCTGTCGCGCCGGCCCGCACGATAGATCGCCTGGTTGCGAGCGCGAGCGATCAGGGCACGCTGCGTCTGATTCTGTTCAGCCTGTTGATCGGCGCACTGCTCAAGCTGATGAAGGACAGCCGCGCATTCGACGTCGTACCGCGGCTGCTCGAACGAGGCGGCCGCAAGTATGGCCGGCGTACGGTTTTCGGGCTCACGTGGGCATTCGGTGCGAGCCTCATCCTCGAGACCTACAGCAACGTCGTCATCACGGGCACCACGCTTGGGTCCTTGTACGATCGATTGCGGCTGTCCCGGGAGCGGCTGGCTTACTTCATTCACACGATCGGTATCAACGTCGTCGCGCTCGCACTGATCAACTCCTGGGGCGCCTTTTACATGGCGCTCCTCTCCTCGCAACGCGTGGAGGATGCCCTCGCGTTCATGGTGCGCTCCGTTCCCCATGTCCTGTATTGCTGGGTGAGTCTCGGGCTCGTGGCGGTCGTGATGGCGAGCGGCCTGAGTATCGGCCCGATGCGCAGCGCCGAGGCGAGAGTCCATTCAGATCGCCCGCAAGCAACCCGTGCTGAAAGCAGTACTGCGGAAAGCGGAAGCGATGAGCCGCGAGTCCGCTACATGGTGGTTCCGCTTGCCGTTCTTGTGGGCGGCGTCGTGCTGAGCATGTGGCTGACAGGTGACGGCAACATCGCGGCGGGCGACGGCTCAGCCTCAGTGCTTTATGCAGCCATTGCCGCCACAGTGGCTCTGGCCGCGCTCCTGCGCATCGAGGGCACTTTCGATCTCGCGAGCATCGAGCAGAAGCTTCTCGCGGGGATGGCGGAGTTCCTCGAGGTCGCCGTTCTCATCGTGCTCGCCCTGGCGCTTGGCGACATGAACCGCGATCTCGGCACCGGGCTCTATATCGCGCAAGTGCTGCAAGGCTCCATGCCCACCGCCCTCCTGCCCGCGCTCGTCTTCATCACCGGCGCTGCCATGTCCTTTGCAACGGGCACCTCTTACGGGACGTTCTCGATCATGGTGCCGATCGCCTTGCCGATCAGCGCCGCCACAGGCTCGAGTCCCGAGCTGATGTTCGGCGCGTGCATCGCCGGTGGGGTGTTCGGAGACAACTGCTCGCCGATTTCGGACACGACCATCGTGAGCGCCATGAGCGCGAACGTCTCGGCGATCGAGCATGCGCGCACTCAGCTTCCGTATGCGCTCATTGCCGCGGCGATCACGGCCTGCGGCTATCTCGCGCTTGGATTCGCCTGATCGAGCTTCGCCTGCGCGAAAAGTCTCGTGTCGGCTGACATGTGCTTCAAGATATGCGCACTTGCGCGGACGATGTCCTCGAGAGCCGGCCTGATCGCGCTCGCATAATCGCGGCCGATCTGCGTGAGTTGGACGCCTCGGGCGTTACGCACGAACAAGTCGATTTCCAGGTATTGCTCCAGCTGCTTGATCGTCCGGCTCACTGCGGTCCGGCTGAGCGACAGCTCCCTGGCAGCTGCGACGAAGCTCTCGTAGCGGGCGGCCGCCTCGAACACCCGCAACCAGGAAAGCGGCGGCACTCGTTGCCTGATCATCGCAACACCTCGATCCCGGCCTCACGCAAAATCGAAAATGAGTTGCCCTTGCCGACCGTGTTGAACGCCGCGACGATGCCCCGGCCGGTTGCAGGGTTGATGTAGAAATAGGAAGTGAAGCCGCCCTGGCCGCCGGTGTGCCCGATGAGGCGCGGGGATTTCTCATCCAGCAGGAAGAAGGCGTAGCCCATGTGTCCGCCGCCTTCTACCGGCAAGCGCGGCTGCCACATTTCTTCCAGGGTCGAGCGGCGCAACACCGAATCGAACCGCTTCCGTCTCTCAGGATCACCGCCCGTGGCATTCGTCAGGAACGCGATGTACGTGATCACATCGTCGAGGGGGGAGTTCCAGCCGCCGTTCGGAATCGTGATTCCCGGGTTGAACTCGCCGCCAAAATCGAGCGTCCTCTCCTTGCCGTCCTCACCAGTCTCGCCGATGTAGCGACTCGAGCGGTCTGCCAGCAGCCACGGCGGGGTGTAGCCGAAGTAGCTCCGCGTCATGCCGAGCGGCATGAAGATGTGCTTCTGGATGTAGTACTGCCAGGGATCGCCCGAGACTTGCTCGAGGATGCGCGCGGCGTAGATCCAGGCGGGATTGGAGTAGCTGAAGCGCGTGCCGGGCGGGAACTGCACTTCCTGATACGGCATCATCGCGACCAGTTGCTCCCAACGCGTCGGCTCGAACGGCTCCCAGGGCTCGTTGCGCTTGTAGGGCCAGGTCGCCGCCTGAAAGCCCGCCGAGTGCTCGAGCAGCATCCGGATCGTGATCGCATCCATCGAGCCGAAGGGGTTGTGCATCTGGCGCAGCTCCGGCACGAGCCGCGTCACGGGATCGTCGAGCGAGATGAGCCCGCGATCGCGCAACTGCATCATCGCGATGGCGTTCAGGGTCTTGGTGATCGAGGCCCAGTGAAAGATCGTGTCGTCGTCGACCTTGATCCCCTTTTCGCGATCCGCGTAGCCATAGTGATGTCGGGCGACTGCCCGGCCGTTCTCCACCAGCGCCACGCTTCCGCCGACGACGCCGTTCTTCTCGAGCGTGCTGTCGAACAGCTCGATGAACTCGTGCCATTTCGCAGGCAGCGGCTTTGGCGCGTCGGCCCATGACTTTGGAGCGTCGGCCCACGATGGGAGGATAGGCGCGAGCAACAGGGCTGCGAGGCAGATCGGCGCCGAGCGCAGGCGCTGAGCGAGCGGGCGACTACTACTCGTGGGCATGGGTGGGAGCTCCTTTGAAATAGCGATCACGCAACAAGGTCTGTCTCGACTGCATTTTGACGGGGCGTCCGGCGATCCAGACGCGATCGGCGATCGAGGTCACTTCGAGCGGATCGCCGCTCCACAGAACGAGATCGGCGATCTGACCGACGGCGATCTGCCCTCGTTCGGAGGCAAGACCGAAGATCTCGGCCGGCGCCGAGGTGATCGCCGCCAGCGCGTCCTCCCAAGGCAACCCATTTGCAGCCGCGTTGCCGGCGAGCTGACGAATCTTGCGGGCGTTGTGAATGTCACCCGACAACAGGGCAATGCGCACGCCGGCTCGTCTCAAGCGGGCCGCATTGTCGAGGCGGGCGCCGATCCTTTCGAAATCCTCCGGCAAGTTGACGAGTGGATCGAGGATCACTGGCACGTTCGCATGCGTGAGCTCGGCGGCGACCCGCCAGGCCTCGGCGCCTCCGAGGATCACCGGCTTCAATCCATTTCGAGTGGCGAACTGAACCACCCTGCGAATGTCGGTTGCGCGATCGACACGAAAAACTGCACGCCCACCATCGAGGAAACGCGCGAGGGATTCGCGCCCTGCGGGATGCAACAGCGCGATCTGACCGGGTTGCGTCGCTTCGCGCACTTCGCGCACTGCCTGGTCGAAAAGCATGTACAACGCTGCGCGACTCCCTCCGGTACCGCCAGCATCGACGTTCCAGTTCACGAACAATGAGCGACTGCCTTCGAGCACGGCCTCGTATCGGCCATCGAAGGTCACCGCCGCCCCTTGCCCTTCGAGGATCGCCTCGCTGTACGGCCTGAGCACGGCCCAGGTCACACCCTCGATGCGAGTGACCGGGATAACCGTCGAGGCCGGGTTATAAGCGAGCGTGACATCGAGCTCGGGCCGCCACTGCTGCTGCCAGGTCGGCGCGCCGAAGGTAATGAAGGCATCGTTCGTCTGCGCTTCTGCCGGGACTTCGGTCAGGCCGATGGCCGTGAGCCCGCCGAAAAGCCCTGGTGTAAGTGGACGATTCCTGGCCTCGATGACCGTTGCTCCCTTCGCGCTCAGCTGGCTGCCGACGGCTGCAATCCGACCATCGCGGATCAGCACGTCAGCATGTTGCAACGTCCCCCGGCTGCTCGCGGTATGCACCGTGGCATTTCGAATGAGGATGTCCTCGGCATGCGCACTGAAGCCGGTGAGCGCTGCAGCGACGGCGAACAACGCGAGCGCCTTCACAGCGAAGCCTCCAAGCTTGGCTGGCCTAGCAGAAAATCCGACCGCGGCCACTCGTCCCGATGAGCCCGGTCGAACACGATGGCGCCGTCGATGAACACATATTGCGCCTGCGCATACACGCTGAAGGGATTGCGGCTCCAGATGACGAGGTCGGCGATCTTTCCCGGCTCGACCGTTCCGATGCGATCGTCGAGCCCGAGCGCCTTCGCCGGATTGGACGTGATCCAGCGGATCGCCTGCTCGGGCGGGATATCGAGGCCGAGCCGTCTGCCACGCGCCATCCCTTTCGCGGCTTCCTGATTCAAGCGCTGAATGCCCTCTGCCGAATCGGAGTGCACGATCGCGCAGCCACCCGGCGGTCGATGGACGAGCGGCAGGTTCTCCTGGATGCCGTCGTAGGCTTCCATCTTGAAGCCCCACCAATCGGCCCAAAGCGCGCCGCATACGCCTCGCTTGGCGAGCAGGTCGGCAATCTTGTAAGCCTCCACGGCGTGATGAAAAGCCGCGATCTGAAAGCCGAACTCCCCCGCGATGTCGAGCATCGTCGCCATGTCGTCGGCGCGATAGCAGTGGACGTGCACCTTGATGCGCCCTTCGAGCACGTCGACCAGCGTCTGCATCTTGAGGTCCGTCTTCGGCGGCGTGGGCGGTCTCGAGCCCGCCTCGCCTGCGCCCTTGTTCTGCTTGCGCTTCGACTCGAAGTCGGCGAGGTCTTGCTGGTATTTCATCCACTGACGTCGATAGTCCTGCGCGTCGAAGAACGCCTGCCGCACGGCCGCGACGTTCGCCATTCGCGTACCTGGTGACTGATTGCGCCCGCCATACGTGCGCTTCGGATTCTCCCCGCAGGCCATCTTCAACCCGTGCGGGGCTTCGGGGAACTTCATCTGCTGATAAGTCGCAGCGCGCACGTTCCTCAACACGACGGTGCGTCCGCCGATGAGATTGGCGGAGCCGGGCAGTATGTGCAGCGTCGTCACGCCGCCTTCGAGAGCAGCCTGAAATCCCGGGTCCTGCGGCCACACTCCATGCTCGGCCCAGACGTTCGCCGTCAACGGGCTCGTCATCTCGTTGCCTTCATCGTTCCCATGGACGAGCGGGCTCGAGGAAACGCCCAGATGCGAATGCACGTCGATCAATCCTGGCGTGACCCAATGGCCTCGCGCCTCGATCACGAGAGCGCCACCAGGTGCGGGCAAGTCGCGGCCGATCGCTGCGATCCGGCCTCCCTCGAGCAGAATGTCGCTGTCCTCGAGTCGCTCGCCCGTGCCCGTCAGGATCGTCGCATGACGAATCAGAGCAGGTCCCGCAGCGGGTGCTACGTAGTGCGAGTCGTAAGGCTGCGCCCAGGAAGCGGCCGAAACCACGATGGCCGCGATCCATGCGCCCGCGCGGGCTCTGCCCGCTCGAGGCGAGCGGGCATGGCGGATCGGCTTCATGACTCACCAGCGCTTGTTGTAGCGGACCGTCACCAGGCGGCCGAGCGCATCGGCGTTGAACACGTCGAAGCCGACATCGAAGAAGAACGGCGTCGAGGCGCGTGGCGGATCCTTGTCGAAAACGTTGATGATGCCGAGCGAGAGCTTCGAGCCGTCGAGGAACGAGGACTCAGTGCGCCCGTCGAAGTCGTAGCTCAGGTTGAGGTCGACGGTCGTCCAGGAGGCTATGGGCCGGTTGTCGCCGAAGCTGTTGTTGATGTAGTCGTCCGCATAGTTGACCGACACGGTCGTGCTCATGCCGCCTCGCATCCAGCTTCCGAGCACGCGAGCGCGCCAGTCGAGCGGCTCGTTGTACGTGTCGATCTGGTCGAAGGCGGTGGTGGTCGCGGTCAGCGAGGTAAGAATCTCCCGCAAGTGCGTGACGTTGAGATCGAAATTGAACGAGCTCTCACCGCTCCTGAAGTGATACGCCGCCGTGAGATCCACACCGCTCATCTGCGTACGGGCAGCGTTCTTCTGCCGGAAATCGATCACGTGCCGCACGCCTGTCACGCCGGTGCCGACCCAGTCGATGTAGAACCAGCCTTGCGCGAGGTAATGGTCCAGCACGGCCTGCGCCTCGGCATCGCTCCCGAGATCGACGATCAGCTCGCCCCACTCGTCGCGCCTCGACAGGAGATCGAGCACGAAAGGCGGGCTGGAGATGCGGTTCGTGTAGTCGATATCGAAGTAATTGACGGAGAGCTCCAGCCCAGGGAGCGCCCGCGGCCGGAACGTGAAGCCGAACGCCTTGTTGTCGGATTCCTCCGCCACGAGCTCATCGCTCCCGAGGAGCGAGAGGATGGGGACGAGCCCGTTGCCGTCCGGCGCTGTGACCTCTTCGGTCGAGATCTGCTGGCCGCGTTGCGCGAGCGCTTTCTCCGCAACCGTAGGCGCGCGGAACGAGCGGCTCATGCTAGCCCGCAAGTCGAGGCTGTCGATCGGGCTCCACACGAGGCCGTACTTGGGATTGGTCGTGCTGCCGAAATCGGAGTAATCGTCGTAACGCCCCGCGATCGAGAGATCAATGCGCCGGGCCCAGGGCAGATTCTGCCGCTCACCCACGATCGGCACATACAGCTCACCGAAGAACGAGGTGACGTGGCGTGAGTCTATCGCCCGGATTTCGAAGCCCGTCGCCGGTATCAGGCGGGTACGCGTCGACCTGACGTCATCGTCGCGGTAGGAAGCGCCGAGCGCGAGGCGTACCGTGCCGGCGGGCAGCTCGAAGAGCGGCCCATCGCCCTTGAGGTCCATCGTCCAGGTGTCGAACTTGTCCTTGTAGTCCTGGACGCTGGAGAGCGACTGGCCTGTCCCGAGGTCGACGAAGTTGAAGTCCGTGTTGGTGTAGACGCGTGCGATCGTGCCGTCGAGCGAGATGCGCCAATCGGACGTCGGCATGTAGCCAAGGCCGAGCGAGGCGCTCCACTTGTTCGTGTGAGGCGTCTGCGTATCGAGAACGGTGCCGTCCGTCGAGCTGGCGCTGATTACTTCCTCGTACGAGTAGAGCGCCGTGGCCGAGAGATCGAACTTTCCCGGCAGGTCCTGCTCCAGGTTGAAGAGCGCGTTCGCCATCTTGCGCTTCGGGAGCAAGTACGTGGGGCTCACCATATTGTCCCTGCTCAGGAAATCCCGATCGCCCACGTCGAGCTCGCTGCGCTTGTACAGCTCGGCGACGAGCAGGGCGTTTCCGGACGACCAGGCGCTGCCCGTCGTCTGCGACACGCGGTACTCGTCATGCCCGCCTTGCGTCGTGGTGCCGAACTGCAAGCCGGTTTCCGCTCCGTCGAAATCGCGACGCAGGATGATGTTCACCACGCCAGCCACCGCGTCCGCGCCGTAGATCGCCGAAGCCCCGTCGGTGAGGATCTCGATGCGCTCGACAGCGGCGAGCGGAATCGTGCTCACGTCGACAAACTGACCCTGGCCGGAAGGCGCGACTCTGCGGCCGTTGACGAGTGTGAGGGTCGAGACCGAACCGAGCCCGTGCAGGTTGAAGCCCGTGCCGCGCGTGAGATTCTGGCCCCAGTTGGCCGCACCGCCGAACGGCGCGGCTTCCGTGGCGCCGGCCGAGCCGCCTTTGAACTGCATCGGAAGCGATTCGACGAGCTGCATCATGTTCGAGTAGCCCGAGCGTTCGATGTACTCGCGATCGAACGTCATCACCGGCACTGTGTCATTCTGAACGCCGCGAATGTGCGTGCCGGTCACGATGACTTCGCTGATGACTTCGCGCGCGAGAGGCGGCGCTGCATCCTGCGTGCGCCTCGGTTCCTCAGCCCGAGCCTGCGCCCTCGCGAGCCGGAACGACTGGGCCGGCGCATCGCCCCGCTGAGCAATGTCGTCCCACTGGCCACCAGCCGCGGCACTCGTAGTGCGTCGCTCGGGGCTGCGGATCGCGACCGTGTGCGCATCGATTCGTTCGAACGTCAGACCGCTCGTACTGAGCAGCGCATTGAGCGCTTCCTCTGCCGTGTACGTTCCTGACAGCGTCGGGGCAGTCCGGCCCGCGGCGATGTTGGTGAAGTAAGCCACCTGCAGCCCGCTCTGCGCGGCGAATTCTTTCAACGCCGCATCGAGCGTGGAGCTGCGGATCTCGAAATGATAGGTCTGATCGGCGTTGGCGGCGCCCGCGGCAAGCAGCAGGGCGTAAAGTGGAGCGTGCAGCCTCATCGTTCATCCCCAGCGGCGATCGAGGATGGTCGCCTTCGAAGGAAATGACGGGCTCACGCGCAATTTCGTCTACCGGCGGGCTTGCGGCACGAGCTCGACCGTGCCCGCTCCCGGCTGAATGGGTGCGATCGCGCCGGAGCGCTCGAGGAAACGCGCGAGCGCAAGCGGCTGATCGGCATCGAACACGCCGCTGATGCGCTCGTCGGAGAGCTCCGTTCCGACGAGCACCAGTTGCACCTCGTTGTATCTGTTGAACTCCGCGACGACATCGCTGAGCGGCGCGCCGTCGAAGATCAGTCGTCCGCTCCGCCAGGACGTGACGGCGGCGGGATTTGCAACGGGTGTCGTCTGGATATTGCTTTCTACGACATCGGCGCGCGTGCCGGCGCTCACGTGTACCGCTTGCTGCAAGATGGCGGTCGGTTCGACGACATCGAGCCGGGCGGTATCGACGACAGCTACTTGGCCTTCGATCACCGTCACTATCGTTTCGGCGGTCTTCTTGCGGACCACGAACGAAGTCCCCACCGCCTGGGCGATGACGCGATCGCTGCGAACGCGAAATGGCCGGGCGGGGTTTTTCGCTACGTCGAACAGCGCCTCACCCTCGAGCAGCTCCACCTCCCGAACTGCGTCTGTGAAGCTCACGCGTACCGTGGTGTCGGTGTTCAGGACGACAGTGGATCCGTCGCTCAGCTTGACCGTCCGCTGCTCGCCCACCCCGGTCGTGTAACGATTCGCGAAGTGCACCTGGAACCAGGCAATCCCGATGGACGCGAGCAACGCACACGCGGCGAGCGCGATGGCGAAGCGGCGATGGCTCGGTCCGGCCGCTTCGGCTTCTTGTCGATCCTCGCCGAGGCGCACCACGTTGTCCTCGGGGGTGGCGAGCAAAGCCTCCACGTCGATGCGGCGGGCGGGATCGAGGTTGCCGAGATCGGCCCAGGTTCGCTCGATACCGAGATAGGCGCTCAAATGTCCCGGCGAGCGCTTGAGCCAGGCGATGAACTGACGCCGCTCGCGGGCCGAGGGCTCGCCCGTGGTCAACCGGACGACCCACTCCGCCGCCTCTTCGGCAATCACTCCCGAGAGCTTGTCGCGCCCGCTTTCCATGCGTCAGCGCCCCTCCCGAACAGCGGCCATCTGCTTGTGACAGGCCGCGAGGCCCCGCGCCAGGTATTTCTTCACCATCGCCACCGACAGCTTCATGTGATCGGCGATCTCCTGGCACGTCATGCCGTCGCGCCGGTGCATGAGCAGGACGGCTTGGCATTTCGGGCTCAGCGTGCTCAGGACGCGGGCCAGCTCGTCGAGCTCACGGCTCCGCTCGACCTCTTCGGCGGGATCGGTGCCTTCGGCGATGAGCTCCTCGAGCTCCTCGTCCGAATGCTGCAAGCGGTTACGGGCCAGCATGCGCCACTCGTGTGCCGCATGGGCCGCCAGATGGATGACGAATGCGCGCGGGTTACGAATGAGGCGCAGGTCGTCCACGCGCAGCAGCCGCAAGTACACCTCCTGCGCGAGGTCCTGTGCCTGATCGCCATGACTCAAGCGCGAGCGCAGGAAATGCAGCAGGTCGCCTCCCACTGTGGCGACCAACTGCTGGAACCATTGCTCGCGCTGCTCTCTGTCCGGGGCTGCCGCCATGACCGTGCTTCCGATCATATAGACGGGCCTTCGGCCAAAAAAGGCTACCCCCAGACCTCGCTCATGACCCGGGCGAAATTGCCTCCCAGCACCTTGGCGATGCGCGCATCCGAATGCCCCCGGGCCGAGAGCATGGCCGCGAGCGTCTCGAAGCGGCGCAAATGGTTCAGGTCCGGAATGAACGCGTACAGGTCCGGCGGCCGGCCGCGCTCGAAGATCCCCTGCTCGACCATGCTCGCGATCATCTCGCGGTTTTCCTGCTCGAACTCCGGCGTGCGCTCGAAGGCCGAGATCGTTGCGTCGGTGCCAATGCCGACGTGGTCCTCGCCGCACACGTTGATGACGTGCTCGATGTGACGAATGACATCGATGGCCATCGGCTGAGTGTCGCGGCGCAAGTAAGGCCAGAAAATGATGCCCGCCACGCCCCCCTTATCGGCCATGGCGCGCAAGGCTTCATCTGTCACACAGCGCGGCAAGTCGGACAACGCCGCGCAGCCGGTGTGACCGATGACGAGCGGCTTCTTCGACGCGGCGATTGCCTCGCTGGTCGTGCGCCGCCCTGCGTGCGAAAGGTCGATGAGAATCTTGTGGTGCTCGAGCGCCTCGATCACCTGATGCCCGAAGTTGCTCAAGCCCGCGTTGCCCGGCTCCATGCAGCCGTCGCCGACGAGGTTGCGGCGGTTATGCGTGAGCTGGATGACCCGCACTCCGCGCTCGTGAAACATCGCGATCCGATCGAGATCCTCCCCCAAGGGCGAAGTATCCTGAAAGCCGTAGATGAGACCGAGCTTGCGCTGGCGCCGGGCGCGCTCGAGATCCGCGCCCTTCAGGATCAGCGAGAACGCATCCGGGCGCGCGATGATCTGGCGGTCCCAGGCCGAGATCGTCTCGAGCGTGCGGCGGAACGCGGCATCGTCGAACCAGAATCGGCCTTGCGGAGCGAGGCTCAGCCTGATGGCCGTCAGCCCCGTTTCGAGCGCATCGGCGATCTCCTCCTCGTTGAACGGCGGCCCGTTGCTGCCGTCCCTTCTGCCGAGGCCCGCGAGGCCGTCGATGCTGATCGTCTGCTCGTACGGCGGCCAGTCGAGCGGCTGATTGAAGCCGGGCTTCGCGCCCGCCACCGACCGCGACTGAGGCAGTACCGCCCCGAGGAGCGCCGCGCTCGTCGTGATCGCGAACTCGCGTCGATTCATATTCAGATGCGCCTCATGGGATCCCATCTTTGGAGAAGACGGGTCGAGGGCCCGCCACGGCTACTGGTCAACGATTGCTCGAAACCCGCAATCGATCCTGCGGGAGATCCTGAGGCGCCCGCGAGAGATGGATCCGTCGTCCGTATTTAATATACTGCGGAGCACCAAATCCTCCCTTCTCAGCGGATTCCATCATGAAGTCCTCCGGCCTGATCGTTGCCGTATTCACCGCTTTTCTCTGGCTCATGGCCCCCGTCCTGACCCATGCGGCCGAGGAGCCCGACAAGCAGGAAAAGCAGGAAAAACAGGACGAGCAGAAGCCGGTTCCCGAGCCCAAGGTCTGGAAGTCGCGCCATCAGATCCGGATCGGCGGCAAGCCGATCGAGTACGAGGCGACCATCGGCACGCTCCTCATGAAGAACGACAAGGACGAGCCGATCGCGCTGTACGGATTCACCTCGTACGTGCGCCAGGGGCAGGACGCGCGCACGCGGCCCATCGTCTTTGCATACAACGGCGGGCCGGGCTCGTCCTCGGCGTGGCTCCACATGGGCATCCTCGGCCCGCGTCGCGCCGTGCTGGAAGACCTCGAGGCGAACACCCGCGGGCCCTTCAAGCTCGTCGACAACGAGTTCAGCTTCCTCGACCGCGCCGACCTCGTGATGATCGATCCGGTCGGCACCGGGTTCTCGCGCGCCGTCGGCAAGGCCGAAGGCAAGGACTTCTGGGGCGTCGACAACGACATCCGCACGGTGTCGGACTTCATCGTCCGCTATCTCAACGAGTTCAACCGCTGGGCGAGCCCCAAGTTCGTGCTCGGGGAGAGCTATGGCGGCATCCGCACGGGCGGCGTCGCCTACGATCTTCTGACCCGGCACAACGTCGCGCTCAACGGCATCATTCTGGTCTCGCCGTTCCTCGATTTCGGCACCGGCGCCGCGGGCCTGTCCGTCGACGCCGGCAACGCCAACTTCATTACGACCTATGCGGCGACCGCGTGGTACCACAAGGCGCTCAACCCGCAGCCGCCTGAGCTCCTGCCCTTCCTGCGCGAGGTCGAGGACTGGGTGGACAGGGTGTACATGCCCGTGCTGTTCAAGGGATCGAGGGCGACGCCCGAAGAGCGTCAGGCCGCGCTCGAGGGGCTCGAGCGCTATACCGGCGTGAAGGCGTCGTACTGGGATGCGGCGAACCTGCGCATGGATGAAGCTCACTTCCTGCAAGAGCTCTTGCGCGACCGGGGCCAGACGGTAGGCCGCATCGATTCCCGCTACCTCGGCGGCATGCCGAACCGGCTGTCCGAAACCATGGTCTTCGACCCGTACTCGACCTCGATCGCTCCGGCGATCGTCGCGGCCTTCAACGAGTACGCAAGGCGCGAGCTCGGCGTGGTGACGGATCAGAAATACAAGTTCTCAGGGTCGCTCTGGCAGCACTGGGACTTCGGCCACGTGCAGCCGGACACCGGCGGAGGAAAGGTGCCGTACGCGAACGTGCTGCCGGACATCTCATATACGCTGGAGATGAATCCCAACATGAAGGTGCTCGTGCAGCAGGGCTACTTCGATCTCGCCTGCCCGTACGGCACGGTCAAGCACGCGATCGAGCACCTCAACATCAGGCCCGAACTGCGCCGCAACGTGCACATCGAGTACTACGAAGCCGGCCACATGATGTACGTGCATCCGCCTTCGATGCGCAAGTTCAGCGAGACGACGGCGGCGTTCATCGAGGAAAACTCTCGCTGAGCCGCTGACGGGGCCCGGCGCTTCGGATCAGGACACCTCGATCTCGAGCGACGGGCCTCTCACGACGCGATCGGGCTCGCACGGGACGGCGGTGATCGGCGTCAACGTGATCTTGCCCCGGACGAGCAAGGTTGCGATGCGCGTGTGATCCAGCCGGAATTCCGTGTTGAGCCGGATCGCCTCTTCCGGAACGACCTCCCAGTAGACGTCGTCGGCCACCTCCGCCTCCACCTCCGGAGGCGGCCGATACATCCAGCATTGCCCGGGCTGCACCTCGCTACGAGGCACCTGCCGCCAGTTCCCTGACGTCCGTCGCTCCACCCTGAGTACAACCGTTTCGCCCAGCTTGGCCTCGGTCGCGGAAACGGAAGGAGTCAACGTCACTGTCTGGGGCGATTCCAGGACGTACACCATGGGCGGTCGCTGCTCGCAACCGACGAGCAGCACGAAGGACCACAACCACGCAGACGCGGCCAGCACTCGCATGAATGAGCTCCCGGACGAGCGCAACGCTCGCGGATCGATCGAAGCCGGCCGACATGCTAGCCAATCTTCCCCTCCGCCGTGAAACGGAGAAGCGATGAGTGGGTAGCTGGGCAACCATCGCCAAAACCCCCACCCTGTCCCTCCCCCGCAAGCGGGGGAGGAAACGATCACTGAAGCGGAACAGTGAACCGTTGCCCGTTGGGTCCTCCGCCGCATCGATCAACGTCCCCTCCCCGTGCAACGGAGAGGGACAGGGTGGGGGCAGGCACACTATGGGGCACTAAATAAGAGAACACCTCTCAGCGAATCTTCGGCTCCGTCAGCGTGCCATCGAGATAAGCGCGCACATCATCCACGCGCGCCTGCAAGCCTTCCTGCGCGTACGCTCGTTCGACGGCGGGGCGTTGAAGCATGCGACGCGTGTGATCGCTCCATGCCACGTGCTTGCGCATGTCGATCCCGATGTAGAGGCCCCAGATGTAGAACACGAGCAGGAAAGGATCGACCAGGCTGTAGCGCTCCCCGAGCGCCCAGGCTCTGCCTGCGAGATTCGCCTCTATGTAGTCGTTGCATTCTTGTATGTTCTTGTGCGCCTTGTCCTGCATCCCTTCGTGCCAATCAGGATTCTCCGTAAAGCGTTGAGTGCGCCAGAGGAGCGCATACCCGACCGTGTGCAGAGTTCCCGAAAGATAGTTGAACCACTCGAGGGCGCGTGCTTGCTGAACATCCCCCTGCGTACGCAGCTGCGGTGTGTGACGAGTGATGTACCAGCACACCGCGGGCAGCTCGGTCAGAACGCGCGCTTCGCCCGGGATCCTGAGCGCCGGAACGCGCCCTTTCGGATTGATGCGCAGATACTCTTCACTCCAGGTCTCGCCCTTCCTCGTGGAGCGCATATCCAGTCGGTACGGCTCGCCCGTCTCTTCGAGGAGCACGTGCGGCGCGGACGAACAACTTCCCGGGCTGTAATAGAGGACCAGCTCGCTCATCGGCAGGATTCGCTTGAAGTAATCGAGCAACCGGGTGGGTGCTAGCTCGGCAGCTCGTTCGACAGGACGACGGTGGCGCTCGCGGCATGAAAGCCGCCCCACCCATGACAGACCGAGACTGTAACGCCCGGAACCTGCGCCGGAGAAGTGCCTCGGAGCTGGCGGATGCTCTCTTGCATCAGGAACATCCCGTACGAGCCGGAATGCGCATAGCTCAAGCCGCCCCCGTTGGTGTTCATCGGCAATCGCCCGCCGATCGCGGTGTGGCCTTCCCGGATGAGCTCGGCCGCCTCCCTCCCGTCGTTCGTAAACCCGAGCGCTTCCAATCCCCAGATCGGGTGATAGGCGAACGCGTCGTAAATCATCAAATGATCCACGTCCTCGTGCGTAATGCCGGCCTCTTCGAAAGCCAGGCGACCCGATAGCCGCGGCGCCTCGAGCCGCATCAAGTCGCAGATCTCGGCGAGTCCGGTGAGGCGAGTCTCGGTCGCTTCGCCGCTGCCGAGCAAATAGACCGGTTTGGACGGAAAGTCCCTGGCGCGCTCTGCCGAGCAGACGATCAACGCCCCTCCTCCATCGCTCACGAGGCAGCACATGAGCCGGCGCAGTGGCCAGGCCACCATGGGGGATTCGAGTACGTCGGCAACGGTGATCGGCTTTCGCTGACCGGCGCGCGGTTGTAGCTGCGCCCACTGTCGCTGCACGACTGCTACATGTGCGAGATGCTCGATAGTGATGCCTTGCTCGCGCATGTAACGAAGTGCGGGGATGCCGAAGAGCGAGGCGGGACCGGACACTCCGTACACCCATTCGAACTGCTCCGCCAGGCTCCCGGGCGGAAAAAAATCATAGTGCGGCCCACCGACCCTGGAGCGTCCGCTCTCGCCATGAGTGATCAACACGGTCTTGCACAATCCCGCGCGGATCGCCGCCGACGCATGCCGAAGCAGCACGACCCAGGAGCAACCGCCGATGCTCGTGCCATCGACCCATCGCGGCCGGATGCCGAGGTATTGGGCTACATCGGTCGGCAACTCATAGGCTGTGGCCACACCGTCGATATCGCTGGCCTCGAGGCCCGCATCCTCCAACGCATTCAATGCGGCGTCGGCATGCAGCATGAGGTTCGACATGTCGGGAATGCATCCCAACCGGGTCGTTTCCGCAGCACCGACGATCGCCACCGGGTTCTTCATGCCTCGCTGTCCCGCGCCTAGAACTTGATGCCGATCCGCCCTTCGATCGTTCGCGGCGGGCCGAAGCCGTCGAAGCGGACGAAGGGCGGGAAGTTGGCGTGGAACGTGCGATACCGCCCGTCGTTCAGGTTCCGGCCAATCAGCTCGACATACACCTTTTCGCCGTGGAAAGTGAAGCGCGCAGTCGCGTTGACGACGCCGCTGTATCCGTCGTTGATGGTGTCGGCCTCGGCATCATATGTGTAGGGGAAAAGGATCTCCGAGCGGAACGCATACTCGGCCCGGACCCTGAGGTCGCCGAGGTCTGCAATCGGCACATCGATGAGGAACCCGACGTTTCCACTCCATTCGGGCGACATGGGCAGCTTCCGGCCGTTCAACACCGCGCCGTTGGTCGGAGAGATGTAACCCGACACCGATGTGCTGAGATAGGCCACGTTCGCATCCAGCTCGAGCGGGCCGATGAGCCGGCTTTGCGCCTGAAGCTCGACGCCCCACACCTCGGCGGAGCTCGCGTTGGTGATCGCGACCTTGGGATCGTTGGGATCGAAGAAGAACGAGGTCCGAAGCTGAATGTCCCGATAGTCATAGTAGAACGCCGAGACGTTCACGATCGAGGCATCGAAGGGCCGCGACTTCACGCCCACCTCGTAGGCCGTGATGTTCTCCGGCTCGAAGGCGGGAAAGCCGCTCGTGTCGAGGAAGTTGAGCCCACCGCTCTTGAAGCCCGTCGAGACGCCGCCGTACAGCATGAGACTCTGCGCGAAGCAGCCGCTGCCGGCATCGATTGGAGCAGGAGCTCGTTGCGAGGCATCGCCTTGGCGGTCGCCATGATGACTGCGACGTAGAAAAGGCACGCGCAGGCGACTCCCGCGACGAGCGCAAGCCCGATCC
>DASVCI010000044.1:0-6669 GCA_036381695.1 Steroidobacteraceae bacterium
CGTGTCGCCGGAAGAGTTCATGGCCCGCCGCAAGGCGGCGCTCGCCAAACGCAAGCCCGCCAGCGAGGTTGGAGCGAAGGACGAGGCGGGGGAGTGATCGATGGCTGTTACTGCTGAAGCGGTGAAACTGCTCCGCGAGCGCACTGGCGCAGGCATGATGGAGTGCAAGAAGGCGCTGGTCGAGACCAACGGCGATCTCGAGGCGGCGGCCGAGCTGATGCGCAAGGCCGGGCTTGCCAAGGCCGACAAGAAAGCGGCCAGAGTGGCGGCCGACGGAGTCATTGCGATAGAGCGCTCGGCGGATGGCCGGCGCGCGGCCATCGTCGAGGTGAACTGCGAGACGGATTTCGTCGCCCGCGAGCCCGACTTCCAGAAGTTCGCGAGCAGTGTGGCGAAGGTGGCTTTGTCGCAAGGTCCTCGCGACGTCGAGGCGCTCGCCTCGCTGTCGCTCGAGGGCGGGCAGACCGTCGAGGAGACGCGTCGCGCCCTGATCGCGAAAATCGGCGAGAACATCACGGTGCGCCGCTTTGCTCTGCTCGAAGCGCCGGCGGTGGTCGGTGCGTACCTGCATGGCACGCGCATCGGCGCGCTCGTTGCGATGAAGGCCGGCGAGGAGGCAGTGGCGAAGGACATCGCCATGCACGTCGCTGCGATCAATCCGGTCTATATCAGCGCGGCCGACGTGCCTGCCGAAGAGGTCGAGCGCGAGCGAGCCATCTTCGCCGAGCAGGCGAAGAGCGATCCAAAGAGCGCCGGCAAGCCGCCCGAGATCGTCGAGAAGATCCTCGAGGGCAAGGTCCGCAAGTGGCTCAACGAGATCACGCTGCTCGGCCAGCCGTTCGTCAAGGACGACAAGCAGACCGTCGAGCAATATCTCAAGAAGGCGGGGAGCGAGGTCGCCGCGATCGTGCGCTACGAGGTCGGCGCCGGCATCGAGAAGAAGCAGGAAGATTTCGCCGAAGAGGTGCGCAAGCAGGTCGAAAGCGCGAAGGGCGCGCCTGGCGGCGCGCGCTGAAGGGCTCCTCGAGCGACAGATGAACCCCGCCTCGGCGGGGTTCTCTTTATAATGGCCCGCAACACGGCCCCCGGGGCCGCTCTTTTCGACTCTTCAGGACCGCTTCATGCCGAACACCGGTACCGCAGTTTCCAGCGAGCGCCCGAGCGGCGCCCCGGCAGGACAGGGACTTAAGCGCATCCTCCTCAAGCTCTCGGGCGAGGCGCTCATGGGCGAGGAGGACTACGGCATCGACCCGAAGATGCTCAAGCGCATCGCGCTCGAGATCCGCGAGGTGATGAGCCTCGGGATGCAGGTCGCGGTGGTGATCGGGGGTGGCAATATTTTCAGGGGCGCCGGGCTCGCCCGCGCCGGCATGGACAGGGTGACGGCCGATCACATGGGCATGCTGGCGACGGTGATGAACTCCCTGGCGCTGCAGGATGCGGTCGAGTCGCTCGGAATGTATGCCCGCGTGATGTCCGCGATCCGAATCAACGAGGTCTGCGAGGAATACATCCGTCGTCGCGCGGTGCGCCATCTGGAGAAGGGCCGGGTGACCATCCTCGCCGCCGGCACGGGCAACCCGTTCTTCACGACCGATACCGCGGCGAGCCTGAGAGCCATCGAGATCAACGCGGACCTGCTGCTCAAGGCGACCAAGGTCAACGGCATCTACTCGGACGATCCGGTCAAGAACCCGAACGCGAAGCGCTACTCGCGCCTGACGTTCGAGAAGGTGCTGATGGATCGGCTCAACGTGATGGACGCGACGGCGATCGTCATGTGTCGCGACAACAACTTGCCGCTCAGGGTCTTCGATCTCACCCGACCGGGCGAGCTTTTGAGGATCGTGCGCGGCGAGGACGTGGGGACGCTGGTCACCAACGGATAGCAGGAGCCGTGAACATCGCATTTACGCCGAGGGGTCTCGTGCCCGCGTGAAGCCAGGGAACGCCCTTGAGCTTGACGGCGCGGGATTGGCCCGGCACTGGAGAAGGCCATGTTGGAAGACATCAAGAAGGACGCGGTCGAACGCATGAGCAAATGCGTCAATTCGCTCCGTAACGAGCTCAAGAAGCTCCGCACCGGCCGCGCGCACACGAGCCTGCTCGAGCACATCAAAGTCGAGTACTACGGGAGCGAGGTGCCGCTGCAGCAAGTCGCGAGCCTTGCGGTCGAGGATGCGCGCACGCTCACCGTCACGCCGTGGGAGAAGAACATGGTCTCGGCGGTCGAGAAGGCGATCATGAAATCCGATCTCGGTCTCATGCCGGCGACCGCAGGCACGGTGATCCGGGTGCCCATGCCGCCGCTCACAGAGGAGCGCCGGCGGGACCTGGTAAAAGTCGTGCGGCACGAGGCGGAGAACGCGAGGATCGCCGTGCGCAACGTACGCCGCGACGTGATGAACGAGCTCAAGGACATGGTCAAGGAGAAGCTCCTTTCGCAGGACGATGACCGCCGGGCACACGAGGAGATCCAGAAGCTCACGGACAAGCACATCGCGGAGATCGATCAGCTCGCGGCGGAGAAGGAAAAAGAGCTGATGCAGGTCTGAAGGAGTGAGCGCTCATCAGGCCGGGGCGATTCCCCGCCACATCGCGGTCATCATGGACGGGAACGGGCGCTGGGCCGCGGCCCGCTCCCTCCCGCGCCCGGCCGGTCACGGCATGGGCGTGCGTGCCGTCAAGCAAGTCGTCGAGCATTGCGCGCGCCTCGGCGTCGAGGTCCTGACGCTGTTCGCCTTCTCGAGCGAGAACTTCAAGCGTCCCCAGGAAGAGGTCTCGATGCTCATGCGTCGCTTCCTCGAGGCGCTGGATCAGGAAGTCGACGAGCTCCACCGCAACGACATCAGGCTGCGCTTTGCGGGAGACGACCAACAGCTCGCGCCGGAGCTGCGTGACCGCATGCGCGCGGCGGCAGCCCTGACTGCCAACAACTCCAGAATGACGCTCGTGGTCGCCATCGCCTATGGCGGACGATGGGACATCACCAACGCGGCGCGGCGCCTCGCGCGCGAATGCCTCGCCGGCCGCTTGCGGCCGGAGGATTGCGATGAGGCCGCGCTCGCCGAGGGGCTCGCCCTCGGCGATCTGCCCGATCCGGACTTGCTGATTCGCACTGGCGGTGAGCAGCGGGTCAGCAACTTCCTGCTGTGGAATCTCGCCTACACGGAGCTCTATTTCTGCGACACCCTGTGGCCGGATTTCGGCAAGGCGGAGCTGGAGGCGGCGATTGCCCACTACGGGCGGCGACAGAGGCGCTTCGGCCTGGTGCCGGAGCAGCTCGAGGCGCGTTGATGCTGCGTGAGCGCGTCATCACGGCCCTGGTGCTCGTTCCGCTCGTCCTGCTGGTCATCTTCTGGGTGCCGCACGAGTTGACGATGGGCGTGCTGCTCGTGCTCGTCGCGCTGGCGGCGTGGGAGTGGGCGGCGTTTCCGGGCTTCACCCGGCATTCAGCGCGGCTGGCTTATTCAGGGGCGGTCTCCGCCTGCGTGCTCGCGATCTGGTCCTATGGCGTCGACCGGAGCGAGCTGGACGTCCTGATGGACCTGGCGATCCTCTGGTGGATCGTGGCCCTTCTGTGGGTGGTGGCGGCGCCCTTGCGCGTCAATCGGGCGGCGGCTGCGATCGCCGGCGTCCTGGTTCTGGTCCCGGTGTGGCTCGCGCTGGTGCGCCTGCACAAATTTCCGGAGTACGGCCCTCAGCTCATGCTGTTCCTGCTGCTTCTGGTCGCCGCCGCCGACGTAGGCGCGTATTTCGCGGGCAGCCGCTACGGCCGCAACAAGCTCGCGCCGAAGGTGAGCCCGGGGAAAACCTGGGAAGGGGTGGCCGGAGGCGTGCTCGCCGCGGCCGTGCTGGCCGCGCTCGGAGTCTGGTATTTCGGGGCTGCGACCGCGCCGTTTCTGGTGCTGTGCATCGTCGTCGCGGCGGCCTCGATCGTGGGCGATCTGACCGAGAGCCTTTTCAAGCGCCATGCGGGGCTCAAGGATAGCGGGAGCCTCCTGCCGGGGCATGGCGGCTTGCTGGACAGGGTGGATAGTGTGACGGCCGCAGCGCCAGTCTTTCTCGTGGGCCTCGAACGGCTCGGGTTGCTCCGATGAGCGGCCGGATGCGCGTGGCCGTGCTCGGCTCGACTGGGAGCATCGGGCTCAGCACGCTCGATGTGCTCGAGCGACATCTCGATCGCTACGAGGTCGTCGCGCTCGCAGCCCACAGCAATATTTCCCGCCTCGAGCAGCAGTGCCTGAAATATCGGCCGCGTTACGCGGTGGTCGTCGAGAGCGCTGCGGCCGGCGAGCTGGCTCGCGCGCTCAAGGCTCGAGGATCGAAAGTGCAGGTGCTCGCCGGGCAAGAGGCTTTGAGCGAAGTGGCCGCGCACGATGAAGTCGATGCGGTGATGGCGGCGATCGTGGGCGCTGCGGGTCTTGCTTCGAGCCTCGCTGCCGCGCGCGCCGGCAAACGCATCATGCTCGCGAACAAGGAAGCACTCGTCATGTCGGGCGCGCTCTTCATGCAGGCAGTGCGCGAGGGAGGCGCGACGCTGATTCCTGTCGACAGCGAGCACAACGCCATTTTCCAATGCATGGGCGGCGATCGGGCGAACGGAGTGCGCCGCGTGCTGCTCACTGCATCGGGCGGTCCTTTTCTGCGCACGCCTGCCGAGGCGCTCGCTCATGTGACGCCCGAGCAGGCTTGCGCTCATCCGCGCTGGGTCATGGGCCGGAAGATCTCGGTCGATTCGGCCACGCTCATGAACAAGGGCCTCGAGCTGATCGAGGCGTGCCTGCTCTTCGGGCTGCCGCCCGAGCGCGTCGAGGTGGTCGTGCATCCGCAAAGCATCGTGCACTCGCTGGTCGAGTACGTGGACGGCTCGATGCTGGCGCAACTCGGCAACCCCGACATGCGTACGCCGATCGCTCACGCGCTCGGCTGGCCAGAGCGGCTCGGCTCGGGTGTAGAATCGCTCGACCTGCTGAGCGCCGCCCGGCTCGAGTTCGAAGCGCCGGATCTAGAGCGTTTTCCGGGCCTCGCCCTGGCGCGGGCCGCGGCGGAGGCGGGGGGAACGGCGCCGGCCGTGTTGAACGCCGCCAACGAGGTCGCTGTGGCGGCCTTTCTCGAGCGGCGGCTCGCATTTTCGGAGATTCCGGCTGTCATAGAGCGTGTTCTGTCGCGCCACACCCGCGCGCCGGTGCGTTCCCTGGAGGACGTGCTGGGCGCGGACGATTGGGCGCGGAGCGTGGCCCGATCGCTCGTTGCAGGCGCCCAAGGGGTGTGTACATGATTTCAACTGACAGTCCGCTCGAAGTGCTGATCGCGATCGTCGCGTTCGTGGTCGCGATCGGCGTGCTCGTGGCGGTGCACGAGTTCGGCCACTTCTGGGTGGCGCGCCGGCTCGGCATCCGGGTGCTGAGGTTCTCGATCGGCTTCGGCAAGCCCCTCTATCGCCGCCTGGTCGGCCCCGAGCGGCTCGAGTTCGTGATCGCCTCCATCCCGCTCGGCGGCTACGTCAAGCTCCTCGATGAGCGCGAAGGAAACGTCGCCCCGCAGGAGGCCGCACGCGCATTCAATCGCCAGCCGGTGTGGAAGCGCATTGCCGTTCTGCTCGCCGGTCCGGCGTTCAACCTGCTGTTCGCGGTGTTCCTCTACTGGATTTTGTTCACTGCCGGCGTGCCGGCGCTCAAGCCGGTGGTCGGCACAGTCAGCCCCGACACGATCGCCGCGGAGGCGGGCCTGAGATACGAGGACGAGATTCTCGCAATCGGCGGTCGGTCCACGCCGACGCTGGAGGAAGCGACGATCGCGATCCTCGAGGATCTGACCGATGACGGCATCATCAGCATGCGGGTGCGCGGCGCCGACGGCGCCGAAAGAAGGGTGGATCTGCTCGCCGGCGAGCGCAGCCGCGACCTGACGCAGCCCGAAGCGCTCCTTCCGGGGCTGGGCTTCCAGATCTGGCGGCCGAGGCTCGAGGCAGTGGTGGGAGAGGTGACCGAAGGCAGCGCCGCCGAGCGCGCGGGCTTGCAGGAGGGCGATGAGATCGTCTCGTTCAACGGCCAGCCCGTCGAGGATTTCGAAGCGCTGGTGCGTTTCGTCGAGCCGAATCCCGGCCGCCGCGCGACGCTCGGGATTGAACGGGACGGGCACCCGCGAGAACTTACGGTCACGATCGGACAGGAACTCGTCGGCGGGCGCACGATCGGACGGTTGGGCATCGCTCCGGCGAACCGGCCGATCCGTACGAGCCGCACCGTCGACGACATGTTGACGGTGCAGAAATACGCCGTGATCCCCGCGATCGGTCAGGCCGCCATCAAGACCTGGGACACTTCGGTGTTCACGTTGAAGATCGTTGGCCGGATCCTCACGGGGAACGTCTCGTTGAAGGCGATTTCGGGGCCGATCAGCATCGCCGAGACCACGGGCTTCGCGGCCAGACAGGGCTGGCGCATCTTTCTCGGCACGCTGGCGCTCATCAGCATCAGCCTGGGGGTGCTGAATCTGCTGCCCATTCCGATCCTCGACGGCGGGCAGGTGGTCTATCAGCTCGCGGAACTGGTCAAGGGCGGGCCGGTCTCAGAGCGAGCGCAGCTCCTCGGTCAGCAAATCGGCATCGTGATGCTGATCCTCATGATGACGTTGGCCTTTTACAACGACATTGCACGACATTTG
>DASVCI010000045.1:0-10088 GCA_036381695.1 Steroidobacteraceae bacterium
CGCCGCCTGCTGCACATCGCATTTGGAATCTTGAAGTACCGCGTTCCGTACAACCCCTCGTTGGTCGCCTCTGGAGGTTGACGGGAAAGACGGTATCTTCCCCCGTTTTCACGGGGGAAGGGACGCAACAATCACGCGCAATCCTCTTCATCCCCTCCCCCGCGTGCGGGGGAGGGACAGGGTGGGGGCAAGTAAGGGCCCCCGACCCGCTTGCGGGGGAGGGACAGGATGGGGGCGATCATCCGAGGCGCGTTCGAGAAACATCGCGTCCCCGTAGCTGAAAAAACGGTACCGCTCGGCCACAGCATGCCGATACGCCCGCATCACGGGCTCGTAGCCTGCGAAAGCGCACACCAGCATCAGGAGCGTCGACTCAGGCAAATGGAAATTCGTGAGCAGAGCATCCACGACCCGAAACTGGAAGCCCGGCGTGATGAACAGGCGCGTCTCACCTCGATAAGGAGTCAGACGGCCACTCTGGCCGGCTGCTTCGAGCGTGCGCACGACTGTAGTCCCTACAGCGATGACTCGGCCTCCTGCGGCCCTGGTACGCTCGACCGCCTCGCATACT
This sequence comes from Steroidobacteraceae bacterium, assembly GCA_036381695.1. Lineage (GTDB taxonomy): Bacteria > Pseudomonadota > Gammaproteobacteria > Steroidobacterales > Steroidobacteraceae > Steroidobacter. Next base: position 572 of record DASVCI010000045.1, read on the forward strand.
TCGGCGCCGACCGTGACGCGCTCTGCATGCATACGATGCTCGCTCAGCTCTTCCACGCGCACTGGCTGAAATGTCCCCGCCCCGACGTGCAGGGTGACGTAAGCGATGTTCACTGAGCGCGCCTTGCAGCTTTCGAGGATCGCCTGATCGAAGTGCAAACCCGCCGTGGGCGCAGCGACTGCACCCGGCTCGCGTGCGTAGACCGTCTGATAGCGCTCGACGTCTTCCGCTTCGGCGTCGCGCTCGATGTAGGGAGGCAATGGCATCGAGCCCCATTGCTCGAAATATGGGAGCGGATCGGCGCCGAGCTCGAGCTCGAAAAGCTCCTCGCGCCGGCCGAGAAAGCGCGCTTCGACGCCGCCGGGCAGCAGGATCGGCGCCTCGGCGCGCAGAGGTTTGCTCGCGTGCACGTGCGCAAGAATCCGACGACCCTCCAGCACGCGCTCGAGGAGGATCTCCACCCTTCCGCCCGTAGCCTTGCGGCCGACCACGCGCGCCGGAATCACGCGCGTATCGTTGAAGATCAGCAGGTCATGCGCGCGCAGCAGCGCGGGAAAGTCCCGGAATTCGAGGTCGTGAAGCTCGCCCCCGCGAGCCAGATACAGCAGACGGCCCCCGGACCTCTCGGCCGGGGGCCGCTGCGCGATCAGCTCGGGGGGAAGCTCGTAGGCGAAGTCGCTGCGCCGCATGCGGCGCGAACGGTAGACTACACCGCGTCTTCCGGCAACGCCGATCGGATCTGAATCGTGCCCGCGCCGGGCGCCCGCAGCTCGTGCCGCTCGATCCTGCGGCCGGGCGTCGGCAAGGCGGGCATCACGACATGGCCCATTTCACGCGAGGAATGCGGCGCGTCCTCAGGGATGGTCACCTCGATCGACATCTTCTTCTTGTTGCGGAGCACGTTGAGCGTCAAGCGCTCGCCGGCCTGATAGGAGCTCAGGATCCTGAGCGCGTGCGAGGGGCTCGAGGGCGTGCGCCCGTCGATGTCGAGAATCACATCGCCATCCTCGAGCTCGAGCCGCTCGTCCTCCGGAGCGCGCACGACCAAAAGGCCCTTGTCGGTCCCGAAGTACTGCCCGAGCTTCGGCGTCAGCGCGACGAGCTCGGCCGAGCCGAACGCCCCTTCGACAGGTCCGAAGAACATCCGGTGGTGGCCTCCGATGAGCGCGGGCCAGTGCTCGCCATGCGTCGGCAGAGTCATGGCGACCATGTGATCGATGAGCGGTTGCGCCGTGACGGTCGCCTTCGACACCTTGCCGTCCCGACGATAGGTCACCGTCACTTTCTCGTGCGGCTCCACCTCCCGCATGAGGTCGAGAAGCCTGGCGCGCGGCGAGCGATCACCGCTGCGCTCGAGCTTGGTGCCGTTCACTTCGAGGATGACATCGCCCGCCCGCAGGCCCGCTTCGTCTGCCGGCCCGCCAGGGCTGACGCTCACGATCTTGACGCCGTCATCCGAGCCTGCGTCTTGGCGCGAGCCCACGTTGATGCCGAGCACCGCACGCTGCATGGTCCTGCCGATCGCATAACCCACCTGCGGGACGATGCTCTCCGAGAGCGCCCGGCTCAGCTCCGCAACTTCGCGGGCAGCGGCATCCAGACGCTTGCGCGCGTCGGCGAGCTGCCGCTCGAGTTGCTCTTCGCTCCTCGTGCTCTCGTCTTTTTTCGCCGCTTCGGCGGCCATCGCGCTCTGCGTCGCCTCGAAAGCGAATGCGGCGGCAAAGACGAGGACGGAAGCGAGGAGCGGCCGCGTTGCCCGCGAAATGCGGCTTTCGCCTCCTCGCCAGGAATGTCTGACCATCATGAAGCTCTCCTCCAGAAAGACGTAAGCCAGGGCATCAGAACCAGGTGCGGTGAGCCTGCGCGTAGCGCACCTTCACCAACGAATCCATCAACTCGACACGCTCGCGCCACAACTGCCGCGCCTGCTCCTCGCTCAAACCCGCGTCCGGCGCGTAGGACAACTGCCAGTCGAGCCACTGGATGCGTTGCTCGATGGCGTCGATCGTCGCGGCGGTCGACACCCGCTCGATGTGCGGTCGCTCCGGCAGCGCCTGCAGCAAATGTTCGAGCTCCTGAGACTGAGCGACCAGCTCCATGACGGGCTCGGTCTCAGGGTCAGGTGTCTGAGGAGTCGCAACCGCCGGACTCACCGAACGCGTCGACTCCGTATCAGCAACGCGATCACGATCGTCGCGCACTGCCACGACGAGAACCGTCGCAAGTACTACGAGCGCGAGGCCAGCGACGAGCCCACCCCTCGATCGCCTTTCTTCCGGCGCGGTCAGCCGCGCCTGAATGCGCTCCCAGGACGATTCCGGCGCATCCTTCTGCGGCAACGAGCGCAGCTGGGCCCGGCAGCGAACCAGATCCTGCAACCTGGCGCTGCACGAGGGGCATTGCTCGATGTGCGCGGAAATCACCGCATCGAGCGGCTCGCCGTCGCGTCGGCTCAGCAGATGGTCGAGACGTGCGTGCATGACAGTGACTCGGATGGATCGTCGAGCAGCTCGCGCAAGCGCTCGTGCGCGCGTGAAAGCTGCGACTTCGAAAAGCTGGTCGTGCGCCCGAGCAGCCGCCCGATCTCTGTGTGCGTGTATCCCTCTACGTCGTGCAGCCACACGACGGTTCGAGTCAGGGGCGGCAAACTCGCAAGCGCCCGCTCGAGGTCGGCACTTGCCTGCGTCTGCGCCTCCGGACCGGATCCGGGTTCGAGCAGCATGACCGGCGCAGGCTCGGAGCCGTCCGGGTCGAGACGCAGGAGACTTCGATGCCAGGGCGAGCGCAGATACGCCAAGCATTTGTTCACGGCGATCGCCCTCACCCAGCCGCCGAAGGAGCCCTCGCCCGTGTATGTACGGATGCTCCTCAGGATCTCCACGAAGGTCTCCTGAAACAGCTCGTCGGCAATGGCGGCGCGGGGAATGAGGCGGCGGATCAGGGTGTACACGGGCCGCTGGCAGCAACGATAGATCGTCTCATGCGCCACACTCTCCCCGGCGCGGGCGGCCTCGATCACCTCGGGCGGGACTTCTATGGCCAGCAGTTGCGACATCGTGCCGGCTTAGATGCTCGAGCCCGCCAAAAGGTCGCAGCCCCCCGCCCCGCCCGACCGCACCACCCGCGAATCGGGCATGTCAATCGCGCGGAATCTCCCTATACTTGCCGCCCGCGCCGGTGTGGCGGAACTGGTAGACGCGCCGGACTCAAAATCCGGTTCTGGCGACAGAGTGTGGGTTCGATTCCCTCCACCGGCACCAATCCCCTGCTTTCCTGATGAACTTCTGCTCCGCCTGCGGCCAGCCGGTCACACTCAAGATCCCCGAGGGCGATCATCTGCCGCGGTATGTCTGCACAGCCTGCGGCACGATTCACTACGAGAATCCGCGCGTCATCGCTGGCTGCGTCATCGAGGTCGACGGGAAGATCCTGCTGTGCAAGCGCGCGATCGAGCCGCGGCTCGGCTACTGGACCGTGCCGGCCGGCTTCATGGAAAACGGCGAGAGCGTCCAGCAAGCCGCCGCGCGCGAGGCGATGGAGGAAGCCCTGGCGAGAGTCGAGATCGGCTCGCCGCTGGCGATCGTGAGCGTCGTGCGTGCTCACCAGGTGCACATAATGTTTCGAGCGCGCCTCGCGGCCCCGCAGTCCGGCGAGCCGCTATTCGGCGTAGGGCCCGAGAGCCTCGAGACTGGCCTCTACGAGGAGAGCGAGATCCCGTGGAGCGACATTGCCTTTCTCAGCGTGGAGTTCACGCTGAGGAAATACCTCGAAGATCGCCGCGCCGGCCTCGAGCGCGTCCACATGCGAACCATCGACTGGCGCGAGGGCAAGCTGGTGACCGAGGACGGCTGATTGTAAAATTCTCGCTGCGGGCGCCGATTCGACCGCACCCCACAGAAGCCGAGCACCCCCACCGGAGTCGTCGATGACCTTTGTCGTCACTGAAAACTGCATCAAGTGCAAATACACCGACTGCGTCGAGGTGTGCCCGGTCGACTGTTTCCACGAAGGGCCGAATTTCCTCGTGATCGATCCGGACGAGTGCATCGACTGCACGCTGTGCGAGCCGGAGTGCCCGGTGGAGGCGATCTTCTCCGAAGAGGAGCTGCCGCCCGATCAGCAGCATTTCCGGCAATTGAACGCCGAGCTCGCCAAGGAGTGGCCGGTGATCACGGAGAAAAAGCCCGCGCCGCCCGACGCCAAGGAGTGGGAAGGCAAGCCCGACAAGTTGAAGCTCCTCGAGCGCTGAGGCGCTGAGCCGGGCCCGTAGGACGGCGGGCCCCCGCTATCCAGACTAAGAGCCGGACTTGGCCCGCTGGGCTGAAGCTTCGAGCGCTCTGGCCAGCTCCACGGGCGGCAAGTAGCCGCCTATGTAGTCGCCCGAAGCAGTGAAAATCGCGGGCGTGCCCTGCACTCCCAGGTCCTCGCCGAGCTGAAACTGCTGCGCGACCGCGGACGCGTCGCATTTCCCGGCCTTTATCTCTACGCCCTGCTTGGCTTTGGTGAGCGCGGTGTTGCGGTCCTTCGAGCACCAGACCGCCTCCATCTTGCGCCAATCCTCGCTTCCCGGGCCGCCGCGCGGGTAGGCGAGATAGCGCACCTCGATGCCGAGCTTGTTGATCTCGGCGATCTGACTATGGAGCTTGCGGCAATATCCGCACTCGACATCCGTGAACACGGTGATCGAATGCTTCACGTTCGCGGGCTTGAAAATGATCATGTCCCGCCGGTCGACCTGCGCCAGCATGCGCGTGCGGGTCTTGAGGCGGGTCGCCTCGGTCAGGTTGGTGCGCGTGTCGATCTCGTACAGATCGCCCGCGATCAGGTATCGGCCGTCGGCGCTGACGTACGCCACGTCCGCCCCGATCGGCACTTCATACACGCCCTTGACCACGGATGGGCGAATGTCCTCGGCCTTCACTCCGGGAAACTTCGCGGCGATGGCGGCGCGGGGATCGGATTTCTCGGACGGAGCAGCGGCCGAGGCAATGCCCACAGACGCGACGATCGCCAGAATGAGCAGGGTCGGATGAGGCTTGTGCATCGAGACTCTCGGTGTGAGGCGGCCGGCCAGCCGGCCGCGGGTCGATCCATGAACGGGGGCGGCGCGAGGCCGGCTCAGCATTCGATGGGCGACCCGCCGGACAGTTCAGTCCTGCGCAGTCTAGCAGAGGGGCTCGAGGGCTGGGTCAGCCGCGCGGGTGATGCTGCGCGTGCAGTTCCTTCATGCGCTCGCGGGCGACGTGGGTATAAATCTGCGTCGTCGACAAATCGCTGTGTCCCAACAGCATCTGCACGACGCGGAGGTCGGCACCGTGATTGAGCAGATGCGTCGCAAAGGCGTGCCGGAGCGTATGAGGAGAGAGCGCCTTCTGCACCCCGGCCTTCTGCGCATAGCGCTTGATGATGTGCCAGAACGCCTGGCGCGTCATGCGATCGCCGCGCCGGGTCGGGAAGAGGTAATCGGTCTGACGCTCGAGCAGGATCTCGAGCCTGGGTCCATTCATGAATTTCTGCAGCCAGCTCACGGCTTCCTCGCCGAGCGGGATGAGCCGCTCGCGGTCGCCCTTGCCGACGATGCGCAGCACGCCCTGCGCCATGTTGACCTGGCTCGCCTTGAGATTGACGAGCTCCGAGACCCTGAGCCCGGTCGCGTACAACACTTCCAGCATGGATCGGTCGCGATAACCGAGCGGATCATCGATCTCGGGCGCGGCCAGCAGCGCCTCCACTTCCTCTTCGGTGAGCGACTTGGGCAGCGAGCGGCCGATCTTCGGCATCGCGATCTGCGCGGTCGGATCCTCCTTGATCAGCCCCTCGCGCACGAGATACCGGTAGAACCGGCGGAAGCTCGAGAGCTGGCGGGCGGTCGAGCGCGGGCGCGCTCCGGCCTTGACGCGGTGATCGATGAAAGCGAGCAGGTCGGCCTTGGTGGCCGTGAGGCTCGAGCCGCCGCGCGCCTGGAGCCAGCGATCGAGGGCGGTAAGATCGGCCCGATAAGCCGACAGCGTGTTCGGCGACAGCCCACGCTCCATCCACACGGCATCGAGAAAGCGATCGATCGCGGGGGTCGATGGCGTCTCGGGCGTGTCCTCGGAGGTCCTCGAGTAAACTGTCGCTTTGCTCACGGTGGTCATCGTTCAGGCCTGATGCGGGCACCGACCTCACGGCACGGCCCCACTCACGCAGTGGCCGCAGTATGCGGAAGGGGGTCCGGCACCGGACGTGACAGTTATCACAGAACCCCCGAACGGTTTACATAAAGAGAAGCAGTTCACAGAAAATCGCGCTGCATGCGTGTTCGAGCCTCTTTCGCCCGCGAATCCATCGATGTCCGCTGACTCACCCCCCCGCCTGCCGGCTCCGCTCGAGCTGCTCTACGGCGGTTACGCCGTGCTGGCCTTCCTGCTTACGGGCCTGGCGGCATTCATCTTGATACTGCTGCCGCTCGGCATCCGGGCGCGGCGGGCGATCGCCCATTTCATGGCCTCGTCGTTCTTCCGGCTCGCCGGGATCCCCGTCCGGCTGAGGGGCGCTGCGCACTTACCGGAAGGCCCGTGCGTGGTGGTCGCCAATCACGCGAGCTACCTGGACGGGATCGTGCTCAAGGCCGCCCTGCCCGCCCGGTTCTCCTTCGTCATCAAAAAGGAAGTCTCGCGCGTCCCGCTCGCGAATCTCCTGCTCCGGCGCATCGGCTCGGAATTCGTCGATCGCTTCAACCGGCACGCGGGCGGGATCGACGCCCGACGCCTGTTCAAGGCGGCCGACGCCGGTCAGCCGCTCGTCTTTTTTCCCGAGGGCACGTTCACTGCGCGGCCGGGCGTGGGCAAGTTTCACAGCGGCGCGTTTGCCATCGCGGCGCGCGCCGGGTTGCCGATCGTGCCCGTGAGCATTCGGGGGACGCGTCACATCTTGCCTAGCGGCCGTTTGCTTCCAAGGCCGGGACGCATAGAGATCGAAGTGCTGCCGGCGCTGGCGCCGTCAGAGGACAGGGAAACCGCGGCTGCCATCGCCGCCATGCGTGAGCAGGCTCGTTCGCGAATCGTCGCCGCTGTGGGAGAGCCCGACCTCTCGGATAGCGACGGCGTGCAAGCCCTGCAAGCGCGAGAGTCCTGAGCACTTTTTCCCGCTTCGGCCATCCAATGGGGTGAGCTTGCGCGAATCGGCATTGTTGCACCCTGCGATCTGGTCGCGCGTGCAGCATTTTCCGACGCTGAAGTCAGCCGCAAGCTCGCGTAGCAGCGAGAAAGTCCGCGCTTTGCTGCAACCGGGGTGCAGCATGCCCTGGCCCGCAGCTTGACCGGCCGGGTGAGCGTTGGGTACAAGCCCCGCATCCGATTCCGTAGCCGTCAGGACCCGCACCATGAGCGAAGAGATCTTTATCGTAGCCGCCCGTCGCACGCCGATCGGCGCGTTCCAGGGCGCGCTGGCCCCGGTCAGTGCTCCGCAACTCGGCGCCGCCGCGGCCCGGGCTGCCATCAAGGACAGCGGCATCGATCCGGAGCGGATCGACGAGACGATCTTCGGCTGCGTCCTCATGGCCGGCCTCGGTCAGGCGCCGGCGCGTCAGGCCGCGCTGGCGGCGGGAGTGCCGCAGAAAGTCCCGGCGACCACGGTGAACAAGATGTGCGGCTCGGGCCTGAAAGCCGTGATGCTCGCGGCAGATCAGATTCGCGCAGGCTCGGCGCAAATCGTGCTCGCCGGCGGTCTCGAGTCGATGACCAATGCGCCCTACTTGCTGCCCAAGGCGCGCGGCGGGCTGCGCATGGGTCACTCCGAAATTCTCGATCACATGTTCTTCGACGGCCTGCAGAGCCCGTTCGACGGCCAGCTCATGGGCGTCTTCGCGGAAGCGACGGCGAAGAAGTACAACTTTTCTCGCGGGCAGCAGGATGAATATGCCGCCGAGTCCGTGCGCCGCGCGCTCGCCGCCATCGAGGGAGGTCATTTCGATGCGGAGGTCGTACCGGTCACGGTCACCGATCGCAAAGGCGAGCGCGTGGTCTCCAAGGACGAAACGCCGTTCACTTGCGATATCGCGAAGATCCCGAAGCTGAAACCCGCCTTCGGCAAAGACGGCACGGTCACGGCCGCCAGTTCCTCGTCGATCTCCGACGGCGCGGCCGCATTGATCGTCGTCAGCGCCTCGGCTGCACGCACGCACAATCTTCGCCCCATCGCGCGCATCGTCGATTACTCGAGCCATGCGCAAGCGCCCGAGTGGTTCACGACCGCGCCGGTCGGCGCGATCCAGGGAGTGCTGGCGAAGACTGGCTGGAAGTCAGACCAAGTGGATCTTTACGAGATCAACGAGGCCTTCGCCGCGGTGACGATGGCGGCCATCCACGATCTGAAGCTCGATCCGGCGCGCGTGAATGTGCACGGCGGCGCCTGCGCCCTAGGCCATCCCATCGGCGCGACCGGTGCACGCATCCTGACGACGCTGATCTATGCGCTGAAGCAGCGCAATGGCAAGCGCGGCGTCGCCTCGCTCTGCATCGGCGGTGGCGAAGCCACGGCGCTCGCTGTCGAGCTGGTCTGAGTCTTCTGAGCGAGACAAACGGCCCGGAGCCTTCCGGGCCGTTCAATCCATCGTGATCGGGGTATCCGGCGGGATGCCCGCAAGCTCGTAGCCGCGACGGAAGTCGCGCACGTGCTTGGACATCCACTTGCGCGCCTCGTCCGGATTCTTGTCTTTCAATGCCGCGATGATCCGGCGCTGCGCGTCCGAGATGCGCTGGCGCGCCTGCGGCACCCGGTCGATCATGTTCGCGAGGGATGGAGCGAGCGCTTCGGCCAGCGATTGCTTGGCCAGCACCAGTACCTGATTGCGCGAAGCTGCCCCGAGCAACTCGAAGAACGAAGCCACCAGATCCACCGCTCGCGGATCTCCCTTCGGTGAGGCGCGGAATGCCTCGCTGACCTGAAGCAGCGCGTCGAGGTCCGCCTGAGTGCGACGCGTCGCTGCGAGCGCGGCCACCTCCGGCTCGATCACCATCATCGCCTCCCACACGTCGACGAACGTCACGTCGTGCAGGACCAGGGCATGGCGCATTCCCGAGGCCACCTTCGCAGCCTGCGGGCGACTCACGACCATCCGCTTGGCGCCCGGCGGGCGTTGGATCAACCCCGCCCTCTCGAGCTGACGCAAAGCTTCGCGAACGGTCGAGCGGTGCACCCGGAATTGCTGCGCCAGCTCGGTCTCCGAGGGCAGGACGTCTCCATCCCGCAATGTGCGCGAGAGGATCTTCTGCTCGATCGCCGACGACACGCGAATGTAGGCCGGTTCGCGCTCGACCGGGTCGAACAGGGGCGCAGCCGCCCCCTCCTCGGCCTGGGCGGCTGATGCTGCGGCGCGGCGCGCCGGACGGGGTGGCGGTCCGTTTCTCTTGTTCATTGACACTCGGTCGGATTGTCGGACAATAGGACAACCTGTACAAGCCCACCCCGACCAGTCGCCGGAGGCTCGCGATGGAAGATTTCGATTTCGGACTCGGGCCGGAGATCGACGCGCTGC
>DASVCI010000046.1:0-2886 GCA_036381695.1 Steroidobacteraceae bacterium
CGCCGATCGGGTCCTCGGCGACCGCGCTGACGGAGGCTTCCTGACACCGCTGCTTCGAACGAAGTAGATTGGATTGCTATTCTGCGCACGGCTCATGTCACTTGTAGCTACGGATAGATTCGTGTGGCCCCGTGGAGCCGAATCGATTTAACTGGCCGCCTTCGGATGGACCCGACACCGGACGTCGCTTCAGTGCCCCCTCCTGCGCACTGAAGGCCCCGAGCGCTGCATCGACGCGTCGCTTCCTTGAACTCGCCGCGACTGGCTGCCCCTGCTCGGGCGAGGATTACTGCGACGCTATAAATCGCCGGGCCCCGGCGAGCTTGGCGGTGTGCTGCCCCTGGCGCGGCGCACGTCGCGTCGAAGAGCAACGGACGGTCAGCCGTGGATGAGCGAGAATTTTGGCGTCTGATGGAGGCGGCCCGAGAGCGCATAGGCCCGTTCGACGAGCACTCCGAGCGCGAGTGCGGCCGTCCGTCGAAGTAGCACGGGCTTGTGCTGATCAGCCTGCTGCCCGCGGACTCGCGGTCGCGGATTCCACCGCTTGCGCGCGAACTCGAGCACCTCCTGGGTGAGCTCGCCGAGCTCCTCGATGCCGAAGAACTCACAGACGCTACCCACGACTCGAACGCTGAACGGGCCGTCCCAGCGGATGTGGGCGAGCCCTAGAAGGTCCGTGCTCTCGTCGCAGTCCTCGAGCGCCTTGATCTGCTCGTGCTCGAGCTGAAGCACGTAGTCCGTGGCGTCGAAGGTGACGGTCTCGACCTCGTGGAGACGATCGTCCTCGTCTCAACGCTGCTTCGTGAAGCGCGCATCGATTCTGAGATTCGACACGGTCGCGACGTGCCGGCCTGCCGGATCAAAGATCGTGTAGATCGCCTTCGAGCTCGCCGCCACACGCCGCCCGGCGTCCTGCACGGCCTCCTCGAAGCTTGGAAACTGCGCCGGCGCAAAAGATGAACCGGTACTTCTGGAGCGTAAACATGCCTTGGCCCTCCCTGCTGATGACCTAATTCGGTGTAGCGAATCAAGCAGGGCCACAGCCGAGCCTTCGCACGCGTCTCCAGAGCAACGGGTGCCGAACTGAGAGGCCTCGAGGCCAGAACGCCGAGCTGAGCCTGGGCTTGAGCTCGTGCGGTTCACTCGGCCCGCTCCTTGGCACACTTCCTTGCCGCCTTCTAAACCTCGCCCGGCATGCACTGTTCCTTTCCACCCCGGTCGCCTCGAAGCTCAAAATCATCGATCACATTCGCCGCACACCCTTCCAGAACGCCGCGCGGATCCTCTATACGAGACAGTATCCCCTGCAGGGAGGACATCACGTTGAGATCCGTGCTGATCAATGTCGCGCTCCGCGAAGGGTGCGAGGACCCGGACGACGCGGTCGGTCTTTGGGAGGTCGAGCTCAACGAAGACTACCCACCGGGTATTGCGGCAGGTGCTGCGAAGGACATCTTCCACAGCAGTGTCGCGATCGAGACGCTCGACGACTACGAGATCGACACCCTCGATCCAGAGACGCGAGAACGCATCGACGAGGACGAAGACTACGAGTCGTACAGCCAAAGCCAATGCGGCAAGATTCGTCGCATCGGCGACGCGATCGAGCTTTCCTAGCGTGCCCGCTCCGTTCACGACCCGCCACTCGGCGGGTCTTCTTGCTCGAGCCCACGAGACCTGCGGCCCCTCCTCTCGCGAGCTCCGCGTCAACTATCGAAGTAGTCGACCGCGGCTGATGGCCGGCCAATAATCCGCGCCGAGCTCACGCGCCTGGAGCCTGCCGTGCCGTCGCTCAAATCTGCGCTGCACACTCGGCGAAGAGCCGCGTCGAAGAGCGTAGGTCAAGAATGACGTGGGAAACAAAATACCCTATCGTTCGCTGCTGGAGCCTCGCGCGTTCTTGGCCGAGAAAGCATGAGGCTGTCCCTACGGCTCGATGATCAGGAAACCGAGGCGGCCTCCGCGGACCGCCCGCGCGCACCTCGCATCGGTAGCCACAGGGACCCATGGCGGACACCGCGGGCCGCCGCCGGGACATCTCGTTCACGACCTCGGTGCAGCCGCCGAGTGACCGAGTCCTCGCGGCGGCCGCATGGCTGGTGAAGCCTGGACGAGCCCTCTTGGATCTGGCGGGCGTTGCGCCGAGCTCGAAACGTACACACCCGCGCCGATCGGTCGAGCCTCTCGGATCGTCGCCGGTGCGGCTCGTCCACCGCCGCGCCTCACAGGTTCAAACGACAGGCGCTTGCCGCGACCGCACGGCTCGTGAGACCTGACCGCGGACTTCAGATCCGACGGGGTGCTCTGCGTCGAAGCCGTCCGGGCAGCACACCGGCGCCGAGCTCAACACTTCTGCGTGCGCGACCCAGTCACCTTGCCGCCCCTGGCCACGGCCGAAGCTTGCCGCCGATGAACCTTGCAGGCCTGCCGGGTGCCTTGGCCGAAGCCGTCCGGTCATCTGCCTCGACGCCCAACCGAAGCTGCGTGCCGCGCATGCCCCGGCACGCGCACCCGAGGCCTCCGCCGTGCTCATTCCGAGGCGTCCACCGCGCCGATCGTCGTCGCGCCCGGGTCCAGATTAGGCCACCGGCCGTACCGTACGCCGTGCCGATCAGCGCCCCCGCCTCAATCCTGGCCGCGCCCAGATCCGGCCAAGCCTCCGACGCCTCGAGCTGGCCACGCGCTCGCTGCGCGCCACCGCCTGACCGAGCTCCTCGCCGCCGGCGCCGCGCGCTGGTGCGCCAGCATAATCGAAAAATGCGCGAATTTGGCGGGAATGTGCAGCGATCTGCGCCAATCTCGCTCTATACCTGGAGTATTGATTTATGAACTACTGGAATAGAGAGGCGCAGAGGTGTATCCGCGTCATGCTTGCCCGCGGCGGCG
>DASVCI010000047.1:0-27144 GCA_036381695.1 Steroidobacteraceae bacterium
TTGCTGATGCTGTCTACGGAGCGGTGGAGCGATACCGTGATCCACTCGTGGAGCGGGATCTGATCCGTCAGGCGGCCTTCATGATGCTGGGCCGCTCTGAGGCCGTCCTCGGCCACCATTTTGAAGGCATTGTCCTTGCCCTGGAGCTTCGCGATTCCGTCGCGCAGGTTCCCAGCAGTCCAGAAGCCCTTCTCCACGTCACGATAGCTGCGACGGATGCGGCGCTGATCCCAGAGCTTGGTCAGCATGATGTACCACGAGCTCAAAGACATGATGACCAGAATGATCAGCGTGCCTTTGGCGACGTAGCCGCCTTGAGCCCAGAGCTGGGCCAGGCCAAACGGGTTTTCAACGCTTTCGGTGTTGGGAGCCATGGAGCGATGTCCTCTACTACTAATTAAGCTCTGACCTTGGTCAGGGGGTTGAGTTCGAAAACCTGGCCCGCTAGGGCCTCCCTCAGTCCGTGAGTTTGAATGTGACGGCGAACTGCCCCCACATTGGCACGGGCTTGCCGTTCTCCGTGCCGGGTACCAAACGCCACGAGCGCTTGACTTCCCTGACGGCAGCCTCGTCAAGCCTCGGGTGGCCGCTCGACTTCTTCACACGCACCTCGCCCACGCGGCCGTTCGCAAGCACGTACACCTCGAGAATCACCGTTCCCTCCTCGCCGGCACGGCGGGAAGACGGCGGATAGTCGGGCTGTGTCAGCGGGCGACGAGGATCGGAACGGGGAGCAGTGCGAACGACTGGAGCGGGCTTCGCAACAGGCGGCGGCGGGGCGACAGGACGCTGGGTGGTCACCGTCTGAATGGCTGTCGACTGACTCGAATCCGTCGGCAGCTCGATGGCCACTTCCGGCGGCGGCACGAACGGCGGCGGCGTCTCGATCTTCGGCGGCGGCGGCGGAGGCGGCTCCTCGGTATCGGGCGCTTCCTCGATCATGCGCGTCTCGATCGGACCCAGGACCACTTCGACGAGCTGCTGTGACAGGCCTGAGTTCAGGAGCCAGAACATCCCCAAGTGCAGGGCGACGATGACGATGAAGACGAGACCGCGACGCGTCAGAAATGAACTGTCTTGTGTTGGTGCGTAAGGCATGCTTGGCAGCTCAACGATGTAAATGGGCGGGGATCGGGCCACCCCGCGCAGAGTCTGATGCTAATGCGCAACCGTTGTGTGGTCGTTCGATTGAGTATGCTCAAGAGGCATACAGCCCCCGTTTCCCCGGGCCGAACGAGTAACGTCACACGAGGGAGTCCGTAAAGTCCGGATTGACGTTACAGTCACGTAGACCGCAGAAACGCCGCGCAAGGTATAAAGTTTCGGCGAGGAAGGCAAGCGCCGCGAAACAGAATCCAACCTCCGAGCGGATCATGCTCGCTGCATGGACACCGGACCCCGACTGCTGGCAAACGCCTTGACTCCTGCTTACTCCTCGATCACTCGAGCCCTCGCGCGATCCCCTCAACTTTCCTCGTCACGGTGTCGCAGGCACACGCTGCGGGCGCCGGCGAGGCCCCTTTTCGTAGCAGTGCATCATTACATACCCGAAGACTTATGACCTTCGCGCCGCGCTCCGGTTCAGCGCGAATTCGATAGGCACGAGCACCAGGGCCCGGCGCGGCTCGCCCTCCACGGTGTAAGGCCGGAAAATCGCCGCCCGTACGGCCTCGAGAGCCGCCTCATCGAGGCGCCGGTAACCGCTCGAGGTCTCAATGTGGATGCGCTTCGCCCTGCCCTGCTCGTCGATCAGGACCCTGAGCACCACGAGCCCCTCCTCGTGCAGCCGGCGTGATTGAGGCGGATAACGGGGGGCGGGCTCACGTACGTATTCGACTGAGGTGATGAGCTTCGGCACGGCCTCATCAGGCGCGCTGCGGGCTCGACCGTTTGTTGCCACCGACGTTATTGCACGATCGGCTGGTAAGTTGCTGGAAGCCGGAATCTCGATGCTCGGCAAGGCGGGCGCGCGCAGCTCGGGAACAAACGGATTCAAACGCACTTCCGGGGGCTGCCATTCGGGCGCGGACTCAGGCGTGGCGGTCACGAAACTCAGGCTGATCGGGCGCTGTGCTCCCACCCTGTCGATCGACGGCGCGACGAACGCGAGCGCGTAGAGAGCGAGCGCATGCACCGCCACGATCACGAAGCCGGCGGCAAATTTCCTGGGCAGATCACTTGAGCGGTACGAGAGCACGAAGGGCACGCACGCCTCGAGAAGGGCTGCATGATGCCTCGCAGGCGACCTTCCTGTAAATAAGAACCGTTCTCAACGAGCAGGCCAGGCGGAACCGTCTCTGCTCAGACCGGCCCTCCCGGCGGGGCCTCATATAGCCGCCTCATATAGAAGAGAGGAGGAAGCCGATTTCAGGAGACGCCTGAACGCTCGCGCGTGAGCGCCGCATCGAGCTCGGCGAGCTGCGTTGGAGTGCCCACGTTATGCCAGCGGCCGCGATACAGCTCGGCGCTCACCCGTTGCTGGCGAATCCAGGCGTACATCAGCGGCGCCAACGGGAAGCGCCCCGGCTTGCAGCCCTCGAAGAACTCGGGACGAAACGCTCCAATGTTCGCGTACGTATAGCGATCGCTCGGCGCATCCGTCGCCCGCCCCTCGCTCAATCCGAAATCCCCGCGCGGATGGAACTCGGGATTCGGCACGAGCACGAAGTGCGCGACATCGCCGTTCGAGAGCGCTTCGAGGCAGCGCGTGAGCGGATAGTCGGTCCAGACATCGGCGCTCACGACGATGAAGGGATCGCTGCCGAGGAGCGGCAGCGCCTGCACGATTCCGCCCCCGGTCTCGAGCGCCTCGCTCCCCTCGTCGCTGTAGTGGATCGTCAGGCCGAAACGTTCGCCTGTTCCCAGCACCTCGCGGAGCTGCTCGCCTTTCCAGGCGAGATTGATCACGACCTCGCGAACGCCGCCTGAGGCGAGCGCTTGCAGGTGATACTCGATCAGAGGCTTGCCGCCCACGCGCAGCAAAGGCTTCGGCATCTCGTCCGTCAGGGGCCGCATGCGCTCGCCGCGTCCGGCGGCAAGGATCATTGCACGCATGTCAGCGCCCGGCATCGAGAGCATCGAGGGCCGGCAGGACACGCCGCTCGATGAGCGAACGCAGGCCGTGCAGCTCCGGATACCGGCCGCTCACCTCGTGCACGTAGCCGAGCGTTCTTGGAATGTCCTTGAGATAGCCTGGCTTCCCGTCCCGGTGCCACAGGCGCGCGAAGATGCCGATCGCCTTCAGATGGCGCTGCACGCCCATCCAGTCGAACCAGCGCTCGAATTGCGCGGCACTGGACGCGACGGGGATTCCCTCCCTCGCCGCGCTCTCGCGAAAGCGCGTCATCCAGGCCGCGACGCGCTCGCGCGGCCAGGCGATGTAGCAGTCCCGTAACAGCGACACGAGGTCGTACGTGACCGGGCCCGAGACGGCATCCTGAAAGTCGAGAATGCCGGGATTCGGCCCGTACCGCTTGCCGTCACCGACCATCAGATTGCGCGAGTGATAGTCGCGATGAACGAACACTCGCGGCTGTGCAAGCGCCTCGGCCGCAAGCACGTCGAACGCCCGCGCCAGCGTGGCTGAATCCTCTGGATCGAGCGCGAGGTTGAGATGCCGGGCACAGAACCATTCGGGGAAGAGCGCCATCTCCCGGCGCAGGAGCGCCTCGTCATACGGCGGCAGGCTCGCTGCATGAGAAGCGCCTCGCGCCTGAATGCGAATCAGCGCATCGATCGCATCCGAGTACAGGCGCTCCGCCTCGCCGCCCTCCTCCAGCTCCGCCAGATACGTCCGCGAGCCCAGATCCGAGCACAGCAGAAACCCCTGGGCGAGATCGCGCTCGAGCACGCGCGGCGCATTCACGCCCACATCGATCAGCATCGAGGCGATCCTGATGTACGGCTCGATGTCCTCCTTCTCCGGAGGGGCATCCATCGCAATCCAGCTCTGCCCGTCGCGAGTCGCTCGAAAGTAGCGCCGGAAGCTCGCGTCGGCGGAGGCGGTCGTGAGCTCGAAATCGTCCGTGCCGAAGAGCCGCGCGAGCCAGGCTCGCAGTTGCTCGAACCGCCCGTCATGGGCGGGCGTCCCGTCGCGAGTAGCGGCTGACACTGGGGCAGGTGCTCCGAAAAAAATCGTTATGGCCCCTCAAGCGGGCCGGCCAGGGGAGGAAGGCCTCATTATAATCGCGGGCGATGACTGCACCGCCTTCCCTACCAACAACGAGCTCGCGACGGTGCAACCTTCTGCGAGCCGCGATCGCGGCGACGCTTTCGAGCGCGTGGCTCACCACCTATGCGCAGGAATGCCCCGCTCCGTCCGCGGATCAACCTGTGTTCGCACGACAGCGCGCATCAGCGGACGTCGAGCCCCGGAAGGATCTGGCGAGCACCGACATCGAGTTTCAGGCCGACAGTCTCGAAGCCGAGCGCGACGGACCCATCCAGCTTCAGGGCGAGGTGGTCATCAGTCAGGGCGATCGCAAGCTCCGCACGCGCGATGCGGTCTATGATCCGGCCAAGCAGGATTTCACGATCTCGAATCCCGTCGAATATTCCGACCCGAACCTGAAGGTCAGCGGCCGCTCCGCCCACGTGGATCAAGCCGGCGGCGCCGTGTTCGAAGGCGCCGAGTTCAGCCTTCCGGCGCGCGGCGGGCGCGGCTCGGCCTCGAAGATCCGAGCGACGAGCGAAGGCAGGCTCTCGCTCGATGAGGTCTACTTCACGACCTGCCCGCTCGGGAACGAAGACTGGGTCCTGCGCGCCTCGGACATCGACATCAACCAGGCTGCGGGGCTCGGCATAGGCCGCGGTGTGCGGCTCGATTTCAAGGGCGTACCGATCCTCTACACGCCCTTCATCTCCTTCCCCGTCGGCAACGAGCGCAAGAGCGGTTTCCTGTTTCCCTCGCTCGGCACCTCCTCGCGCAACGGCAGCTCGCTCGCAGTGCCGTGGTACTGGAACATCGCGCCGAATTACGACGCGACGTTCACGCCGACGTATTACTCGAAGCGCGGCGCCAGGCTCGATACCGAGTTTCGCTATCTCACCTCGCTCGGGCGCGGCACGCTGAATGCGGCGTACTTGCCCGACGACCGGGAGGCGGGGCGAGCGCGGAGCCTCCTGCAATTTCTCAACCGCTCGGACTTGTCCGATCACTTCCGGCTCGACATCGACGCGGCCAATGTCAGCGACAGCCGATGGTTCGAGGACTTCGGCCTCGGCCCGGAAGGCACGAGCATCACGTACCTCAACCGCTCCGCGCACCTGACGTACATGAGCGAGCACTGGCTCGCGGTCGCCACCGCCCAGAACTTCCAGACCATCGATGACCTCGGCGTCGCCCCCGAAGACCGCCCGTACGAGCTCCTGCCGCAGCTTGCGGTGCGTGCGTTCTATCCCGACCAGCCGCTCGGGCTCGAGCTCGGGCTCGACATGGAGCTCGCGAGCTTCGACCACACGCGCACCAACCTGGTGAACACGGGCTGGCGAGTGGACGTGGCGCCCGAGATTCGCTGGCCCCTGAGGGCCGCCGGCATGTACCTCGAGCCGGCCGCAAGCTGGCGCTACACGGCCTATGCGCTCGATGATCCGACGCTCCGCGGTGAGGACAACCCCGATCGATCCGCGCCGATCCTGAGCCTCGAGGGCGGGCTCGTGTTCGAGCGCCTCTCGGGCTCGCGGCAGCAGCGCCTGCACACGATCGAGCCGCGCTTCATGTACCTGTACGTTCCCCATCGCGATCAGTCGGACCTGCCCGTCTTCGACACCGCGCTGGCGGATCTCAACTTGGTGCAGCTCTTCCGGACCAATCGTTACGTCGGCGCCGATCGCCTGGGCGATGCGAACCAGCTCAGCATCGGCTTCACCTCGCGCCTGCTCGATGCCGACTCCGGCAGGCAATGGATCTCGGCGACGATCGGGCAGGCCTATTACTTCAGCCGCCCGCGCGTCACGCTCCCGGGCGAGGAGCCCGAAGACCCGGATTTCTCCGACATCATCGCCGAGCTCGACCTCACGGCCTACCGCGATTGGAACATCAGCATGGGCGTGCAGTGGGACCCGGGCGAGACGCGCTCGGAGAAAGGCGACGTGCTGGTGCAGTACAAGCCCTCGTACGATCGCGTCATCAACCTGGGCTATCGCTTCCGCCGTGGAAGCCTCGAGCAAGTGGACGGCTCGCTCGCCTGGCCGGTGGCCCGCGATTTCAGCGCCTACGCCCGCATGGTCTACTCTCTCGAGGAGGAGGCCACACTCGATCAGTTCGCGGGCCTCGAGTACCGCTCCTGCTGCTGGCGGCTGAGACTGGTGGCGCGCCGCTACGTCAGCGACCGCACCGGCGACCGGGACACCAGCTTCCTGCTTCAGCTTGAACTTAACGGCCTCTCGAGTGTCGGAGTCGGCGCCAGCGCTTTTCTGGAAAGGTCGATTCGGGGATACTCCTCGGGCCCTCCTCCGGAGCGCTAGAGGACGCCCTTCCGAGGGCTTTCCGGATCGACGTTGCCAGCCCGCAACGCCGGTCGAGGCTCGAGGTCGGGCGAAGTGGCAGCCGATCACAACCTCCCGAGAACATCGCCCACCGCACTCGCTATGACATTCCCGCGCAAGCTCGCTTCCGTCCTGGTTCTGCTATGCGCCGCCGCGGTCGGTGGCCCCGTTCAGGCGCAGACTCGCGAGCTCTCGAGCAGTGGCGTGCTGCTCGATCGGATCGCGGCCGTGGTCAACGACGGAGTCGTGCTCGCCAGCGAGCTCGAGGCGCAGACCGAGGAGGTCATCAAGCGGCTACGCGAGCAGCAAACCGAGCTCCCTCCGCGGAACGTCCTGCGCCGGCAGGTGCTCGAGCGGCTGATCATGGAGCAGATCCAGCTGCAGCGCGCCGAATCGCTCGGCATCCAGGTCGACGAGGAGATGCTGAACGCCGCGCTCGATGACGTCGCCACGCGCAACGGCATCAAGTTCCCCGATCTGCCGCAGGCGCTCGCGCAGCAGGGCATCGACTATCGGGATTTTCGCGACGACATCCGCAAGCAGATTGCCTTGCAACTGCTCCGCCAGCGCGACGTGATCAGCCGGATCAACATCTCCCCGCGCGAGCTCGAGCAGTTCATGGCCCGCCAGCGCAGCGCGCCCGACCAGAACGCCGAGTACAACCTCTCACACATCCTGATCTCGGTGCCCGTCAGCGCCTCGCCCGAGCAGATCGCCGCGCGCGAAGCCCGGGCGCAGCAGGTCTACGAAAAAGCACGGGCGGGCGAGAATTTCGCGCAGCTCGCGGTCGCCTACTCCGAGTCCAGCACGAACATCGAAGGCGGCTCGCTCGGATGGCGCCGGGGCTCGCAGCTTCCGTCGATCATCGCGGATCGCATCGGGAGCCTCAAACCGGGCGATGTCACCGAACCGATCCGCACGCCCAGCGGCTTTCACATCTTCAAGCTGAACGAAGTGCGCGGCGGCGTGCAGCAGGCCATGGTCGATCAGGTGCACGTGCGTCACATCCTGCTCAAGACCAACGAGCTGGAGGACGATCAGACGATCCAGACCAGGCTCTCCGAAATCCGCGAGCGCATCCTCAAAGGCGAGGACTTCGGCGCGATCGCCGCCGTCACCTCGCAGGATCCGGGCTCGGCCCCCGACGGCGGCGACCTCGGCTGGACCAGCCCCGGCACGTTCGTGCCCGAATTCGAGAAGCAGATCGAAACGCTGGAAGTGAACGAGATCAGCCAGCCTTTCAAGACATTCTACGGCTGGCACATCGTGCAGCTCCTCGGCCGACGCGTTCATGACGTGACGGAAGACGTCCGCCGGAGCCGCGCCTTCGCGGAGCTGCGCGAAGCGAAGGCCGAAGAAGAAACCGAGCTGTGGCTGCGCAGGCTTCGGGACGAAGCCTTCGTGGAATACAGGATGTGACGCTCCCGCGCATCATCCTGTCCAGCGGCGAACCTGCGGGCATCGGCCCGGACCTCTGCATCGAGATCGCGGGACGCAACTGGCCTTGTGAGCTCGTAGTCGCGGGCGACATGCAGATGCTCGATGAGCGCGCCCGGAAGCTCGGCCGTCGGATCGACCTTCGTCCCTGGCATGCGACGCCCGAGCCCATCGCTCACCAGGCCGGCACCCTGCCAGTTCTGCACATTCCAGTGGCCGCGCCGGTTCGCGCCGGGCAGCTCGATCCTGCGAACGCCCGATACGTGCTGAGCCTGCTCGACCGGGCGATCGAGGGGTGCTCTGCAAGCGAGTTCGACGCGCTCGTGACAGCCCCAGTGCACAAGGGCGTCATCGCCGATACGGGCGTGCCGTTCCTGGGGCACACCGAATACCTCGCACAGCGCACCGGCGGGCATCCGGTGATGATGCTCGCAACGAAGAGCCTGCGCGTGGCGCTCGCGACAACTCACCTGGCTCTCAAAGACGTCAGCGCCGCGATCACGAAGGAGCGCCTGCATCGCGTGCTGAAAGTGATCGATCATGATCTGCGCACGCGCTTCGGCATCGCGAGCCCGCGCATCCTCGTCTGCGGATTGAATCCGCATGCCGGCGAATCCGGCCATCTCGGGCGAGAGGAGATCGAGATCATTGCACCGGCGCTCGAGGAGTTGCGTGCCCGAAGCATGCAGCTTCTTGGCCCGGCTCCCGCCGACACTGCGTTCACTGCCCACATGCTCGAGGAGGCGGACGTCGTGCTCGCGATGTATCACGACCAGGGATTGCCCGTGATCAAGTACGCAGGCTTCGACAGCGCAGTCAACGTTACGCTGGGCCTTCCGATCATCCGCACATCGGTCGATCACGGCACTGCCCTGCCCCTGGCCGGAACCGGGAAAGCGGATGCAGGCAGCCTGGTCGCCGCCCTGGAGCTGGCGATCGCGATGGCGCGCAATGCGCCTCACGCGCGACAGCCCGCCAAGCGCTGATTTCTCCCTTCTGCTGCATGCATCGAGCGCGCAAACGTTTCGGTCAGCACTTCCTGCATGACCCAGCCATCATCGCGCGCATCGTCGAGGCGATCGATCCGCGACGGGACGATCGCATGGTCGAGATCGGGCCGGGGCTGGGCGCGCTCACGCGGCCGCTGCTCGAGCGGCTCGATGAGCTGCACGCTGTGGAGATCGACCGAGACGCCGTCCGGCATCTGCGCGAGTCGATTTCCCATCCCGGCTTGCACGTTCACGAGGGGGACGTGCTCGAGCTCGATCTGGGTACGCTCACGAATGACCGCAAGCTCCGCGTCGTGGGGAACCTCCCTTACAACATTTCGACGCCCTTGCTGTTCCGGCTGACAGAGCAGCGCGAGCACGTCGCCGACATGCATTTCATGCTGCAAAAGGAAGTGGTGGACAGGATGGCAGCCGCACCGGGCAGCGAGCACTACGGGCGCCTGACAGTCATGCTCGCGCCGTGGCTCGAGGTGATCCCATTGTTCGACATCGGCCCGGGCGCTTTCCGCCCGCCGCCGCGCGTCGTGTCGACGTTCGTACGCCTGAAGCCGCGTGCAGTGCCCCTGCGCATCGAGCATCCACGCGAGTACCAGATCATCGTGGCCGCCGCATTTGCGCAGCGGCGCAAAACCCTGCGCAATGCGCTCAAACCGTTGCTCGATGCCGAGGCGATCGAGGCGGCGGGGATCGATCCTGGGCTGCGAGCCGAGGTGTTGCCGGCCGAGGCCTTCGCAACTTTGGCGGAACGACTCGCGCGCTGGCGAACGAACGTTTCCTGACTCGCGGCTCGCCGGGGCAACGGCCCGGAACCCGTATTGACGCCGGAGGATCCGCTTCGCACTATTCATCGCGGCTCAGTGGGGGGAAGCGCGGAGGCGAGGCCAATGACCCGGTACAAGAAGATCCTGCTCGCCGTCGATCTGTCCGAAGACAGCGAGCTCATCGGGCAGCGCGCCAAGGCGCTGGCCGCCTCTCAGGAAGGCGAGATCACCCTGCTGCACGTGGTCGAGTACGTCCCGGTCGAGCCCATGGGCGAGGCGCTCCTGCCGACGGTGCAGATCGAAGGCGAGCTCGTCGAGCGGGCGCGCACCCGCCTCGCGGAGCTCGCGCAGAAGCTTTCGCTCAGCCATTGCCCGCAGCTCGTCGAGACCGGAGGCATCAAAGCCGAGATCATCCGGACGGCGCAGCGTATCGGGGCCGACCTGATCGTGCTCGGCAGCCGCGAACGGCACGGCCTCGCGATCCTGCTCAATTTCACAGAAGATGCGGTCCTGCACGCCGCGCCCTGCGACGTGCTGGCGGTGAGACTCCCGACCCACAAGGAGCCGCAGAAAAAGACGTCGCAGGAGAGCAGCGCAAAGGGGCCCTGAAAGCGGACTGGACCTCGCAAGGGCGCGAGCCTTCGCTGGTACAATTCACGCCGCACGGCCCGTTGGACGCCTCGCGAGCGCCCGATGCCGGGCCGCCCCAAGAGCGTGGCGCATACGCTCCCCGAGACAAGCGATACGCCCATGACCGAGTCGAGACGAATCAAGAGCCGCACCGGGGAACCCGCCGTGGCAGGTGTCGAAGAGCCGCGCGCATCGACTGTCGAAGCCGGCCCGGGTGAGGGGCAGCGCCACAAGATTCGCGTGGATGTCAGCGCCACGTACGTGGACGAACAGTCCAAGCCCGAAGAACGGCACTACGCGTTCTCTTACACGATCACGATCCGTAACGAAGGCCAGGTGCCGGCTCGTCTGCTCACGCGGCACTGGGTCATCACCGACGCGAACGGCAAGGTGAAGGAAGTGCGCGGCGAGGGCGTCGTCGGCGAGCAGCCGTACCTGTTGCCGGGGCAAGGCTTCCGTTATTCGAGCGGCGCCATCTTGGAAACACCTGTCGGAGCGATGCACGGCAGCTATCAGATGCTGGCGGACGACGGCTCGCACTTCGATGCGCCCATAGCGCCGTTCACTCTCGCCATGCCGGGCCTGCTTCATTGATCGCGCCCGCTCACGCGTTGGCGGGAGCCAGCTGAACTTCGCCGCGCGAGCGAGCGTTTCAGCCTCGATTGCTACCGGCCAGGTCCCCATGCCCGTCTACGCGATCGGCGACATCCAGGGATGCTACGAGCCGTTCGAGCGTCTGCTCGAGCGGCTGGCCTTCGATCCCGCGCGTGATCGCTTGTGGATCACGGGTGATCTCGTCAACAGGGGCCCCCGCTCACTCGATGTGCTGCGAGCGGTGAAGGCTCTGGGCGAGCGCGCAATCACCGTCCTCGGCAATCACGATCTGCATCTGCTCGCGGTCGCAACGACACCGACCAGACGAATGAAGCCCGGCGACACGCTCGAGCCGATCCTTACCGCACCCGATCGCGACGAGCTGCTCGATTGGTTGCGCACCCTTCCGCTCGTGCATCACGACCCGGCTCTCGGCTACACGATGGTGCATGCCGGCTTTCCGCCTGAGTGGAATCTCGATACCGCCCTCGCCTGCGCGCGCGAGGTCGAAAGCGCCGTACGCGATCGCGAGCGCAGCCTAGAGTTGTTCGCGCACATGTACGGAGATCGGCCGAACCGGTGGTCGGACGATCTGCAAGGAGTCGAGCGGCTGAGGTTCATCACCAACTGCCTCACCCGCCTGCGCTTCTGCCGCCCCGACGGCACGCTCGAGCTCGAGCACAAGGGCACGATCGAGGATGCGCCCGAGGGCGTTCTTCCCTGGTTTCGCGTGCCCGGCAGGCTCACCCGTGGGCTGCGCATCGTCTGCGGTCATTGGTCCGCGCTCGGCTACTACGAAGGCGAGGGCGTTCTCAGTATCGACACGGGTTGCGTCTGGGGCGGGAAGCTCTGCGCCGTGCGGCTCGATCAGCCCGCCGAGCCCGTGTTCGTTCCCTGCCAGGGTTCGTAACCAGCGCGAGGCGCAACGCTCACTCGTGCGCCCCGTCCGGCTCTTTCGCGGGCGACCTGTCCGGCTCCGGAACCCCCACGAGCACTTCGACTTCCAGCCGCGGCTGATTGAGGCTCGAGAGGTTGGGGCTGCAATGCAGCTCATCCCTGACGATGCGGGCACCCAGCTTCGACAGCACGTGACGCTTCATCTGCTCGATCAGCTCGCAATCCCCCGGCCCCAAGTCCAGCTCGCCTCTGGACAGCCGCACGCGCTGCCAGCGCGCCGGAAAGCGTTCCACGCCTTCGATGTCCTCGCCGCGCTCGCCCCGCACGCGGGCGACCAGCTCCCGCTGGCTCCTGCCCTTCTCGCGCTCGGCGATCGCTTCGGGAGTGGCTTCGACCAGCGAGGTGGCTTCGATCAGGATCCGCGGCATGCGCGCTATCGAGCCCGGGCAATCCGGCGAGCGAACACTTACCCGCGCGTCCACCGCGAGCGCCCTCATGATGCGCTCGACCTTATCCTCGAGCGAGGCGCAGGAGTAGAAGGTCGTGAAGCTGTGGAAGTGAAACGCGATCTCCTGGCTCTTCCTGATCGCCTCCACGAGCGCTTCGGGCTCCTCCCGCTGCTCCGGCTGCGCCGCGGCTCCTGCCCCGACGACGAGGGAGCTCGCGAGGGCGCCGAAAAACCATTGGGCGAGTGCGCGTTGCGGCATGGCTCCTCCTGGCCGGCAGATTCGAGCATTGCGCGAGCCCGCAGGGGATTGCAAGCTGGCGAACAGGCCGTGATGCGGCCAACTGGCTATACCAACTGGCTATACTGGGGATCCGGAGACTCCCGATGAGCGCCCTCAAAGCTTTCAATTTTCGCCAGTGGATCGACGAGCATCGGGAGTATCTCGAGCCTCCCGTCTGCAACCGCCAGGTGTTCCGGGACTCGGAGTTCATCATCATGGTCGTCGGTGGGCCCAATTCGCGCAGCGACTACCACGACGATCCGGGTGAGGAGTTCTTCTACCAGCTCGAGGGCGACATGGTGCTGAGAACGATCCAGGACGGGGCGCGCGTGGACATTCCGATCCGCGAAGGCGAGATCCTGCTGCTGCCGCCCCACGTCCCCCATTCGCCGCAGCGCTCCGCCGGGAGCGTGGGCCTCGTCATCGAGCGCAAGCGCCGGCCCGACGAGCAGGATGGGTTCCTCTGGTATTGCGACTATTGCCAGTACCCGCTCTACGCCGAGTATCTGCACGTCAGCGACATCGAAAAGCAGCTCCCGCCGGTGTTCGAGAAGTTCTACGGGTCCCTCAAGAATCGCACGTGCCAGGCGTGTGGCACCGTCGCTCCGGCGCGCTGACTCGACCGTGAACCTTCCGCCCGCTTCGCTCGTTTCGGCTTGAATTCCCGCCGACCCCTTCGAGGGTGCTGACCGGACCATGACGCTGGCCCCAGATCAATCCACTGCCGAACGAGAGGACGCGGCCGACTCGCTCGCGGCCTTGCGCGAGGAGTTCTACATCCCTGCGCGGCCCGATGGCTCGCCGTGCGTGTACTTCTGCGGTCACTCGCTCGGCCTGCAGCCCAAGGGCGTGCGGCGCATCCTCGAGGAAGAGCTCGATCGCTGGGCGCGTTACGCGGTCGAGGGACATTTCGGATCGGATCGTCCCTGGCTGCCGTACCACGAGCAGATCGCCGCACCGCTCGCCTCGCTCGTAGGGGCTGCGCCGCTCGAAGTCGTCGCGATGAACACGCTTACGGTGAACTTGCACCTGATGCTCGCGACCTTCTACCGACCGAGCGGCGAGCGTCGCAAGATTCTGATCGAGAGCCGGGCGTTCTCCTCGGACCGCTACGCCGTCGCCTCGCAAGTCCGGCATCGCGGCTTCGATCCTGCCGAGGCGCTCATCGAAATCAGTCCCCGCGAAGGCGAGGACGTCATCCGCACGGAAGATGTCCTGGAGAGAATCGAGCGCGAGGCGCCTTCGATCGCAACCGTTCTCCTGCCGGGCGTGCAGTTCCTGTCGGGCCAGGCTTTCGACATGGCCGCGATCGCCCACTACGCCCGGCGAGCCGGCGCGACCGTGGGGTTCGATCTTGCGCATGCGATCGGCAACATTCCCTTGCAGCTGCACGACTGGAATGCCGATTTCGCCGTCTGGTGCAGCTACAAGTACTTGAATGCCGGGCCCGGTGCAGTCGGGGGTTGCTTCGTCCACGAGCGCCACGCGCGAGCTTTCGATCTGCCGCGCTTCGCCGGCTGGTGGGGCCACGAGAAAACCACGCGCTTCGACATGCCGCACGATTTCCAGCCGCTGCCGGGCGCCGAAGGCTGGCAGGTATCGAACCTGCCCATATTCTCGGCCGCCCCGCTCCTTGCCTCGCTCCCGCTCTTCGAGCAAGCGGGATTCGGCGTTTTGCGGGCGAAATCGGTGCGGCTCACGGGCTATCTCGATGCACTGCTACGTGCGCGCTTGCGCGATCAGCTGGTCATCCTCACTCCTTCCGACCCTGAGGCGCGGGGTTGCCAGCTTTCGCTACGCCTGAAACGCTCACCGTCCGAAGCGCGTGCGGTGTTCGACGCACTCAGCCGTGCGGGTTTCGTTGCCGACTGGCGCGAGCCCGATGTCATTCGCGTGGCTCCCGTCCCCTTGTACAACACCTTCGCCGAGGTCTACGAGTTCGTGGCGGCGCTCGAAAGGTTCCTGCAATGAGCAGTGCGGCCGCTCGGCTCGATGAGCCCGTCACGATCGTCGGCGCGGGCCTGGCGGGCTCGCTCCTGGGCATCCTGCTCGCGAAGCGCGGCTATCAGGTGCGCGTGTTCGAGCGCCTCCCCGACATGCGTCAGGAGAACATCCCGGCAGGCCGCTCGATCAACCTCGCTCTGGCGGCGCGGGGCATTCGCGCTCTGGAAATGGCGGGGGTCATGCAGGAGGTCGAGCCGCTCCTCATCCCGATGCGGGGACGCATGCTGCATGCGATCGACGGCTCGCTCACCCTCGTGCCCTACGGACAGCGCGAGCACGAAGTCATCTATTCCATCTCGCGTCCGGGATTGAATCGCATTCTGCTCGATGCCGCCGAAAGGGCCGGCGTGCAAATCCGTTTTCGTTGCGGCGTCGTAGCGGCCGACTTCGCGCACGGCTCGATCGTCACACGAGATGAAAGCACGATGCGGCTCGAGGAATGGCCGATGAAGCGCGTGATTGGCGCGGACGGCGCCGGTTCGGTGCTGCGACGCGCGCTCGTGAGCGAGCTGGAAGTCCCCTGCTCCGAAGAGCTGCTCAAGCACGGCTACAAGGAGCTGACGCTGCCGGCCGGCGCCAACGGGCGTCATCAGATCGACAAGAACGCGCTGCACGTGTGGCCGCGTGGCGGCTTCATGTTGATCGCGCTGCCCAATCTGGACGGAAGCTTCACTGTGACGCTGTTCCTGCCGCACAAAGGCGAGGAAAGTTTCGCGACGCTCACCGACGCCGCGCGCATCGAAGCGATGTTCGAGCGGCACTTCCCGGATGCCAGGGCGCTGATGCCGGACCTGGCGGCGCAGTTCCAACGCCACCCGACCGGAGTCATGGGCACGGTTCGCTGTGAGCGCTGGTCGGTCGAGGACAGGCTCCTCCTGATCGGTGATGCGGCGCACGCGATCACGCCGTTTCACGGACAAGGCATGAATTGCGCCTTCGAGGACTGCCGCGAGCTGGTGCAAATGCTGGCCGAGTCGGACGACTGGGCCGGCGTGGCGCGCCGGTTCGAAGAGCAACGGCGCGTGAACACCGATGCCATCGCCGACATGGCGATCGAGAACTACCTCGAGATGCGCGACACCGTGCGCGATCCGACGTTTCTTCTGCAAAAGGCGCTGTCGCTCGAGCTCGAGCGGCGCTTTCCCGATCGGTTCGTGCCCCGCTACTCCATGGTGATGTTCCACGACGAGATTCCGTACGCGACTGCGCTCGAGCGGGGACGCATCCAGAACAAGATCCTCGCGCAACTCACCCGCACCGCGAGCTCCCTTTCGCAGGTGGACTTTGCCGCCGCCGAGCGCATGATCAAGGAGCGCCTGCCGCCGATCACGGGCTCACCTGTGCCGTCGCGGTAACCCGCAACTGTGCCTTTACCGCCGGCATAGCGCGTTGGAAGCTCGATGACGTCATTGCGAGGGTGACTGCCATGCCACGGCTCGATTTCCGCATCGTCAACGTGTTCACCCAGGGGCGCGCCGCGCTCACCGGCAACCCGCTCTGCGTGTTCGTGTTCGAGAGCGCCGAGTCGCTCGATGCAGCGACGATGCAAGCTCTGGCGCGGCAGTTCAATCTGTCGGAGACGACATTCATTCTCCCCTCCTCCAAGGCGAACGCGCGGGTGCGGATCTTCACGCCTTCCTTCGAACTGCCGTTTGCCGGACATCCGACGCTCGGTACGGCGCACGTCTGTCGCGCGCTGGGACTGGGCGCAGATGAGCTGAAGCTCGAAATGCAAGCGGGAGTGATCCCCGTACGCGCGCGAGGGGATCGCTGGACGCTGCAAGCCGTCGATCCCACTTGGCGTGAATGCGAAGTGCCGCGCGCGAGGCTCGCCTCAGCGCTCGGACTGACCGAACGCGACATAGCCGATCGTCCGCTTTGGGTGAAAGCGGGCACGGAGCAGCTCATCGTTCCCCTGGCGAGCGAGCAGGCGGTGCGCTCGATCAAGATCGACGCTGCGACGCTCTCGACCATCGTGAACGACGCCGGGCGGAGCATGGCGCACGTGTTCGCGGAGCTGCCGGATCGCAACAAGCTGCTCGCCCGATTCTTCTTCCAGAGCGCAGGCTCCTTCGCCGAGGACCCGGCGACCGGCTCGGCGACGGCCAACCTGGGAGGCTGGATGATCGCGACCGGCCGCGCACTGCCCTGCTCGTTCGAGCTGTCACAAGGCGAGTACGCGGGGCGGCCTTCGACGTTGTTTCTCGATGTCGATGCCTCGCGCGGGATCTACGTCAGCGGTGAAGTCATCGAGCTCGGGCGCGGGACGCTTCAGTTGTAACGCTCCGCCTGCGAGGCGGCGCGAGCGGGCGCGCCCCGCATTCAGGCGGAGGGAATGAACTCGTCGTCCCCCTGGTGGGCGCGCTCGAACTTGAGGAACTCGTAATAGCCGCAGCGCGGGCCGTACGGATAGCGGCGGCAGACGTTCGGCCGGGCCTCATACACGGTGCAACGCCTCTCCTCGCGATCGAAGAAGCGGCACACCGAGTGGTAAATGTCGTCCTTGTGATGCCTGAGGATCTGCTCGTCCTCCTCCTTGGTGCGATAGCGATACGTGAATTTTCGCTTCGCCTCGGCAGGCGTGATGCCGAAATGACGCGCGAGGCGCGCGATGTCGAAGTCGCTCACGGCGATCCGGGCATGACTGCAACAGTAGCCCGGGCAATTCATGCAGTTGTAGCGGGCCTTCATCAGGCGACTCTCTCGAGCAGAATGAAGCTGAACGCATGAGCGTGGCGCTCATCGGCCGGGTGGTGCTGCACCTCCACCTCGCGCCATTCATGCGGCGACAGGGCCGGAAAGTGCACATCGCCCTCGACATGGGCATGCACGCGTGTGAGATAGATCCGGCTTGCGCGGGGCAAGGCCTCGCGGAAGACCTCCGCTCCGCCGATCACCAGGATCTCGGGAGCCTCGCCGGCGGCGGCGATGGCAGCATCGAGCGAGCCGACGACGATGCAGCCCTCGATCGCGAGATCAGGCCGACGTGACACGACGATGTTCGTGCGCCCCGGAAGAGGACGACCGATCGACTCGTAGGTGCGCCGGCCCATGATCACGGGTTTCCCGAGGCTCAGCGCCTTGAACCGCTTCAGATCATCGGGCAGCCGCCACGGCAGATCGTTCTGCCGACCTATCACATCGTTCTCGGCAACGGCGACGAGGAGCGAGAGCATGGCGGGCCTTTTGCTACAGGCGCTCGCGCCCGTCACTTGCGCTGCTTGTCGAGCGGCTCAGGATCGAGCATCGTGCCGCGGCACTTCTTCGCACCGCAGCGGCAAGCGTACAGGGCGAGCTCGGCCGGATCGTCGGTGCTTTCCCACGTGAGCTGATAGTCGTAGCTCAGCTCCTCGCCCGGGCGAATGTCCCGGATCGCGTCGATGAACACCCGGCCGTTCTCGATCACCGTCTCGCAATTCGGGTCGCAGCTGTGATTGATGAACCTGGCCTCGTTCCCGTTCACGCCCGCGTCGATGACCGTGCGCTTGCTGGCGATGAACAGGAACGTATGGCCGTCGTCCTCGCCTTTCAGCTCGTAGCGCCGGTCCGCCTCCGCGTGCGAAATGCGCTCGCCGAGATATTCGAGGATGCGGGTCCCCTTCTTGATCGGCGCGATGGCATAGACCCCGTGGCCATGGATGCGCGAGCGGCGCGTCTCGACCAGCGACGAGCTGGCGAATCGCGACCGTGTGCGCTGGCGCGGGGACTGGGGAACGGGCGTGGACTTTGCGGGCGAGCGCGGCTTGACCCGCGACTGCTTGCGACGTGGCGAGGTGGGCATGGAGACTCTAGACAGCGATGGGCGCCTTGATGCCGGGATGCGCCTGGTAGTTCAGGATCTGAAAATCGTCGTACTCGTATTCGAAGATCGAGGGCGGCTTGCGGGCGAGCTTGAGCTCGGGCAGCGGCAAAGGCGAGCGCTTCAACTGCTCCTCCGCCTGGTCGAGATGATTGAGGTACAGGTGAGTATCCCCTCCCGTCCAGATGAGCTCGCCCGGCTCGAGGTCGCACTGCTGGGCGAACATGTGCGTGAGCAGCGCATACGAGGCGATGTTGAACGGCACGCCGAGGAACACGTCGGCACTGCGCTGGTAAAGCTGACAAGAGAGCCTGCCCTCGGCCACCCAGAACTGAAAGAGCGCGTGGCAGGGCGTGAGAGCCATCTGCTCCAGCTCTCCCACGTTCCAGGCACTCACGATGATTCGTCTCGAGTCGGGGTTGCGGCGAATCAGGTCGACGGTGCGGCTGATCTGGTCGATGGGCCGCCCGTCCGGCCCGGGCCACGCCCGCCACTGCCGCCCGTAGATCGGGCCGAGCTCTCCGTCCTCGTCGGCCCACTCATCCCAGATCGTCACTCCGTGCTCCTGCAAGTACCGCACGTTCGTGTCGCCCTTCAGGAACCACAGCAGCTCGTAAATGATCGACTTGACGTGGAGCTTTTTCGTCGTGAGCAGCGGGAAGCCCTGCCTCAGATCGAAGCGCATCTGGTAACCGAACACAGAGAGCGTGCCGGTGCCGGTGCGGTCGCTCTTGCGCACACCGTGCGTGCGAATGTGGCGCAGGAGATCCAGGTACTGCCGCATCTCGAGATCCGATGAGCCGCTACGAGTGTGCGTAGTTCCCGCTCGGCCGATTGCTTCGATACGCGAGCACCAGCAAGAGCGCGCCTGCCACGATCATCGGCGTCGAGAGGATCTGTCCCATGGTCACCCAGTCGAACAGCACGTAGCCTCGATTCTCGTCCGGGATGCGCACGAACTCGGCGAGGAAGCGGAAGATGCCGTAGCAAAGCAGAAACAGGCCCGAAGGCGCAAGGCGAGGCCGCTCCCTGGAAGTGTAGAGCCAGAGGATGATGAACAGAACGAGCCCTTCGAGCAGCCCCTCATACAACTGCGAAGCGTGCACCTGCAGCACGCAGGGATCGATGTCGAAGCGCCTGCACAAGCGCTCCGCTTCGGCCGCCTGGGTTGGATGGAGCACCGCCGGATCGACTACGAATCCCCACGGCACGTCGGTCGGTTTGCCCCACAGCTCGCCGTTGATGAAGTTGCCGATGCGCCCGGCAAAAATGCCGAGGCCGGGAAGCGGCGCGAGGAAATCGCAGACATCGGCCACCGAGCGGCGCCGTCTCCAGGCGAAGATCGTGAGCGCGACCAGCACGCCGATCAGCCCGCCGTGGAAAGACATGCCGCCCTCCCAGATGCGCACCAGCATGGACGGGTCTTCCAGGAATTGCTCGCCGCCGTAGAAGGCGACCCAACCGAGGCGTCCGCCGACGATGACCCCGATCGCCGCGAAGAAAATGAGATCGTCCACGTCCTGCTCGCCCCAGGTCGAGCGCGGGCTGGCCGCGCGCCGGCGGCCGAGCCACCAGGCGAGCACGAACCCGACCACGTACATCAGGCCGTACCAGCGGACGGCGAAGGGACCCACGGGGCCGAACGGGCCGATGGAGAAGATGACGGGGTCGATCGAGGGATAGGAGAGCATTGTTGTTGTTCAGTATAGCAACCGGGCCGTTCGCGCCGCGCTTCAGTCCTGCACCACGCGGCAGAAATACGCCTTCAAGTAGCGCGTCTCGGGAATCGCCGGATGAATCGGATGATCGCTCGCCTGCCCGCCGACCTCGACGATCTGGGCGAAGCGGGACAGATGCCGTGCGGCGCGCTGGATCGCCGAGACGAGGCTCGCGGGCTCGAGGTGATACGAGCAGGAGCAGGAGATCACGATGCCGTCGCGCCCAAGGAGCTGCTGGGCAAGCTGGTTGAGCCGCCGGTACGCCGCCTCGCCTTTCGGCACATCCTTCTTGCGCTTGATGAAGGCGGGCGGATCGATCACCACCACGTCGAAGCGACGCTTCTGCGCATGGAGCGCTTCCATCACCTCGAACGCCTCCCCCTTGAGGATCTCGGGCTCGACCCCTTGCCGGGCCGCATTCGCCCGCAAGCCTTCGAGCGCCGTGGCGGATGAATCGACACAGGTCACTTCGCTCGCTCCGGCGCTCAGCGCTCCGAGGCCCCAGGCGCCCAGATAGCTGAAAACATCGAGCACTCGGGCGCCGGCCACGTATTTGCGCATCGCCAGCCGGTTGGCGCTCTGGTCGAAAAACCAGCCGGTTTTCTGCCCGCCGCCGAGCGGCACCTCGAACTCGAGGCCACCCTCCTCGACCTTGAGCGAGTCGGGCGTGGGCCCGAATGCTGTTTCGACGTAATGTGGCAGACCCTCGAGATCACGCGCTGCCGTGTCGTTCTTCCACACGAGCGCGGCTGGCGTGATGGCCTTGCGGACCGCTGCTTCGATCTCGCCGCGCAGCCGCTCCATGCCCGCCGTCGCAATCTGCCCGACCAGCACGTCTCCGAAGCGATCGAGCACCAGGCCCGGCAGACCATCGGACTCGCCGTACACGAGCCGGTAGTACGGGCGCTCATACAGCGCCTGACGCAAAGCCTCGGCCACTTGCAGCCGATGCACGATCAGCGAGGCGCCCGGGATGTGCTCCGGATCGCGACCGAGAATGCGGGCGCAGATGAGGCTGTGCGGATTCACATAGGCATAGCCCAGGAATTTGTCGCGCTCGGACACGACGCGGCACAGGGCGCCCGGATCGAAGCTCTGCAAGGGCGTGCGCGCGGTGTCGACTTCGTTTGAAAACACCCACAGGTGCCCGGCGGACAGCCGGCGATCTTCGCCGCGCTTCAACCTCAACTCGGGAATTTGCGCCGCCTGGCTCGATTGCATCGTGTTCGTGTGTAAAGGCTGCCTCGAGAAGCGCCAACGATGAAGCCGCGCGTGCGAGAAAAGGGCTTTCGACGCTCACTGCGGGCAACCCGTAGCTTATAGTGCCAGCATTCTATCCGAGCCGGACGAGCGCCACATGCATATGGAATCCCCCACGCGAGCCAATCGCCTCGCCGGCGAGACGAGCCCTTACCTCCTGCAGCACGCCTCGAATCCCGTCGACTGGTATCCCTGGGGCGAGGAGGCGATCGAGCGCGCCCGGCGCGAGGACCGCCCCATCCTGCTCTCGATCGGTTATTCGGCCTGTCACTGGTGCCACGTGATGGCGCACGAGTCGTTCGAGAACCCGGCCACGGCCGCGGTCATGAACGAGCTCTTCGTCAACATCAAAGTCGATCGCGAGGAACGGCCGGATCTGGACAAGATCTACCAGCTCGCGCACCAGCTCCTCACGGGCCGGGGCGGCGGCTGGCCGCTCACCATGTTTCTCTCGCCCCATACGCTCCAGCCCTTTTTCGGCGGCACCTATTTCCCTGACCAGCCCCGCTATGGACTGCCCTCCTACACCGAGCTCCTCAGACGCGTCAGCGAGTTCTATCGCACGCACCGAAAGGAAATCGAGCAGCAAAGCGCAGCGTTGCAGCAGGCGTACGAGGAGATGGTGCCTCCGGCTGCCGCTCCCGAGACGCCGCTGACCGCGGCGCCGCTCGCTCTGGCACGTGAGCAGCTCGCGGCCCAGTTCGATCCCGAATACGGTGGGTTCGGCGATGCGCCGAAGTTCCCGCACCCGACCAACATCGATTTCCTGCTGCGCGCGTGGCGCCAGAGCGCCATGACGGACTCGCCCGACCTGCACTCCCTTTACATGGCCACGCTGACGCTGAAGCGCATGGCCGAAGGCGGCCTCTACGATCAGCTCGGAGGCGGATTCGCGCGCTACTCGGTCGACCGCTACTGGATGATCCCGCACTTCGAGAAGATGCTGTACGACAACGCGCAGCTTTTGCGCGTGTATGCGAACGCAGCCCTCGCCACCGGCGAGCCGCTGTTTCGTCGCGTCGCCGAGGAGACCGCCAATTGGATCCTCCGGGACCTCGGGTCACCGACCGGCGGCTACTGGTCCACACTCGATGCCGATTCCGAAGGGCACGAGGGCAAGTTCTACGTCTGGGACACCGAAGAACTCTCGCGTCTGCTGCCCAAGCCCACGTACGAGGTGTTTGCGCGACGCTTCGGCCTCGACTCCGGACCGAACTTCGAAGGCCACTGGCATCTGCACGTCCATCGCGAACAAGAGGACATCGCCAACGAGATGGGCATGTCGCTCGAGTCGGTCAACGACTACCTCGCTCAGGCACGCCGTACGTTGCTCGCTGTGCGCGACAAGCGCATCTGGCCAGGCCGTGACGAGAAGCTCCTCACCTCGTGGAATGGGCTCGCGATTGCCGCGATGGCGGTGGCCGCGCGCGTTCTGAAACGGCCGGACCTGGAGCAGTCGGCCACTCGTGCGGTCGACTTCATTCGCGGGACACTCTGGCGGGACGGGCGCCTGCTTGCGGTCCACAAGGACGGCCGCTCGCGCTTTGCGGCTTACCTAGACGATTACGCGTTCCTGCTCGATGGGCTTCTCGAGCTCTTGCAGACGCGCTGGCGCAGCAGCGATCTCTCGCTCGCAATCGCTCTCGCCGACGTGCTCCTCGACCATTTCGAGGACCGCGAGCGCGGCGGGTTCTTCTTCACCGCGGATGATCACGAGTCGCTGATCCATCGCACCAAGACTTTCGGCGACGAAGCGGTTCCGTCCGGCAACGCGATTGCCGCGCAGGCCTTGAGCCGACTCGGCTTGCTTCTGGGAGAAACCCGCTATCTCGATGCGAGCGCGCGGGTGTTGCGCGCAGCCTGGGCGGCCGTCGAGCAACACCCCTACGCGCACGCTTCCATGCTGGTCGCGCTCGTCGAGCACCTCGACCCGCCGCAAATCGTCATCATTCGGGGACCCGAAGCTGAAAGCGCATCGTGGCGTGACGAGCTTGCGCGCGTGTACTCGCCGATGCGTCTGGTATTTGCGATTCCGACCGGTGCGCCCTCGCTCCCGGAGGCGCTCGCTTCGAAAAGAGCCGCCGACGAAACGGTGGCCTACATTTGCCGGGGAATGACGTGCTCGGAGCCGATCCGCTCGTTGAGCGCGTTGCGCGCGCTCGCCTGACAGGCTGCGATCGCCAGATCGCCAGCCGGTTCACTCCGAAGGCGGTCGATGCTTCTTCGCGCGCTTCATCTGGCGCACGCGCTCGATCCCGGCAAGCTGCTTGACGCGCGCCGACTCGATGGCTGCCTTGAGCGCGCGCTCGGCCCAGCGCTTGAGCTCCTCGGCATCATCGAGCACTTCCGCAGGCACCTGGTGATGGTCGGTCGTCAGGTGATCGAAGGCGTTGGGATACGGCTTGAACTGCGGCATGCCCCGCCGCTCGTACTCTTCGAGGTTGCTGGGATCGGTGTGCAGATACAGCTTGTCGTCCATGACGATGCCGAGCAGGCGCTCGTCGATGAACACGCCGATGCCCCCGAAGATCGAACGGGTGGAGAGGCGTCCCAGAAAGGCCAGTTGTTCTTTGACGTAACCCGCCAGGTTCGATTTGACCCGCATAGCGAGGATCCGCTCTTTGTGCATGGTGCGAGCGGCGCCCCGGAGTGCGCGTGAGTCGCAGCCGCCGCCTCGGATCACGCCCGCCCTCCGCGGACGTTTTCAGCCGGCCCCGAGTTTACATCGCAAGGTGCTCGTGTACAGGGCTGGGGGTCGGAAGCGCAAAACAGGTCTCAATCACGCGCCGCCGAGCGGCTCTCGGGCAAGCTCCGCTCGAATCGAGTCGCGCAGAGCGCCGTGACGGGCGAGATCGAATGCGGGAGCCTTGGACCAGTCGTAAGCCCACGGATGCAAGGTGCGCATCGCTTCGGGCTCATTGTCATAACGGGGCACAACGTGCGCGTGCAGCGCAGGCTCGAGATTGCCGAACATGGCGTAGTTGATTCTGAGCGCACCGGTCGCGCGCCACACTGCCTCGCCGAGCTTGCCAAGGTCGGCGAGAAACCGATCCCTGTCCCGTGGTGCGAGCGCGTTCAAGTGAGGCACGACAGGGTCGGGTAGCAGCAGCGCGTAGCCCGCCAGCACCTGGCGCTCGCCCATGATTGCCCAACCCGACTGCATGCGCGCGATGAGAGCGGGACACTGGCCCGCGCGGCAGGCCTCTACGTATCGATGAATTGCAGTCACGAAAGCGCCTCGGCAGCTATTCGCTTCGGAACATGAAGTAGACCGCCCCTACCATGCACAGCGCCGCCCACAGGTAGTCGAGCTTGAGAGGCTGGCGCATGTACAAAACGACGAAGGGCACGAACACCGTGAGCGTGATGACCTCCTGCAGGATTTTGAGCTGCGGCAGCGTGAGCACGGTGTAGCCGATGCGGTTCGCCGGCACTTGCAGCAGGTATTCGAACAACGCCACGCCCCAGCTCGCGAGCGCTGCCACGACCCAGGGCCGCTGATTCAGGTGCTTGAGGTGCGCGTACCAGGCGAACGTCATGAAGACGTTCGACACCGTGAGCAGCAAGATCGTGCGAACGAGCGGGTTCATCCCTATGGCTCCGACCTCGAGGCTCCCCACCTCGAAAAGACTCTACTCCACGGGCACTTTTGCGAGCGCGCGATGCACGCCGGTCTGCTCTAGTCTCAACACGAAATCGAACGCATCGAGCGCGGTGCACAACTCGAAGTCGCGCTCCGGCGCCCAGTCGCAGGCGGGATCGAAGAACTTGGCCGCGCTCGGCGCGTGCTCGAGGCGAGCCTCGAGCTCCTCGACGGGCACGTCGAGCCCCTCGAGCCGCTTTTCGATCAGCTCGGCGCACGCGTCGTCTTCCACGCAGCGCTCGCGCGCTTCATGGCCCATGCGCACCAGCGTCACGACCTCAGGCCGACGCGCGCGGATGTATCGAACGATGGCGCCTGCATTCACGAGCGCCCCCGTGATGACCTCATCGGCCGCCTGGGCCTGAGTGAGCCCCTGCGTGCCGGAGTGAGTGGTATGGATCAACGTTCGCCCCTCGAGCTCGAGCTGCTCGAGCTGCGTCGGGGAATTGCCGCAATCGACGCCCGAAAACGGGCGGGCATGTCGCTCGCCGACCAGGAGCCAATCGGGGTGCTCGCGCTTCAGGGCTTTGGCGTCCTCGATCGAGGCGATCGGGATGATCGAGCGCGCCCCGCGGGCGAATGCGTACGCTGCGACCGAAAACGCCCGGAACACGTCGATCACGACCACGAGCCCCCGGGCCGCGCGAGCGCCGGCTACGAAATCCACCGTTTGAATGAGCATGCCCGAAGCGCGTTACACGCTACCGAACGGAACGACGACGCACGGATTGTGGCTGTCCGCCGGGCTCGGGTGCGTCCGCCGAGCCCGGGGTGAGTAAGAGCTACCCGCTGCGCTTTACGCGCTGGAGCCTCACGACGCGGCGTGCATCGACCGGTTGCTCGTTCATCACCACGACCTTGGCTCGCTTGAAGAAGTTGAAGTCGGTGGCGCTCGCCCAGGTGTAGGCGCCCATCATCCGCCCGACCACCAGGTCGCCCACTTTGAGCTCCGGCAGCCGCACGCAGTCGTCGATCACGTCGATCGAGTCGCAGGTCGGCCCGGCGAGCACGCTGTCGAACAGCTCCTCGCTCTCGCTCAACGCCGAGACCGGGTACTTGGCATGGTCGTAGAGCTGCCCGCTGTACGAGCCGTACAGGCCGTCGTCGAGGTAGTACCACCAGCGCCCGTCGCGCTTCGCGCGCCCCATGACGGTGGCGATCGCAATCGCGGCCGGCGCGGCGATGAAGCGGCCCGGCTCGGCAATGACGCGAACGTGCTTCGGGAGCTTGGCGAGGGCCGCCCGGATCGGCGCGCAGAACTCCTCGATCGGCATCACCGACTCGTGATACGGCACCGGGAATCCGCCGCCTATGTCGAGGACGTCGAGCGAAGGGAGCCCAGCGAGCAGCGCCTCGGCGATGAGGTTCTTGCACGCCTCGATCGCCTCGAGGTACTTGCCGGGATCGGTCGCCTGCGAGCCGACGTGGAAGGACAGGCCGCGCACGCGGATGCCCAGCCGGCGGGCCATCTCGATCAGCCCGAGGACGGCGCCGGGCTCGCACCCGAACTTGCGCGACAAGTCGACGACCGCGTCGGGGCTGCGGAACGACACGCGCAGCAGCAACTCCGCGCGCTTGCGGTAGCGCACGAACTTCTTGATCTCGTCCGGGTTGTCGGCGACGAAAGTGGTGATGCCGAAGCGCAGCGCGTCCCGGATGTCGCTGTCGCGCTTGATCGGATGCGTGTGGATGCACCGCTCCGGCGCAACGCCCTGTGCCTTCACCAGCTCGACTTCACCTGTCGTCGCCAAGTCGAAGAACGCACCTTCATCCCGCAGGCACGCCACCACCGCCGCGTGCGGCAGGGGCTTCAGCGCATAGTGCAGATCCACGCCGGGAAGAGCGGCTCGCAACGCCCGGTACTGGCGGCGAACCTGCTGGCAGTCCAGAACCAGAAGCGGCGAGCCGAAGCGCGCGACCAGCGTCCGGATCTCAGCCTGCGTCAGGCTCGTGGAGTCGAAGGAGTGGGCGGGAGAGACGGCGAGTGACTGCTTGGCTGCACGTGGCAACACCGGTCGGGCACCTCTATGTACTAGAAAGCTGCGAACACACTTAACCAACCAACGAGAGCGCCTGCGTCGGCTCTTGCGCGTCCGACGCTCTCACGAGTTCTGGTCGAGCGGCACCGGCAGCTTCTTCGCTCCCTCATCGGGAAGCGCCTCTTGCGAGGTACATGG
>DASVCI010000048.1:0-5926 GCA_036381695.1 Steroidobacteraceae bacterium
GTCGCTCTTTCAACTGCGTCACTCCTGAGGAGACCGTCATGACAAGAAGAATCGAGGCCGTTCTCCTGAGCCTCCTGTCGCTCGGCGTGATGGCCCCGGCCGCCGCGCAGGACGGCAACACCGGCCCGCCGCCGCTGATCGATCGCGAGATCTTCTTCGGCGACCCCGAGCTCGCGGGCGCAACGCTCTCGCCCGACGGCGAGCACATCGCGTTCCTGAAGCCGTACGAGGGCGTGCGCAACGTGTGGGTCAAGCGCACGGACGAGCCGTTCGATGCGGCGCGGCCCGTCACGGCCGACCAGCGCCGGCCGATCCCGCAATTCTTCTGGAGCTGGGACAGCCGCTACATCCTGTTCGTGCAGGACCGCGCCGGCGACGAGAACTTCAATCTCTATGCCGTCGACCCGAGCGCGGAGCCCGCGGAAGAAAGCGGCGTGCCGCCGGCCAGAAACCTCACCGATGCCGAGAACGTCCGCGTCGCGCTTTACGCGCTGCCGAAGAAGCGCCCGGACACCACGTACATCGGCATGAACGACCGTGATCCCGCGTGGCACGACCTCTACGAGGTCACGCTGTCGAGCGGCGAGCGGAAGCTGATCCGCGAGAACACGGAGCGCATCAGCCGCTGGGTCTTCGACCTCGATGGCGAGCTGCGCCTCGCGGTTCGGTCGCCCGTGAGCGGCGAGACCGAGATCCTCCGCGTCGACGAGGACGGCTTCACGCCGATCTATACCTGCAGCGTGTTCGAGACGTGTGATCCGGCGCGTTTCCATCCGAACGGCCGTCAAGTCTACATGGTCACGAACCACGGCGACGCCGACCTGATCCGTCTAACGTTGCTCGACGTCGAGACCGGCAACGAGACGATCGTCGAATCCGATCCCGAGAACAGAGTCGACCTCGCGGGCGCGATCTTCTCCGAGCGCACCGACGAGCTCGTCGGCACGGTCTACGTCGACGATCGGCCGAGGATCAACTGGCGGAACGACGAGTGGGAGGAAGACTACGAGACGCTGCGCGCGCGCCTGCCGGGTCTCGACGTGGGCGTCGGCTCGTCGACGCTCGACGAGTCGCTGTGGATCGTCGGTGCGCGGGGCGACGTCGAGCCGGGGCGCACCTACCTCTTCGACCGCGAGAGCGGCGAGCTCACGCTGCAGTACGAGATCCGAGAGCGCCTGCCGCGCGAGCATCTGGCCTCGATGATGCCGATCCGCTACGAGTCGTCCGATGGGCTCGAGATTCCGGCTTACCTGACGTTGCCGAAGGGCGTCGAGCCCAGGAACCTGCCGACGCTCGTCGTGCCGCACGGCGGGCCGTGGGCCCGCGATTCGTGGGGCTACAACCCACTCGCGCAGTTCTTCGCGAATCGGGGCTACGCGGTGCTGCAGCCGAACTTCCGCGGCTCGACCGGCTACGGCAAGGCGTTCGTCGACGCCGGCAACGGCGAATGGGGCGACGCGATGCAGGACGACATCACGGCCGGCGTCAAGTATCTGATCGAGCAAGGCATCGCCGACCCCGGGCGAGTCGGCATTTTCGGCGGCTCGTACGGCGGCTACGCCGTGCTCGCCGGCCTCGCGTTCACGCCGGATGTGTATGCGGCCGGCGTCTCGCTGGTCGGCCCGTCGAACCTGCTGACGCTCCTCAACTCGATCCCGCCCTACTGGGAAGCGGAGCGAACGACGCTGCACGAGCGCATGGGCGATCCGAACGATCCGGAGGACCGAGAGCGTCTGATGCGCCAGTCGCCGCTCTTCTCGGCAGACGAGATCCGCGCGCCGCTGCTGGTGATTCAAGGCGCGAACGATCCGCGCGTGAAGAAGGCGGAGTCCGAGCAGATCGTCGTCGCGCTGCGCGAGCGAGGCTTCCCGGTCGAGTACCTCCTCGCCCCGGACGAAGGCCACGGCTTCGCGCGGCCCGTGAACAACCTCGCGGCGTTCGCGGCGGCCGAGCGCTTCCTCGCGATGCATCTCGACGGGCGCTTCCAGGAAGGCGGCTCGCCGGAGGTGATGCAGAGGCTCGAGGAGATCACCGTCGATCCCGCGACCGTAGAGCTGCCGGCGGGCCTCGATGCGCCGCCGTCCAGCGGCGCGGGATCGGGCTCGGGCGCGCGCTGACCTGAGAGATTCGGGGCGGGCTCGCGGCGCTAGCCGCGAGCCCCACGCGGGGAGTCCCACGACCCAGCGGCGAGGCTGCCCGTCCGAGGTCGTTCCCTCGATCGTGAGGAGGGAGTGAGGGTTGACGTATGCGAACTCGACGACCTTGCCTTTCACCCCACGCCGTTCGCCCCCTGACGAACGCGTGGCGTACCATGCCGTAGACACATCAACGAGCAAGGAGGCTGTCATGCCGACGACCAGCTCAACGCGGGACGAGATCGAGATCCGGGATCGCATCGGCCGCTGGACGCAGGCACTCCACGCGCAAGACCTCGACGCTTTGATGTCGCTCTATGCGCCGGATGTGGTGGTGTTCGACGTCACGCCGCCTCATCGAGTCGTAGGTGCAGACCAGTATCGGCGCAACTTCGAACGGTGGTTTGCCGAGATGCCGACGATCGAATACGAAACGCATGAGCTGTGCATCAAGACGGGCGAAGACGTTGCGTTCCATCACGCCCTCGGTCACGTCCAGGCCGTGCGAAGCAACGGCGAAAAGGTCGACTACTGCGTCAGAGTAACGGTCGGTTTCGAGAAACGGAACGGCGAGTGGCTGATGATCCACGACCATGTGTCGATGCCGTTCGACATGAAATCGGCGAAGGCCGTGCGCGAGCTTCGGCCATAGCGCAACGTCGAGCGCACCTCATCCGGCGTGATGCGCTGGAGTCGCGGCGCCGAGCATTGTCGAGCTGGATCCGGCGGCGATCCTCGGGCTGCGAATCGAAGTACCCGTCTCTGCCACTGGAGCCGTCGATCAGCGCGCGCACCGCAGCTTCATTATCGCCGCGCTGAACGGCTGCCGATGCGGGGCCGAACATGCGTTCGGCGTCCGCGGAGAATTCGCGGAGCTGCTCCGGATCACTCGCTCACGTCGGAAACCCCGGCTCGTAGACGAAGAGGCTGCGCATCAGGCGCGGTCGTTCGACGGCTGCGGGTGCGCCATGAACCAGCTCGACCGGCGCTCCGGTGCCCTGCTCGACACCCGCGAGCGAAGCACCGGAGACCGGCACCCTCTTCAGCGCAGCGTCTCTTCCAGGAACTGCATCAGTGAGTGCCATGAGCGACGGTCGGCCGTTTCGTTGTACACCATGCCGCCTTCCCTGTTGTTGGCTTCAGGGTTCGTGAACGAATGGACGGTGTGGCCGTACGCGTGCAGCTGCCAGTCCGCGCCCGCGGACGTGAACTCCTTGGCGATCGCCAGCACGTCTTCGGGCGGCGCAAGCGGATCGTCGTAGCCGTGCAGCATGAGAATGCGGGCGTTGATCTTGTTCGCCGGCAGTCCGGAGGGCTTCAAAATGCCGTGGAAGCTGACGACGCCGCGCACATCGGCGCCGCTTCGCGCCAGATCCAGCACGCACATGCCGCCGAAGCAAAAGCCCATCGCCGCGATGCGCCGTGCGTCCACCAGCGGCAATCCCTTGACCGCGGTCAGCGCTGCATTGATCCGCCGTGCGAGCAGTGCCCGATCCTGAACGAAGGGCGCCATCAGCGCCTGGTTCTCTTCCACGCTGTGGCCTCGCTTGCCCTTGCCGTACATGTCGAGCGCGAATGCCGCGTAACCGTGCCAGGCCAGGCGCCGCGCCTTGCGCTCGACGAACTCGTCGCGCCCGCCCCAGGCATGGCTGATCATCACGGCCGGCAGTGGTGTGCTGTACGAATCCTCGTAGCAGAAAAAGCCTTCCAGCAGCGCATCGCCATCACGGTATTCGACGTGTTGTTCGCGGAGAGCCATGGTCGATCCTTTCGCACAAATCAACGCACGCGATTCTAGCTCGCGCGCTCGCGGAGATGGCATGGGCTCGCTCCGGGCAGCACGCCTGGTAGGTCAGCGGAAACATCGCGGAACGGCGCCGGACGCTTCGATCTGGCCCGTGGTGACATGAAGTCAACGCGAAGGGGCTTATACGTACGAAAATCGAGCAGACGCGGCGACGAAGCCCCGGCAGTTTCCCGCCGGGGCGTCCTGCTCATGCAGTAGCGTCGAAGTTTACCGACTGACCTGGACGCTGCTTCCACCGCCGCCGAAGCCGCCACGACCGCCGTCGGCGCCGGTCGAAACGACCTTGACCCACAGCGCATCCTCGCCCTTGAAGTACGAGGTTTCGTTGGCCGCGCGCAGCGCGTCGAGGCTGGCTTGTTCCGTGCCGGAGGCTGCGGTGGTGAATCCGGGCAGCTCGAAGATGACCCAGGAGCCTCTGTCCAGCTGACTCAGGGTGATGGACAGCTCCTCCCTTTCGGTCGTCACCTTCACCTCTGTACCGGCCACTACGTTGGTTTGCCCGGTTGCGGTGAACTCCTTGCCGTTGCGGCTGAGAACGACCGGCGGCTGTTCGGGAGCTCCGCCGGCGCGAGCGCCGCCGAAGCCACGCCCGCCGAACCCGCCGAATCCACCGCCGCCGCTGCCGACGTTCATGCGCCCGAGATCGCCCACGCACACGACAGCGCTCCAGGTGGGCTTGGGCTCACAGGCTTCGATGGTGCTCAGGAGCCCGATGTCGTTCACGACGTATGCATTGGGAGTACCGGTGATCGAGCCGTCCGTGTCCTTGATCGCCGCGGTCATCCAACCCGCATTGCCGAAATTGTCGTTGCCCCATTCACGCTTCATCTCGGGGAAATGCACCGGCTTGGCGTTGACGAATTCCACGCGTTCCACCGAGTTGTCGGAGCTGGTCGGAAAACTGGTGAACATCAGGTAAGAAAGCGCTCCTGCCTGGCGAGTGTCGTTGTCCTCGTAATTCACGAAAGTCGTGTTCTGGACGTAGTGCAGGAAGTCGTAATACTCGTAGCCGCGGATTGGAAAATCCGGTATTTCGGGGAACGGCAAGCTGCGGCCGTAGGCGATTTCCTCCGGAGTCCTGGGGTTGCCGATGTTCTCCGTTTCGCCGACGAACAGCGAGTCCACGACCTTCGAGGTGTATGCGCCGCCGCCGGGCTCGATGCCGGGATACGCGTGCGTATAGCCAATGGCGTTGTCGGCCAGCTTCAGGTTCCTGAAGACGTGCATCTCACCGCGGCCCCAGATACCGCCATTGCGGTTCTTGTAGGCCGTGAAATTCTCGATGAACGATTCCTGCGGGCCGGCCTTGTTGGCGGGATCTGCATAGGCCATGTGCGGGTTGCCGCCGACATTGAATCGGCCCTCCGGATTGGGCCCGCGGTCGAGCACGAAACCATCGAAGTTCGAGTGGGCGACATTGCCGCTGAACTCACCGATGTGCATTCGACGCGGCCAGATCTTTGCGCTGATCTCCGTGCCTTCGAACTGGCCCATCGGGTGCTCCGG
This sequence comes from Steroidobacteraceae bacterium, assembly GCA_036381695.1. Lineage (GTDB taxonomy): Bacteria > Pseudomonadota > Gammaproteobacteria > Steroidobacterales > Steroidobacteraceae > Steroidobacter. Next base: position 5,449 of record DASVCI010000048.1, read on the forward strand.
AAATGCCATCCAGAATCCGATCTGGTCGGAACCCGCGGCCACGTTGTCCCGGTAGACGTTGTCCGGGTGGGTTATCCAGAAGGTCGAGACCGTGTTGTCCGAGGGGATCAGAACCTCCTCGGAGGCCTGACCATTCCCTCTCAGCTGGGCGGAGCCGGCCGGCGCCAGATTGGTCGGGACGCACGGCTTGGAGGTATGACACTTGGTCTGTATCCCGAGGTTTCGGACGAACTGATTGCCGTGCTCGATGCCGTCCTCGAGGAAGAAACAGTGACCGACGGTGTTGTAGGTCACGTTGTTCTCGATCAGCAGATTGTTCGTGCCGTGCACCGTCACGCAGCGGTTGTAGGTGTCGTGGATCGCGGAGTTCCTGATGTACTGCCCGTCCGCGTCGCCCACCAGATGCCAGTGGATCGGATACCGCGCAAGCGTCAGGTTCTGACCCATCCGATAGAGCTCCACGCCCTCGACATACATC
>DASVCI010000049.1:0-29384 GCA_036381695.1 Steroidobacteraceae bacterium
TTCGCCCCGATGTTATAATTCCGCACCGCTTCCATCAGGCCGGAACATGACCGACTCAGACGTTTACGACTCCAGCAAAATCAAGGTCTTGAAGGGACTCGATGCCGTCAGGAAACGGCCCGGCATGTACATCGGCGACACGGACGACGGTACTGGTCTTCACCACATGATTTTCGAGGTCGTCGATAACTCCATCGACGAAGCCCTCGCCGGTTATTGCAAAGAAATCACCGTCACGGTCCATGCGGACCAGTCGGTCACTGTGGCCGATGACGGCCGTGGAATACCTGTGGATATCCATCCGGAGGAGGGCCGCTCCGCGGCCGAAGTCATCATGACCGTCCTGCACGCGGGCGGTAAGTTCGACGATTCCTCCTACAAGGTCTCGGGCGGCCTGCACGGGGTCGGCGTGTCGGTCGTAAACGCCCTGTCCGAGTACCTGCTGCTGACGATCCACCGCGATGGGAAGCTTTATCAGCAGGAATACCGGATGGGCGTGCCCCAGGCGCCCCTGGCGGAGGTCGGCACCACCGACAGGCGCGGGACGATCATCCGCTTCAAGCCGAGCGCCAAGGTCTTCACCAACATCGAATTCGACTACAACGTGCTGGCCAAGCGCGTGCGCGAGCTGTCGTTCCTGAACTCCGGCGTGCGTATCGAGCTGATCGACGAGCGGGACGACAAGCGCGAGGTCTTCCAGTACGACGGCGGTATCCGCGAGTTCGTGCGCTATTTGAACCGCAACCAGAACGCCATTCACGAGACGATCATCTGGTTCCGGACGCAGCAGGAAGCGATCACGGTCGAGCTCGGCCTGCAATGGAACGACTCGTACCAGGAGAACATGTACGCGTACACGAACAACATCCCGCAGAAGGATGGAGGGACCCACGTCGCGGGCTTCCGGGCCGCGCTTACGCGCACCCTGAACAATTACATCGAGCGGCAGATCGCGCCCAAGGACAAGATCCCGACCTCTGGCGAAGATGCCCGCGAGGGCCTGACAGCGATCCTGTCCGTGAAGATGCCGGATCCGAAGTTCTCGTCCCAGACCAAGGACAAGCTCGTGTCCTCGGAGATCAAGGGCATCGTCGAATCCGCGGTCGCGACGAAGCTGGAGGAGTTCCTGCTCGAGCATCCCCAGCAGGCCAAGGCGATTGCCACGAAGATTCTCGAGGCTGCGCGGGCACGCGAGGCCGCGCGGAAGGCGCGCGAGATGACGCGGAGGAAAGGCGCCCTCGATCTCGCGGGGCTCCCCGGCAAGCTGGCGGATTGCCAGGAGCGCGATCCTGCGCTTTCAGAGATGTTCCTCGTCGAGGGTGACTCGGCAGGCGGCTCCGCGAAGCAGGGCAGGGACCGGCGCACCCAGGCGATCCTGCCGCTCAAGGGCAAGATCCTGAATGTCGAGAAGGCGCGCTTCGACAAGATGCTTTCGTCGGCGGAAGTCGGCACGCTGATCACCGCGCTGGGTTGCGGGATCGGCGCCGACGATTTCGACATCAACAAGCTCCGCTACCACCGCATCATCGTGATGACGGACGCGGACGTGGACGGCTCGCACATCCGCACGCTCCTGCTGACGTTCTTTTATCGGCAGATGCCGCAGCTCATCGAGCGCGGGCACATCTACATTGCCCAGCCGCCGCTGTACAAGCTGAAGCGCGGCAAGACCGAGTACTACGTGAAGGATGAAGCGGAGCTCAACGCGATGCTGCTCAAGCACGCGCTCGAGGACGCGGAGCTCTACATCGATCCGTCGCAGCCGCCGATGACCGGCTCCGCGCTGGAGACTCTGGCGCGCTCCTGGATGGAAGTGGCCGCCATCATTCGCCGCTCATCGCGCCGCTACGACCAGCGCGTGCTCGAACAACTGCTGTACATGCCCGAGATGACGCCCGCGGATCATGACCGGGCGGACTGGCTTACGGATTGGGGCCGCGCGCTCGAGGAGCAGCTCAACTCCCACGATGATGCTGCGCGCCGCTATAAGGTCCGTGTCGAAACAACGGACGGCGCTCCGCCGAAGCTGTTCGTGAAGCGCACTGAGCACGGCACCACGACCGAGAAGCACATCCACCGCGAGTTCTTCGAGTCCGCCGAGTACCGGAGCATCGCGGATCTCGGGAAGGCCTTGAGCGGGCTCCTGCAGCCTGGTGCCTACGTGACCAAGGGTGGTCAGCGCCAGGAGGTCTCGAGCTTCAAGCAGACGATCGAATGGCTCCTCGAGCAGGCGAAGAAAGGGCAGGTCATCCAGCGCTACAAAGGGCTGGGCGAGATGAACCCGGAGCAGCTCTGGGAGACCACGATCAATCCGGCAACCCGCCGGCTGGTCCAGGTGCGGATCGAAGATGCTCAGGCCGCCAACGACATCTTCGCGACGCTGATGGGCGATCAGGTCGAGCCCCGGCGCGAGTTCATCGAGAAGAACGCGCTCGCGGTGGCCAACCTGGACGTGTAACAGAAGTTACAGATCGCGTTGCCATTTGGCGGCCGTAGCCACCAGATCATCAATATTTTTTAAGTGTCAACGCCCGGCGGCGGAAGGCCGGGCGTCTTCCGGGCGAGGGCCAGTGGAAGGCGCGGCAGGCTGTCCGTTGATGACTTCGATCTCCCGCTCGATCCAGGCCCGCACCTGATCGTTGAGCTCGCGCGGCTCCCGGCCAGCCGCGTCGATCGGCGGTCCGATGCTCACGGTAATCACGCCTGGTTTCTTCAGCAAGCCACGCCGCGGCCAGAAGTAACCTGCGTTGTGCGCAACCGGAACGATCTTGCGGCCGGCGCGTGAGGCGAGCAGAGCTCCGCTCACGCCGTACTTTCTCGTTTCACCCACGGCTACGCGTGTGCCCTCAGGGAAGATCAGAATCCAGAGCCCCTGGCGCAGCCGCTCCGTGCCTTGCTCGACGACTTGATTGACCGCGGCCGCGCCGGCCTTTCGATCGATCGCGATAGGCTTCAGGCATTTCACGGCCCAGCCCACGACAGGAATCCACATCAGCTCCCGCTTCAGCACCCAAGACTGCGGCGGGAAGATGCAGGCCTGCGCGATCGTTTCCCACGCCGAGGAGTGCTTCCACATCGAGACGTGAGCACCTTCAGGAATGTTCTCCGTGCCGCGGACGACGTAGGTGAGTCCGCACAGCTTTCCTAGCACCCACAATTGCGTGCGGGCCCAGGCACGAGCCACACCATACAGCTTGTGGTTCGGCAGCCAGGCAAGCGCCAGCACGACGAACGCGAATATGAGCGTGCTGACGAAGAGAAACGTGGTGAACAGGAGTGACTTCAGGAGCTGCACGCAGCGCCTCTCGAACCCTCAACCTGGCAGGCGGGACAGATCTGCCACCTGCAGGAACAGCGCACGCAGCCGCAGGAGCAGGCCAAGCCTGTTGGCTCTCACGTCGGCATCGTCCGCAATGACCATCACTGAATCGAAGAACTTGTCCACGTCATCCCGCAACGTCGCGAGCTGAGCCAGCGCCCGCGCGTACTCGCGCCTGGAGAACAAGGGATTCACGGCTCGCTCCATCGAGACCACGTGGTCGAACAATTGCCGCTCGGCCGGATCGGACAGGCGGGCGGCATCCACACCTCCGCTGACATCCTCCGACGCCTTTCGAAGGATGTTGACGATTCGCTTGTTCGCCCCCGCGAGGCTCTCGGCTTCCGGCAGCCCGAGGAACGTCTTGAGCGCGCGCAGGCGGACGTCGATATCCAACGGGGAATGAGGCTTCGCGCCGAGGACCGCATCGATCATTTCGGTGGTGAAGCCGCTGTCGCTCTCCAGGTAAAGCGCGCGCAGCCGTTCCATCACATACGACCAGATCTCCTCGACGACACCGGCCGGTGCCTCGACGGGCTGCTGGTGCACCGCGATTTCGACGAGTTGCCGCAGATCCAGATCCAGCTTGCGCTCGAGCAGAGTCCGCAGCACGCCCAGTGCCGCGCGTCTCAGCGCGAACGGATCGCGCGTTCCCGTTGGCTTTTGGCCAATGCAGAAGATGCCCGCGAGCGTGTCGAGCTTGTCCGCAAGCGAGAGCGCGATTCCCGTGAAGCTCTCAGGTACGCGATCACCAGCGAAGCGCGGCCAGTACTGTTCTTCCAGCGCAACGCAGACTTCGGGCGCCTCGCCATCGTGTTGCGCGTAATACCGGCCCATGACTCCCTGCAGCTCGGGGAACTCTCCGACCATGGCGGTGAGCAGATCGCATTTGGAGAGCTGCGCGGCTCGACGAGCGAGGGACGCATCCATGCCAATCGCTTCAGCGATGCGAGCCGCGAGCGCGGTGACGCGCTCAGTCTTCTCGTACAGCGTCCCGAGCTTCGCCTGAAAGGTCACGCCTTTGAGCACGTCGCGCCGTGCTTCGAGCCGCTCGCGTCGATCGTTGTCCCAGAAGAAGGCTGCGTCCGCCAGACGCGGGCGCACGACCCGTTCGTTTCCATCACGGATCTTCTGCGGATCGCGACTTTCGAGGTTTGCGACTGCGACGAAAGCATTGAGCAGCTTTCCGTCCGGGCGCCGGATCGGGAAATACCGCTGATGATCCTGGAGCGTGGCGATCGGCACCTCCGGCGGAAGCTCGAGATAGCGCTCATCGAAATGCCCGATGAGCGGCACCGGCCACTCGACCAGCGCGGTCACTTCATCGAGGAGCGACTCTTCCATCACGGCCTCGCCGCCAATGCTCCGGGCGAGCGCGCTCACCTCCTGTCGGATGCGTTCGCGACGTGCGGAGCTGTCGGCGATTACTCGTCCCTTGGCGAGCAACGTTTCCTCGTACCTGCTCGGGCTCGTGATTGCGATCTTGCCCGGCGCATGGAAGCGATGCCCTCGCGTGTGCTTGCCCGCGGGGATGCCGAGAATCTCGCACTCCACGACGTTCGCGCCGAAGAGCAGCACGACCCAGTGCACCGGACGAACGAACTGTTGATCGCCCGCTCCCCATCGCATGCGCCGAGCAATGGGCAGCGCATCGATGGCGGCGTTGACGATCCCCGGCAGGAGCGTCTTGGTCGGCTCGCCTTTCTTCGTTCCGACAAACAGCAACGCACGGCCTTTGGGAGTGTCGACCTGCTGAAGCTCTTCCAAGGAGACGCCGCACGAAGCGGCAAATCCCAGCGCGGCGCGCGTGGGCTGACCCTGCGCGTCGAACGCTTGCGCCAACGAAGGCCCTTGCCGCTTGATCTTCTGATCGGGCTGATGGTCCGCAACGCCCAGAATGCGCACCGCCAGCCGACGCGGCGTGGCGAACCAGCGCGATTCCCCGTGACGGATGCCTGCCTCATCGAGCCCCTTCACGAGGCCTTCGGCCAGAGCGCTGGCGAGCGTGAACAGGGATTTCGGCGGCAGCTCCTCGGTGCCGAGCTCGAGCAGGAGATCTCGCTTGCTCATCGGCTTCGCTCTCTCACTGGCTCGACACGTGGAGCGGACCGCTCCAGGCGGAGGGCGCGGCGGGCATCGGGAAGGATCAGGGTCATCCGGCTCAGGGGCTCCAGGCTGGCTCAGGCTTGGGTCGCGGTTTGCTTCAGCATCGGGAAGCCGAGCGACTCGCGAGTCTTGTAATAGGTCTCGGCCACTTCTTTCGCGAGCGCACGCACGCGAAGAATGAAACGCTGACGCTCGGTGACGGAGATCGCCTTGCGCGCATCGAGCAGGTTGAACGTGTGCGAGGTCTTCAGCATCTGCTCGTAGGCAGGCAGCGCGAGCCCGTTGGCGAGCAGCATACGGCACGTGGCCTCGTGCTCATCGAAGTGGCGGAACAGTTGCGCGGTGTCGGCGAGCTCGAAGTTGTACTTGGACTGCTCGACCTCGTTCTGATGGTACACGTCGCCGTAAGTCACGCGGCCGAGCGGCCCATCCGCCCACAGGATGTCGTAAATGCTTTCCACACCCTGCAGGTACATGGCCAGGCGCTCGAGTCCGTACGTGATCTCGCCCATGACCGGGCGGCAATCCAGGCCTCCGACCTGCTGGAAGTACGTGAACTGCGTGACTTCCATGCCGTTCAGCCAGACTTCCCAGCCCAAGCCCCACGCACCGAGGGTGGGCGACTCCCAGTTGTCCTCGACCAGGCGCACGTCGTGGGTCAGCAGATCGAACCCGAGGGCTTCGAGCGAGCCGAGATAGAGGTCGATGATGTCCGGCGGCGAAGGCTTCAGGACGACCTGGAACTGGTAGTAGTGCTGGAGACGGAACGGATTGTCGCCGTAGCGCCCGTCAGTGGGCCGGCGGGATGGCTGCACGTAAGCCGCGCTCCACGGTTCCGGGCCGACGGCTCTGAGGAGCGTCGCCGTGTGGAACGTGCCCGCTCCCATTTCCATGTCATACGGCTGCAGGATCACGCAGCCCCGGGCTGACCAATACGCCTGCAAGGCGAAGATCAGGTCCTGGAAGGTGCGAGGCGGTGAAACGGGGGGCTTGCGGGCCATGCCGGGTCCGATGGGCAGTTCTGTGGGACTCTCGCGCGGACGGGAGCGCAAAGGCGCGGGAGTATAGCGTGCGGGATCGCCTGTCACGGCCAGGTCTGCGCCGCTCGCCCGTTGACGGGTCGAGCCGGTGCGGGGCTCCTGAGTGCCACCCCAAGGATGCACAAAAATAGTGCGACTGCCACACCATTCGCACTATCATGGTGCATCTGAACGGTGCGAGCGGGCTGTCCGAAGCCTCAGAACCCAGTGATTGCGCCATCTCAGTGCGGTGGCACGCTTCCTGCAATTTTTGCGCGCCGGGCCCATCCCATCGCCGTCTTTCCGGAGGAGCACTCATGACGACCGCCGCTGAAGTCCTCAGCATGTTGAAGGAAAAGGAGGTCAGATTCGTCGATCTTCGCTTTACCGACACTCGCGGCAAGGAGCAGCACGTGAGCGTGCCGGCGCACACCGTCGATCAGGCCTTCTTCGAGGACGGGAAGATGTTCGATGGCTCCTCGATCGCCGGCTGGAAGGGCATCAACGAGTCGGACATGGTGCTCATGCCTGACCCGGCGACGGCGGTCATCGATCCGTTCTTCGAGGAGACGACCGCGATCATCCGCTGCGACGTGCTCGAGCCCTCGACCATGCAGGGCTACGACCGTGACCCGCGCTCCATCGCCAAGCGCGCCGAGGCGTATTTGCGCTCCACGGGCATCGGTGATCGTGCCCTGTTCGGGCCCGAGAACGAGTTTTTCATTTTCGACAGCGTGCGCTACGGCACGAACATGTCCGGCTCCTTCTTCGAGATCGAATCGATGGAGGCCGCGTGGAGCTCGAGCAAGCAATTCGAGCAGGGCAACAAGGCCCACCGCCCCGCGGTCAAGGGCGGTTACTTCCCGGTGCCGCCGGTGGATTCGTTCCAGGACCTGCGCTCGGCGATGTGCATGGCTCTGGAAGAGCTCGGGATGAAGGTCGAGGTGCACCATCACGAGGTGGCGACGGCCGGCCAGTGCGAGATCGGCGTCAACGCGAACACGCTCGTCCGCAAGGCCGACGAAGTGCAGCTCCTCAAGTACGCGGTCCACAACGTCGCGCACGCCTATGGAAAGACTGCGACGTTCATGCCCAAGCCCCTCGTCGGGGACAACGGCAACGGTATGCACGTGCACCAGTCGATTTCGAAGGAAGGCAAGCCGCTCTTCGCCGGCGATCGCTACGCGGGGCTGTCCGACCTGGCGCTCTACTACATCGGCGGCATCATCAAGCACGCGAAGGCCATCAACGCTTTTACGAACGCGAGCACCAACAGCTACAAGCGTCTGGTGCCCGGGTTCGAAGCGCCTGTCATGCTGGCGTACTCGGCGCGCAACCGCTCGGCGTCGATCCGCATTCCGTGGGTGGCGAACCCGAAGGCGCGCCGCATCGAGGTACGCTTCCCCGATTCGACTGGCAATCCTTATCTCGCCTTCGCTGCGATGCTCATGGCCGGGCTCGATGGCATCCAGAACAAGATCCATCCCGGCGAGCCGGCGGACAAGGATCTCTACGACCTGCCGCCGGAAGAGGCGAAGAACATTCCGGAGGTGTGCTACTCGCTCGAGCAGGCTTTGCAGGCGCTCGATGCCGACCGCGGCTTCCTCAAGGCGGGCGGCGTGTTCACGGACGACGTGATCGATGCGTACATCGCGCTCAAGATGCAGGAAGTCACCAAGGTGCGTATGTCGACTCACCCGCTCGAGTTCGAGCTGTACTACAGCGTGTAAGCACGGCCCGCGCCCGGGCCGCAAGGTCCGGGCGCTCCGGGCCGCGCACAGTGACGGCGTTCACGAAAGCGAGGCCTGCTTTTTTGTCAGCCCCAGGCGAAGCGGATATGCTCTGGCCTCATGCGTACGGTGCTTCTCGTCCTGCTCGCGGTTGCAGCCCCGGCGTTTGCTGCCCAGACCGTCTGGAAATGGGTGGACGAGCAGGGCGTCACGCACTATTCCGATCGCCCCGTGCCCGGCGCCACCAAGATCGAGGTGAACGTCGGCAGTCGTGCCGACTCGGTCTCGCCCGGCTCGACGACCCCCACGACTTCCGAGCCCGAACCGCAGGGGCCGCCCTACCGGGACCTCGAGATCTGGAAGCCGTCCCAGGACGAGACGATCGTGAACACCGGCGGACAGGTGACGGTGAACGTCCGCGTCAATCCGCCGCTTCAGTCCGGTCACAGCCTGAACCTGTATCTGGACGGCCGGCTGGTGGAAGGCTTTCCTCCCAACGCCACGAGCTTCGATCTGACGGAAGTTCCTCGCGGAACGCACGACGTCACCGTGACGGTCACCGACGAGCGCGGCACACGTTTGCAGCAGAGCGAGACCGTCAGGTTCCACGTGCGGCAGACTTCCATCGCGCAGCCGCCGGTTGGGCCTGCATTGCGTCCACCGCCCAAGCCGCCGCGCACGTCGGGCAACAAGCTGCCCTCGCGTCAGCCGACGTACGCCGAGCTGCATGGATCGCCGCCGAAGATCGACCCCAGGACCAATCTGCCAGTCAAGCCGCCGAAACCCTCGAAAGACAAGAAACCCGGCGGCTGATTCGTTCGCGCGCCGAACGGCGCCCGACCTTCCACGCTCGCCCAGGATGGCGAGCGTCCTGACGCATGATCGCCCGGCCCGCGATCGCGTTGAGCGCCGCCATGGCTGACCCGGAGCGCATTCTCGACAGCCTCAGCACCAGCGTGCTGATCGTTGATCGCGAGCGCTCGGTGCTGTACCTCAACGGGGCGGCCGAGTCGCTCCTGGGAGTGAGCCGCAATCAAGCTCGGGGGCGCGCCCTCAGCGAGCTTCTCGCCGACGCAGCCGGCATCGACGATGTCATCGATCGAGCGCTCGAAGCCGCGCGCCCTTACGCACGTCGTGAGCTCTCCATACGGCCGGTCTATGGTGACAGCGACCTCATCGTGGACTGCGTGATCGCGCCTTACGAGGAGAGCGCTGTGCCTGCGGTGCTCATCGAGATTTCCGACACGACACAGCACCAGCGCATCACGCGTGAGACGGCGCTTCTCACTCAGCTGGGAGGCAGCCGACTGATGATTCGCCAGCTCGCACACGAGATCAAGAATCCTCTCGGCGGGCTACGTGGCGCGGCGCAACTTCTCGCGCGACAGCTTCCCGACGCCTCGATGCGCGAGTACACGTCGGTCATCATCGGTGAAGCCGATCGCCTCGCGGCGCTCGTCGATGCCTTGCTCGGACCAGGGCACGCTCCGCGCAAGGAGCTGGTGAACATTCACGAGCTCCTGGACCACGTGGGCCATCTTCTGCAAGCCGATGCTCCACCGGGCGCGAGCATCGAGCGTGACTACGATCCGAGCCTGCCGCCGATCCTGCTCGATCGGCATCAGATCATCCAGGCGATGCTGAACCTCGGGCGCAATGCCGGGCAGGCGATCGCGCAGAACCACGACCGGGCCGGGCGCATTGTTATGCGTACTCGCGCGCTGACCAACGTCACTATCGGCGCGAAGCGCCATCGCATCGTTGCCAGCGTGCAGTTCGAGGACAACGGGCCCGGCGTTCCGGAGCACTTGCGAGACACGCTGTTCTATCCGCTGGTCACCGGCCGCGCCGAAGGCGTTGGGCTCGGGCTTGCGGTCGCCCAGGATCTCGTCAGCCGCCACGGCGGGCTGATCGAGTTCCAGAGTCGTCCGGGTCTCACTCTGTTCACGATCCTGTTGCCTTTCCATGCAGAAGACTCCAGTGAAGCCGCTTAACGTCTGGATCGTCGACGACGATGCCTCCATCCGCTGGGTCCTCGAACGGGCGCTGCGCGCGGACGGGATGACGCCGAGCGCTTTCGATCATCCCGAAAACGCGCTCTCAGCCTTGCGGCGGGAACGGCCGGACGTGCTGATCACGGACATCCGCATGCCCGGTCGCAGCGGCCTCGAGCTGCTGACGGAAATACACGAACGACAGCCGGAGCTGCCGGTCATCGTGATGACTGCGCACTCTGACCTCGACAGTGCCGTGAGCGCCTACCAAAGCGGCGCGTTCGAGTATCTGCCGAAGCCGTTCGATATCGATCAAGCCGTGGACCTGGTGAAGCGCGCCGCGCAGCAGCAGGTGCGCGCAGATGATGCGGGCACCGAGGCGCGGCGCATTCCGGAAATGCTGGGTCAGGCGCCTGCGATGCAGGAAGTGTTTCGGGCCATCGGCCGTCTGTCGCGTTCGAGCATGACTGTCCTGATCACCGGCGAATCGGGTACGGGCAAAGAGCTGGTGGCCCGGGCACTGCACCGTCACAGCCCGCGAGCCGGCAAGGCGTTCATCGCGCTCAACACATCGGCATTCACCGCGGACTTGCTCGAGTCCGAGTTGTTCGGGCACGAGAAGGGTTCATTCACCGGTGCAGATCAATTGCGTCGCGGTCGTTTCGAGCAAGCCGACGGCGGCACGCTGTTTCTCGATGAGATCGGTGACATGTCGCCGCAGTTGCAGACGCGGCTCCTGCGCGTGCTCGCCGAGGGCGAGTTCTATCGCGTGGGCGGCCAGGTTCCGGTGCGAGTCGACGTGCGTGTCATCGCCGCGACTCACCAGAACCTGGAAGAGCGAGTGAAGCAGGGTTTGTTCCGCGAAGATCTGCTCCATCGGCTGAACGTGATTCGCATCGAAGTCCCTCCGCTTCGCGCACGGCGTGAAGACATCCCGGAACTTCTCGCGCACTACCTCGATGCGGCCGCCGTCGAGCTGGGGGTCGAGCGCAAGACCTTGACTCCCGAAGCGCTGAGCGCGCTGATCCAGTTCGATTGGCCCGGAAACGTGCGCCAGCTCGTCAATGCTTGCCGAAGGCTGACGGTTACGGCGCCGGGCCGTGAGATCAAAGCGGAAGATATTCCGGAGGACCTGGGCGGAGCAGCGAGCTCCGGAAGCTTGCAGAACGAGTGGACACGTCAACTGATGCAGTGGGCTGAGAAACGACTCGCAGCCGGCCAGACGCCGCTCTTGAACGATGCCGTGGCGGATTTCGAGCGCACGCTGATCCGCGCCGCGTTGCGCAAGGCTGAAGGAGGCAGGCAGGAAGCCGCCCGCCTGCTCGGCTGGGGGCGCAACACGCTCACGAGGAAGATCAAAGAGCTCGCGCTCGACGAGTGAGTCGGCGCAGCGCTCTGGAAATCAGCCGGGTCCGCGCCAGCTCGGCGCTCAGGCCGACGCACCGACATGTGTAGAGCAGGTGCCCACCAGCTCGCTGACCGAGCGCAGATTCTTCCTTTGCAGATAGCTCTCGATGCCTGAGTTGATCTGCTTGCAGACGAGCGGGTTGTAGAACAACGCCGTTCCCACGCCCACGGCCGTGGCGCCGGCGATCAGGAACTCGAGCGCGTCGTTCGCCGAGCAGATCCCGCCCTGCCCGATGATCGGCACGTTGTGCTTGCGCGCCACCTCGTAAACTTGATGCACTTTGAGCAGCGCAATCGGTTTGATGGCCGGGCCCGAGAGACCGCCCTGGACGTTACCGAGCACCGGCCGGCGCGACTCGACGTCGATGGCCATTCCGGTGACGGTATTGATCAGCGCCAGCGCGTCAGTACCGGCCTCGATGCATTGACGTGCGTTCTCGCGGATGTCGGTCTGGTTCGGCGAGAGTTTGGTGATGAGAGGCTTGCGCGTTACCGCCCGGCACGCCGCGACCACGCGAGCGGACATCTCCGGGTAGTTGCCGAACTGAACGCCTCCCTCCTTGATGTTCGGACAGGAGATGTTGAGCTCGATCGCGTCGATCGGCGAGTCGTCGAAGCGGCGCGTGACTTCCACGTAGTCCTCGATCGTCGAGCCGCAGACATTGGCGATGAAGCGGGTCTCTTCGAAGTCGAGCGTCGGCAGGATGCGGCTGACCACGTGGTCGACGCCGGGGTTCTGCAAGCCGATGGCATTCAGCATCCCCATCGGCGTCTCGCACACGCGATGGGGCGGATTACCGAGCCGCGGCTCGCGCGTCGTCCCTTTCAGCACGATCGCGCCGGCGTCCCGGTTCGAGAATCCCTCGACGCGCGTGTATTCCTCGCCGAAGCCGACGCAGCCCGACAGAAGCACGATGGGCGAGGCGAGCTTGAGGCCACAGAAATCGACGCAGAGAGCGGGGTTCATGCAAGACCGGGGGTGAATGGATTTCGGGCCTAGTGTATCGCGGCCGTCGCTCACTGAGGCGCGCCGGACTCGTTAAGATTCGACGATTGCACGCCCTCGCCGTCCCCGCCCGTGTTCCACATCGTTCTCTACCAGCCCGAGATTCCACCGAACACCGGCAACATCATCCGGCTGTGCGCCAACAGCGGATCGAAGCTGCATTTGATCGAGCCTCTCGGCTTCGACCTCAGCGAAAAGGCCGTGAGGCGCGCCGGAATGGACTACGCAGAGCTGGCGAACGTGACGACTTGGCCCACGTTCGAAAGCTGTCTCGAGTCGATCGCACGGGGAAATCGCTGGTTCGCGATCTCCACGCGAGGCACGGTGCGCTACGACCAGCCGCGCTTTCGAGCCGGAGACGTGTTCGTGTTCGGCCCGGAGACCCGGGGCTTGCCGCAGCCGGTGCTCGAGAGATGCCCGCCCGAGCACCGCCTTTTCATTCCGATGCGCCCCGGCAATCGCAGCCTCAACCTGTCGAATGCCGCAGCGGTGGTCGTGTTCGAGGCGTGGCGGCAGCGGAACTTCGAATGAGAGCCAGCGCTCGCGGAGAAAGCGGCGACAGCGGAACGCGCTTATTTCCGATCGGTCGGCGCAGGCTCGATCGTGACCTCAGGTTTCAGCGCACGGCTCATCAACTCGCGCACGGCGTCTCGCGGCGCGACTTTCTCGTACACGACGCGATACACCTGTTCGCAGATCGGCATTTCGACTGAAACGCGCTGCGCAACGTTGCGAACAGCCCGCGCTGCGAGCACGCCTTCGACCACCTGACCGATCGCCTTCTGCGCCGATTCCGGTGATTCGCCCTTGGCCAGCGCGAGCCCCAGGCGCCGGTTGCGCGACTGGTTGTCCGTGCACGTCAGGACCAGATCGCCGAGCCCCGCAAGCCCCATGAAGGTTTCGGCGCGAGCGCCGAGCGCGACCCCCAGACGTGTCATTTCGACCAGTCCGCGCGCGATGAGAGCGATGCGCGTATTCGCGCCGAAGCCGAGGCCATCGGAAATGCCGGCTCCGATCGCCAGCACATTCTTGACGGCGCCGCCGACCTCGACGCCGACAACGTCGCTCGAGGTGTACGCCCGGAAGTTGAGCCCCGACAAACGCTGAGCCAGGTGCGTCGCGAACGCCTGATCTTTCGCCGCGACCGTCATGGCCGTCGGCAAGCCCGCGCCCACTTCGCTTGCAAACGTCGGGCCTGAGACGACGGCAGCCGGCACGGCCTCGCCGAGCACTTGGCGAGCGACCTCATGCGGCAACAGACCGCTCGTCAACTCGAAGCCTTTCGTTGCCCAGGCGACGCGAGCGCCTGGACGAAGATGCTTTGCGACCGCTTCCAGAGTCGACCTGAGCGCGTGGCTCGGTACTGCGATCAGGATGTCCTGCGTCTCGGCGATCGCGTGCTCGAGATCGGGCTCGATCCGCAACGTCTCCGGAAACATCGCTCCCGGCAGATAGCGTGAGTTGCAGCGCTCCCGCTCGAGCTCGGCCAGATGAGCGGGATTGCGCCCCCAAAGCATCGCGGGCCGATCGAGCCGGGCGAGCTGAATGGCGAGCGCCGTGCCCCAGGACCCGGCCCCCACCACGAGGCATGTCGATCGGTCCGGCGCCGAAGACGAGGAAGCTCCGGACGCGGCGACCATGGCACGCTCAGTTCACGGACGAGTTAGGTGTCTCGGGCGGCTGTGGCTGTTGTTGTTGCTGCTGAGCGCGAGCCGTAGCCTGGTTGTACAGGGCATCGAAGTTGACCGGCGGCAGCAGGAACGGAGGAAAGCCGCCCTTCATGAGCATGTCCGCGACCACCTGGCGCGCGAAGGGGAACAGGTAGTTCGGGCAAAACACCCCCAGCAGCCGCTGCATGTCCGGCGCCGGCACGTTTCGGATCCCGAACGCTCCGGCTTGCTGCAGCTCGACCAGCCACAAGGTCTTGTCCGCGACCTGCGCCTCGACGCGCACCGTCAGGACCACTTCCTTGATGTCGCCGCCCAGGTCGGTCACCGCCGTGTTGAGGTTCATGTTGATGGTCGGGTTGCCGGAGTTCGGCGCGATGCGCGGCCCGGAAGGCGCCTCGAACGAGACGTCCTTCACGTACACGGCCTGAGGGGCGAACGCAGGCGCATTCGGGTCGCCGGCCTGGCCGTTCGCGAGGGGAGCTTCGTCAGCCATGAGTCGAATCCTCTAGTTGTCGTGTGCGTCGGATGTCACACGGATGAACGATGCCCACGACGGAAGCAGTCGTTACCGGGTTTCGGGTCCCTCGGCCGCCGTATCGGAGGGCCGGCCGAGCAGTTTGTCCAGCTCGCCGGAGCGCTCGAGCTGAGCCAGCTCATCATAACCGCCCACGTGCCGTCCCCCGATGAAGATTTGCGGGACGGTCCGGCGGCCGGTCTCGCGCAGCATCGTAGCGCGCGCATCCGGCTCCTCGTCGATTTTGATCTCGCGGGGCCGCACGCCCTTGCGTGCCAGAAGGTTGCGGGCACGCTGGCAATACCCGCACCAGTCCGTCGAGTACATGAGTACTTCGGGCGACTCGCTCATCCATGCCTCATTTGCGGGCGGCGCCTTTCACCAGGGGCAGATTCTCCTGCCGCCAGTTTTGCAGGCCGCCGCGCAAGGTCACGACCTTGGTGAATCCGGAAGCTCGCAGAGTCCGCGCCGCGGCCGCCGAAGCGAACCCGTTCTCGCAGCAGACGATGACGGGCTTTTCCTTGTATTTCTTCAGGGAGTCGGCCCTCGAGGCGATCTCGGCGGCGGGGATGTTGCGGGCATCGATGATGTGGCCGGCTTCGTATTCATTCGGGTCTCGAACGTCGAGGACGATAGCGCCGCTGTTCGTGAGCCTCACGGCATCCGTCGGCCCGACACTGTTCGAGCCGCGAGCGCGATGACGGATCTCGATCACAATCGCAAGAACGGCGAGAATGACCGCGGCCCCGACCAGGAAGGGATGATTGGTGGTGTATTCGAGCAGACGATTCATCAGAACGTGTCGATACGAAGACGAGCCGCCCGTCTCCGAGGCCGGCCGCAAAAGGCGGCGAAGTATAGCAGCCGCGTGGATCAGACTTCCCCGGGTTGTCCGCGCGCCGTAGGAATGTCAAATCGTCGTCCAATCAAGGCGCTGGTGGTCGCCTTTCTGTGTACAACGGGGCTGGCCGTCGCGCCTTTTCACGGGCGCGCGGCCGGCGTCGAAAGCAAGGAGGCCGAGCTTCAACGCGTCCGCAGCCGCATCGAGTCGGTACGCAAGGCCATCCATGCCGAGGCCGAGCGGCGCGATGCGCTGGCAGGCCAGCTCAAGGCCGCGGACCTGAAAATTCAGTCCGCTCGCCAACGACTGGCCGAGGTGCGTGAGCGGCGCATGGCCTCCGAAGCGAAGCTTCGCGACCTCGAGTCGGAACGAGCGGACACCCAGCGCAAGATTGACGCGCAGCGCTCGGCGCTGGCCGCCGAGATGAAGGTGGCCTACATGAACGGGCGGCAGGAGCGGCTCAAGCTCCTGCTGAACCAGGGCGATCCGGCCCGGCTCGGACGCATGCTGGCCTACTACGGCTATTTCGGCCGGGCGCGCGCCGAGCGCATCACTGCAATCTCCGACCACCTGGCGCACCTCGAGCTGCTGTCGGAGCGCATCGCGGCGCAGACCCAGCGCCTCAAGCAGCTCGAAGAGCAAAGCGCCGGCGAGCTGCAGGCGCTCGCGCAGGCGCGTGGCGAGAGGGCGCAGACGCTGGCGCAGATCCAGGCGAAGCTCAAAACACGCGCCGCCGAGCTCGAAAAGCTCCAGGCCGACGCGCGCTCCCTCGAAAGACTCATTGACGAGCTGCGTCGGGCCGCCGAGGCCTTTCCGGAGCTGGGCGAGCAACCCTTCGCGCGCCTGAAGGGCAAGCTTCCCTGGCCTGTCAAAGGCAACGTGCTCGCGCGCTTCGGGCAGCTTCGGGCCGGCGGGCCGCTCAAGTGGCAGGGCATCGTCATCGGGGCGGAGCGAGGCACTCAAGTGCGCGCGCCGTATCACGGCCGCGTGATTTACGCGGACTGGCTCCCCGGCCTGGGGCTCCTGGTCGTGCTGGATCACGGGGACGGCTACATGACCCTGTACGGGCACAACGAGCAGCTTTATCGGCGGGTGGGCGAGCGCGTGGCGCCCGGCGACCCGCTGGGCGTGGTCGGCGATGCCAGCGGGGTCGGACGCCCCGGCCTGTATCTCGAAATCCGCAAGGGTAAGCAGCCGCTCAACCCGCTCGAGTGGCTTGCCGGGCGGTAGCTGCAGCGCACAGTCGCACGCTCCGCGGCCGGGCCGGGGACGGCTCCCTGCCCGGGGCTGCGCGGCCCCGGCGAGGTGGGTGCAAAACTGCGGCCGACTTCAAGGAACCGGCGGCGGGCGAGGCCGATGATGAGTTCCCACGAGGATAAAACGGGGCCGAAATTCACGGTTCGCGGCGCGGAAGCATGTCGACAGCTGCCATTCCGGATGAGGAAGACACGATCGAGGCGCATGCGCTCTCGACCTCGCTCGATCCTTACGGTCAGCTTCTCAAGATGCTGGTGCCCCGGGCGCTCGGGATCGGCATCTACGACCGCACGGGCGTGCCGCTCTGGCTGTCCGAGGGCTGCGAAGGCCCTGACGTTCCCCAGCTCGTCGAAGAGGCGCTGAACGCCGCCCGCGCCGGAAAGCTCGACCCCTCTCAGCGCGACGGCTTCACTCGCTCGTGGACGGGCGAGACGACTTACATCTTCATCCTTCGTGCTCCCGAGGCGCCGCTCGGCGCCGTGACGCTTACCTGTCAGGACGGGAGCAGCGGTCCTCGACCGTTCTCGTTCGTGCAAGGGTTGCTGCGTCCCGTCCTGCAAGTCCTCAGCCGCGAGCTCTTGCATCAGGGCACCATCGAGGATCTGCGCAAGGAGGCGGCCAGGTCGTCGGCGCCCAAAGCGCCTGCTCAGCCGGCGCGAGAGAACGATCTCCGGCTGATGCTGGAAGCGAGCGGCGCGGACGGTGAGACACACAGCGGCGATCTGCAGGAGCTTCTTCGAACCTGCATCGCTCACCTCGGCTGCACGGTCGGTGCGTTGCTGGTTCCCGATCGACGCATCGAACTGGCGTGCGCCGCTGCCGGCCTCACTGCGAGTCGCGACGCGCTCGAGAAGGCGCAGCGGCATCTCTTGGCGTGGGTGCAGGTCCAGCGCCGCACGCTGATATTGAACAGGACGCCGGCAAGCAGTCCGCTCGGCACGCTGCCGCACAAGATTCTTGCCTGTCCCATTCGTGATCGCGCGCAGCACGTGATCGGTGTGCTCGTGCTGTTCAAAGCGGCGGACGCGGCCGATTTCGACCTGCGCCAAGTGCGCACCGTCGAGATGATGGCGCGTCACACCGCATACGTTCTGCAGAATACGTACGATCCAGCCACAGGCTTGCTCACCCGGCCTGCCTTCGAGCAGCATGCATTCGCAACGCTGGCTGGCGCGTTGAGCGGCCGCGAGCATTGCGTCGCCTACGCGGATGTCGACGGGCTGCACGCCATCAACGAGAACCATGGCATGCACGTGGGCGATCAGGCTCTGGTGCGCATTGCAGAAACTATCCGCGAGCACCTGACGCCAAACGTCGTTGCGGCGCGCCTCGCTGGAGACAGGTTTGCGTTGTTCTTCTCCGGGGAAGGCCCAGACGGCGCTCGAGCCTTCCTCGAGCATCTGTGCGCTCGCATCACCGAAGTCGAATTCGTCCATCAAGGAACGAAGATCGAGTTGTCGATGAGCGTCGGGCTCTCCCCGGTGACGGATGCGAAGCTTCCGCTCTCGCATGCACTCGCGTCAGCGGAAGAGGCGTGCAGACGTGCGAAGTCGCAAGGCCGCGGACAAGTCGCTCTGTACGAACACGGCGAGCGTGCCAGCAGGCCTCCTCTCGTGGAGGATCTGTCGATTCTCGGCAGCGTGCGCGAGGCGCTCGCAAACGATCGTTTCCGGATGGAGGCGCAGCCGATCGCGGCCCTTGGCGCCGGTACGCAATGTCATCGCTTCGAGCTGTTGCTCAGGATGCTCGACCGGAGCGGGGCGACTGTGGCGCCGGAGAAGTTTCTGGCGGCCGCCGAGCGCAACGGGCTTGCCTGCGAGATCGATCGATGGGTGGTGCAGTACGCGCTCGAGATTCTCTCTTCCGCGGCCGCGCTTCTCGATCACCTCGATGCGCATTTCACGATCAACATCTCGGGTCAGGCGCTCGGCGACAGCACCTTCCCCGCGTTCCTCGAGCAGAAGCTGTCCGAGTACGGGCTGCCCTCGACGCTGCTGTCGTTCGAGATCGCCGAAAGCGCTGCGGTGGCCAACATCGTCGCCGCCGAATCGCTCATAGGCCGCTTGAGGGAGTACGGCCACGAGATCGCCCTGGACGACTTCGGGCGTGGCCTCTCTTCCCTCGGCTATCTAAAGTCTTTGTCCGCTTCGCACCTGAAGATCGATGGTGCGCTCATTCGCGAGCTCACGACCAGCTCGCACGCGCGCTCGGCTGTCGCCGCGATCGTCTCGCTTGCGCGGGAAACGGGGTTGAAGACCACCGCCGAGAGCGTCGAGAGCGAGGCCCTTCTGGAGGCGGTGCGGGAGCTCGGAGTGGATTACGCGCAAGGGTTCGTCATCGGCCGGCCGAGGCCGCTCGAGATCGTGCTGCAGGAGCTGCTGAGTCCCGGCCCTGCCCGCTCGCGCGCCGCGGGGGCCGGGGCGGGCGCGAGACCCTGACGGGATCGGGCCGCTCGTCAGGGTTTTGCTGAATCCTCCGTCGCATTGGCCCTCTGTCGTTCCTACACTATTCTTCAGGCCGGCCTTTGAACGTACCGCCCCGCATCGCAATGTCGTTCCACAAGAAGATCCCCTTTCGCTTCGCGCTCGTGCTCGGCGCCGGCCTGATCGCCGGGTTCGGCCTTTCGCTCGGCCTGCCCGTGCAGGCGGAGCGAGACATCGAGCTCGTGCAGGAGCCGAAGGTCGAGCCGGACGCCACGCTCCCCTGGCAAGAAGCGCGGCTTCTCGCCGAAGTACTCGAGTACGTGCGCCGCGAATATGTCGAGAACGTGTCGGACGAGCGCCTCATCACGGCCGCCATCCGGGGCATGATCAAGGACCTCGATCCGCACTCGGCCTTCCTCGATCCTTCGGAGTTCGACGAGATCCGCATCAGCACGACCGGTGAGTACTCGGGCGTCGGCATCGAGGTCGAGCTGGAGAACGGCATCGTGCGCGTGATCAACCCGATCGAAGGCGCGCCCGCGGCCGAGGCGGGAGTGCTGGCGGGTGACAGGATTCTCGCCGTCGACGATGTGCCCGTGGATCCGGAGAACCTGGATGACACGATCGAGCGCATGCGTGGGCGCGCCGGCACGTCGGTGAAAATCACGATCGCTCGCAACAGCGAGCCCGAGCCGCTCGAGTTCACGCTGTCGCGCGCACACGTGCAGGTTCACAGCGTCACCAGCGATCTTCCCGAGCCCGGCCTGGGCTACGTGAAAATCTCGCATTTCAGTGAGACCACGACGGCGGATCTCCAGCGCGCGCTGGTTTCGCTCCAGAAGCGCAACGGCGGGCCGCTGCAAGGGCTCGTGCTCGACCTGCGCGACAATCCCGGCGGTGTGCTCGAAGCGGCGGTGGGCGTTTCCGATCTGTTCCTCGAAGAAGGTGTGATCGTGAGCGCGAACGGGCGCGCGCCGGATGCGAAGTTCGAGATGCGGGCGACGCCGGGAGACGAGCTCAATGGCGCGCCCATGATCGTCCTGGTGAATGGCGGATCCGCGTCGGCTTCCGAGATCGTCGCCGGCGCCCTCAAGGATCACCACCGCGCCCGGCTGGTCGGCAGCAAGACCTACGGCAAGGGCTCGGTCCAGACCGTGATGCCGCTTTCCGACGGTCATGCGATCAAGCTGACGACCTCGCGCTACTTCACTCCCTCGGGCGCCTCGATCCATGAGCGCGGGATCATGCCGGATGTGTCGGTGAATGACGCCTCGAGCGCCATGGCTGCGAAGAGCAAGGACTCCTCGAGCGAAGATCGCGAGCTGCACGTCGCGTTGAACCTGCTCAAGGACAGCGGCGCCATCAGGCAGAGCCGGGCCGACTGATCACGCTTTCAGGGATGCATGCGCGCGCAAGGGGCTGCTGGAGCTGAGAGTCGCGGATTCGCCGACCAGGCCCTGCTCTGGCTCGATCTGCTGGCGCTCGCGATCGGTGCGCTGCAATTCGCCTTCGCGCCGCACACGGTCGAGCGCCCTCTCCTCGCCCTCGTGGCTTTGGTCGCGCTTGCGGCCGGCACGCTCCTGATCCATCTCTCTGCGGCGCTTCGCCGCCGCGTCAACGGCCGGCGGTGGGCGAACGTCCTCCTGCTCATCGCGTGCATCACTGTGTTCGCCGCGGCAACCGGCGCGGCTCGCAGCGCCCTGCTCTCTCTTTACGTGATTCCGCTCATGGCCTCGGCCCTTGCCTTTGGGCGCTGGTGGCTGGTCGTGCTGCTCGGATGCCTGGTTGGTTTGCTCGGTGCTGTGCTCGGCGCGATTACGCCCGGCGTCGTGATCGAGGATCCCGCATTCGCTGTGCTGCTCTTCAACACTTTCTCGCCGGCGATCGTCGTGGGCCTGGTGATCGCCGTGCTCGTCGAACGCATGCAGATGGCAGCTCAGCGCATCAGCGATCTCGCTTCCACGGATGCGCTGACGGGATTGCTCAACCTGCGCGCGTTCGAGGAAGTCTTGCAGCAGGAGCATCGAAAGGCGGAGCGAGCCGGGCGCACTTATGCGCTGCTGATGATCGATGTCGAAAACCTGGCGCAGGTGAACGAAACGCTGGGTCATGATGCCGGCAATCACATGCTGCGCTCGGTCGCTGACTCGATCACCCGCTCGATCCGCAGCTCGGATGTAGCCGCGCGCTTCGGCGGGGATGAGTTCATCGTGCTGCTCGTGGAGGCTGACGGGAGGACAGGCGCCGCCATTGGCCAGCGGATCCGGAACAATGTCTATGCGGCAACAGTCTCCGTCGGCAGTCGCTTGATCCGCGCCAATGTGAACGTCGGCGTGGCCAGCTATCCTGAGGATCACCTGTATCCGAAGGATCTCATGCTGCTCGCCGATCAACGCATGCAGCGGGATCGGGAGCTGCGGCGCGTGCCCGCGTCTTGAATACGGCCAGCCCGGCCCGAACGGGCGGGAGCCGAGAGCGGTGCCACCGGGTAGACTGATACCCGGGTTCTGCGGTTTCAGCGTGGAATCCCCCGCATGACTTCGGAGGGCGTCTCGATGACGGGATTCATTCTTCGCATCGCAATCGTGGCGGTGGGTCTGTGGCTGGCTGCGCAGATTTTTTCCGGCCTGCACTTCAGCGGCCCCGGCTCTTTGATAGCGGCCGCGCTCCTGCTCGGCATCGTCAATGCAGTGGTGCGGCCGATCGCCGTGGTGCTTACGCTGCCGCTGACCCTACTGACGCTCGGGCTCTTCCTGCTGGTCGTGAACGCCGCGATGCTCGGCTTGGTCGCGCTGCTCCTCGGTGGCTTTCAGATCAGCGGCTTCTGGACCGCCGTCGGCGCCTCGCTCGTGGTCAGCGTCACGTCCTGGGTCGCTTCCGGTCTGATCGGAAACAACGGCAAGTTCGAGGTGCTGCGACAGAACTGAGCGGGCGGGTGGCCCGCCCGCTCAGCGGATCTGCTCCGGCGCGACCGGTCCCGCCCCGTTCTCCTGCTCGTCCTTGCTGGCGCGGGCGCCCCGGTCCGCCGTGCGATAGAGCAAGAATCCGAGCACCACCAGCACCAGCAATCCGAGCCACTCCCCGAAGTGGAAACGTTCCGGCAGCGCGAGCACGTCGGGATCCTTCGATTTCCAGACGAAGAACGCGATGACGATGCCCATCAGCGCCTCGCCGGTGATGAGGCCCGAGGAATACAAGACGCCGTGCTGATGCATGCGCTCGCGCGCGGCGGGGTCGGAGGGCAGTCCCACGCGTCGCTCGACCATGTACGTCAGGAGACTGCCGAGGAAGATCGGCGCAGTGACATCCAGCGGCAGATAAATGCCCACCGCGGCGGCGAGGACGGGTACGCGAAAGCCCGCTTTGCGCTTCTTCAGCACTTCGTCGACGGCGATGATGGCCGCGCCGATCGCCGCTCCGATCCACACCATCGTCCAGGGCAGCTCTCCGCCGAACATCGCTTTGGCCACCGCCGCCATCAGCGTCGCCTGCGGGGCGAGCAAGGGATTGGGATGCTCCGGCGTCGGCACGCCGATGCCGCGCGTCTCGTTGAGCAGGTTCAATACGGGCGCCATGACGATCGCGCACGAGAGCGCGCCGATTGCCAGCATGAGCTGCTGACGCCACGGCGTGGCGCCGACGATGTAGCCGCATTTGAGATCTTGCAGGTTGTCGCCTGCGACCGCGGCTGCGCAGCACACGACCGCGCCGATCATGATGGCGGCGACCGGACCGAGCTGCGAGCTGCCGCCCAGCAAAACGATGAGCACGACCGAAGCGAACAGGATCGTCGCAATCGTGATGCCCGACACCGGATTGTTGGACGAGCCCACGAGGCCCGCCATATACGCGGACACGGACGAGAACAGGAATCCGGCGACGATCATGATGATCGTCATCGGAATCGTCACGGCGACGTTCTCGACGATCGCCTGGTACAGCACGGCGAGCGGCAACGTAAACACGACGAGCCCGATGAGCACGGCCTTCATCGGCAGATCCTTCTCGGTGTCCTCGATGATCTTCGCCGCGCCGGCTCGGGTTGCGGCCAATCCGCTGCGCACTCCTGACAAGAGCGAGGAACGCATCGAGAACAGCGTCCAGATGCCGCCCACCAGCATGGCGCCGACGCCGAGATAACGAATTTGCGAGGACCAGATCGTGGCGGCGATGGATTCCGGATCACCGGCCGGAAGCTGCCCGGCGAAATACGTGCTGTAGATCGGGATGGCAATGTCCCAGGACAGCACGCTTCCGGCGACGATCACCGTGCCGATGTTCAAGCCGACGATGTAGCCGACGCCGAGCAGTGCGGGCGAGAGATTCGTGCCGAGGTACATCACGGTTTTGCCGAACGAGCCGGCGGTGCCGGCGACGTCCGGAATAAGCCGCAGGCCGCTTTGCGCGAGAAGCTTGGCTCCGCCGCCGAGCAAAGCGGAAAAAGCGAGAATGCGGATGCCGCGGCCCGGATTCTCGCCCGCCTTGAGGACCTCGGCGGCGGCTTTGCCTTCGGGGAAGGCGAGTTTCTGCTCGACGATGAGCGAGCGCCTGAGCGGCACCGAGAAGAGCACGCCCAGCACGCCACCCAGCCCCGCGATCGCGAGCACCCAGGTGTATCTGAAGTCATCCCAGAAGCCGAGGATCACCAGCGCGGGAAGCGTGAAGATGACGCCCGCTGCGATGGAGGATCCTGCCGAAGCGCCGGTCTGCACGATGTTGTTCTCGAGGATGTGCCCGCCGCCGAACAGGCGCAGCACCGCCATCGAAACCACCGCGGCCGGAATGGCCGTCGCGATCGTCAATCCCGCGAACAATCCCAGGTACGTGTTCGCTGCGGCCAGCACCATCGCCAGCACGATGGCGAGGATGATGGCGCGGGGCGTCAGTTGCGGCGCTTGGGTCATGGATCACCACCCGCACGTTTGATTCTTGTTCTGCTCATCGAGCCACGTCTCGAGCGGCGCGAAGTATTCGAGGATGGCCGAAGCGTCCATCCGCCTCGTGCCGGTCAGCTTCTCGAGCGTGTCCTGCCAGGGTTGGCTCTGGCCGAGCGCGAGCATCTCCCGGAAGCGTCGGCCTGCTTCCTCGTTCCCGTAGACGGAGCACTCGTGCAGCGGGCCCTTGTGCCCGGCGGCCTCGCACAGCGCCTTGTGGAACTGGAACTGCAGGATGTAGGAGAGGAAGTAGCGCGTGTACGGAGTGTTCGCCGGAATGTGGTACTTCGCACCCGGATCGAAATCCTCTTCGCTGCGCGCGACCGGCGGTGCTACACCCTGATATTGCTCGCGCAGCTCCCACCACGCCGCGTTATAGCGATCCGGCGTGATCTCGCCGGAGAACACTTTCCAGCGCCACTCGTCGATGAGCTTGCCGAACGGCAGGAACGCGACCTTGTCGAGCGCGAGCCGCATCTGCTGGTTGATGGTCGCCTCGTGGCTGCGCCGCACCGCGCCCATGAGGCCGATGCGATGCATGTATTCGGGCGTCATCGACAAGTTGACCGTATCGCCGATGGCTTCATGGAAGCCGTCGTGCGCGGCGCCCTGGAACAGATACGGCTGGTCCTTGTACGAAAGGAAATAGAAGACGTGACCGAGCTCGTGATAGACCGTCATCAAGTGATCCTGGGTCGGCTCGATGCACTGCTTGATGCGCACGTCCTCGTTCGCATCCATGTGCCAGGCGCTCGCGTGGCACTGCACGTCGCGGTCAGCGGGTTTGACGAGGAGCGATCGTTCCCAGAACGTCTCGGGAAGCTTGGGGAAGCCGAGCGAGACGTAGAAATCCTCGGCTGAGCGCGTGATGCGCACGGCGTCGTACTTCTGTTTCTTGAGCGAGGCCGTGACGTCCGGATCCGACACGCCGGGATAAGGCTCGACCAAGGGATAGATCTCGCCCCACTGCTGCGCCCACATGTTGCCGAGCAAGTGCGCCGGAATCGGCTCGCCGGAAGGCACGCGCTCATCGCCGTAAGTCTTCTGCAACTTGCCGCGCACGTAACAGTGCAGCGACTCGTAGAGCGGCTCGACCTGGCCCCACAAGCGAGCCGCCTCGGCGGTGAACTCCTCAGGCGGCATGTCGTACCCCGAACGCCACATCGCGCCGAGATCCGCGAAGCCGAGCTCACGAGCACCTTCGTTCGCAAGCTCGACGAACCGCGCGTAATCCTGTCGCATCGGGCTTGCGGTCGAGTGCCAGCCGGTCCATGCCTCGGTGAGCCTGGAGTAGTCGCGGCTCGTGGCCATGATCTCGACGAGCTGCGTCTGATCGAGACAGGAGTCGGGCCCTTCGGGACAGTACTTGGCCGAGCCGTACATGCCTTCCATCTTCGAGGCGAGCCCGGTCAGCTCGGCGCGCTTTTGCGGGTCTTTCGGCGCCGGGGCCGCAACGCCGAGCTTCAGGAGCTTGAGCGCGCGCGCCGTGCCTGGATCGAGCTGTTGGCCGTCGTAAGCCTTGGCTTGCTCGACCGCGTTCGTGAAATAAGCGAGGTAGCGCTCATTGGCCTTGGCATTCAGGAACTCCGTGTCCCGATTGATGTAGGTGGCGTATGACCACGCGGCGGCGCTGACCTCGCGGTTGAGCTCGGACATCTCCCTGTTGAGGCGCTCCACGAACTCCTGGGCCGATTCGGTTTCGGCAGGCCCTTCGGAGCGCTGACAGGCCGCAAGGAGAATAGTGCTTACGGCGAGCGCAAGGATCCGTACCGGTCGAGAGGAGCACGGCATGACTCGATTCCTCCTGGAAAGCAGGCGAGCGCTACTTGACTCCGCCCATCAGCTGCTTGATCGGGCGGCTCGCGAGCAGCATCACGATGCCGGCGCCGACGATGAAGTAGACGAAGTTCATGTACTGACCGGGCATCGCTTCGAGGTTGTCGGACTCAAACATACCCGCAAGCAACCCGGCCGAGAGGTTGCCGACGGACGTGGCCAGGAACCAAATGCCCATCATCTGCGAGACGTAGCGCTGCGGCGCGAGCTTCGTCACCGAGCTCAGCCCCACCGGGCTCAGGCACAGCTCACCGTAGGTGTGCAGCAGATAGGTGAGGACGAGCAGGTAAGGCATGGCCTTGCCGCCGTCGGCGACGATGTTCGCCGCGATCACCATGAAGACGAAGCCGAGCCCGAGGAGGATCAGCCCGAACGCGAACTTCGCCGGCGCGGAAGGATCGAGGTTGCGCTTGGCGAGCGCGACCCAGAGCATCGAGAACGGCGTCGCGAAGAGCAGGATGAAGATCGGATTGAGCGACTGGAACCAGGGCGTCGGGATCTCCCAGTTGAACGCCTCGATGACCCGATCGGTGTAACGCTGGGCGAACAAGTTGAGCGAGGCGCCGGTTTGCTCGAAGCCGGCCCAGAAGAGCGCGCAGCCGATGAACAGGAAAAGGATGACGCCGGTTCGCTTCTTCTCGAGCGTGCTCAAGCCGGCGAAGAAGAACATGTAGGCGAAGTAACCGATGGCGACGACGATCAGGGCCGCGCCCGTGAAGTGCGCAAGCTCGAGCGCGTTGATGTTCACCACGCCGAACAGAACGAGCAGGTAAGCGAGCACGATCGCCGCGCAGAGCGCCCAGATCGCAAGCCACCCTTTGCGCGCGGACTGCTCCGTCGTCTGTCCATGCGCCCCCGAGACTTGCAAACCCGCGTTGCCGAGATAGCGGCCGAACAGCTTGTACTGGATCAGGCCGAGCGCCATCCCGATCGCCCCTGCCGCGAAGGCCGGGCGCCAGCCGTACTGGACCGCCAGCCAGCCGGTGATGATGGGGCCGAGGAAGGCGCCGAGATTGATGCCCATGTAGAAGATCGTGAAGCCCGCATCGCGCCTTCCGCCGCCTTCCGGGTAGAGGTCGGCGACCATGGCGCTGACGTTCGGCTTGAGGAGCCCGACGCCGCACACGATCACGATGAGCCCCGCATAGAACGTCGCGGCGGTGGCCCCGAGCGCCAGCAAGGCGTTGCCGATCGCGATCAGGATGCCCCCGTACCACACGGCCAGACGGGAGCCGATCAGGCGATCTGCGATCCAGCCGCCGGGCAGACACAGGATGTAGGTGGCCGAGATGTACAGGCCGTAGATGGCGTTCGCGATCTGATCGTCGAGCCCGAAGCCGCCCCGGGTCGCATCGGCGAGGAACAGCACGAGCAGCGCCCGCATGCCGTAATACGTGAAGCGCTCCCACATCTCCGTGAAGAACAGGGTCATCAGACCTATGGGCTGGCCCAGCACCTGCTGGCCCTGCGTGGAGTCGCGCGCGATGGCTTCATTCATGCGGGAATCTCTCCGTGTTTTCGGGGGCGCTCATGTCGACGCGCGGTGCCCGGTTGACCTGTTTCGCTGACAGGGCTGCTCTGTAAAGCCTCGTGAGTCTCACCGAAGTACGCTCGCGTCGGCAAGCAGGCGTTTGCTCCATCGTTCGTCTTTCGCCTGCCTGTATACACGGCAACTGCCGGCCCGACCGGGCGAGTGGACACATTCAGACACGATTCAGCTGCTCGCGCTTTGCTCTTCTTCGCGCTGACGCTTCTGCTTGAGCAGCATGCGCGACAGCACGATGCCGATCTCGTACAAGAGATACATCGGGACCGCCATGGCCGATTGCGAGATGGCGTCGGGCGGCGTGATGAACGCCGCGATGACGAATATTCCGAGCAGCACGTAGCCGCGATTCCTGGCCATCGCATCGACCTGCACGAGCCCGGTTGATGCGAGCAAGACCGTAGCGACCGGAATCTCGAACGCGATGCCGAAGGCGAAGAACAGGAGCAAGACGAAGTCCAGGTAGTTCGCGATGTCCGTCATCACCAGCACGCCTTGCGGCGCGGTCGCAGTGAGGAAGGCGAACATCAGCGGGAAGACGACGAAATAGGCGAACGCCGTGCCGGCATAGAAGAGCACGATGCTCGAGACGACGAGCGGCACGGCGAAGCGCTTCTCGTGCCGATACAATCCGGGCGCGACGAACGCCCAGGCCTGATAGAGCACAAACGGCATCGCGATGAACAGCGCCACGAACAGGGCGAGTTTCAGCGGCGCCATGAAGGGAGACACGACGCTCGTCGCGATCATCGAAGCGCCCTGAGGGAGCTTTGCGAGGAGCGGTGTGGCGATCAGTGTGAAGAGCCGATCGGAGAAGATCGCACAGGGAACGAATGCGATGCCGACGGCGAGCACGGCCTTGATCAGCCGCTCACGCAGTTCGATCAAATGCGAGATCAGCGTGCCTTCGGCGAGCTGCTCGCGTTCATCATCACTCATTGCGCGGATTTCGTGCTGAGAGGCTCGTCGGAACTCGCTTGCTGCGGCTCGGCACTCGAAGCACTGGTTTCGCCATCCTGCCTGGCAGGCTCATCGACCGTGGAGCTGGATACATCCGGGGACTGCGGTTGCGGCTCTTTGTGCGGCGGGGGTTGTGTCGACCGCGACCGCATCAGCTCCTCCATGGTGACTTCATGCTCGAGCTGCGTCCGGAGCTGGCGCGCCATGGCGCGCGCGCGCCCCGTCCAATACCCCACCTTTTGCGCGAGCCCGGGCAGCTTCTCGGGACCGAGGACGAGCAAAGCCAGCCCCAGGATGAGAATGATCTCCGTGAAGCCGACTTCGAACATCGCCGTTCGGGGCCGCTTCAGGCGTTCGTCGTCTTGCTGCCGGTCTTGCCGGAGGAAGAGCTCGAATCGAACTGTGCATCGCCCTGCTCGGGCGAGTTGAGCTGCTTGCTCTCGTTCTCGTCGCCTTCATCCATGGCTTTCTTGAAGCCCCGTACCGCGCTGCCCAGATCCGAGCCGATCGTGCGCAGGCGCTTGGCGCCGAAGATCAAGAGCGCGATCGCGAGAATGATCAGGAGCTCTTTGAAACCGATACCCATGGAAATCTCCCGTTGAGGCCGGCGGATCATACGCCAAAAACCCGCGGCCGATCGTGACCGCCGGCGAAGCGGCAGGCTCGCGCTTCAGGCCGCGCCCTTCGGCGGAACCTGCAGCCAGAAGGTGACTGGACCGTCGTTGGTCAGGCTCACTTGCATGTGCGCGCCGAACACGCCCGTTTCAACCACCGGATGACGCTCACGCGCGCGCGCAAGGAGGTACTCGAACAGGCGCCGCC
>DASVCI010000050.1:0-40534 GCA_036381695.1 Steroidobacteraceae bacterium
GACTGATCATGTGAGAAGGAGCAGGCGGGGCTTATCTTCCCCACAGGATCAACGCCCTTGGACAGGAACAGTCTCCCGCCTTCCCCGCTTGCCCCGCTCGCGTTAGGGGCATATACAACATACAAGGACAGGATGGGGGCAATGAAGGATGCCCCCGCCCTATCCTCCCCCGCACGCGGGGGAGGGAAGAGAAGAAGAGGAAGCGGGCGCCTTTTTCACCCTCCCCTGCGCAGCGGGGGAGGTGGCGAGCGAAGCGCGCCGGTGGGGGTAACAGTTATCGGCTCTGACGCCGGCGGCGTGCGAAACCGAAGAGCGTGAGGCCGGTGCCGAACAGCGCCAGCGTGCCGGGTTCCGGAACCGAAGTCGGCGGAGCGAGCGCAGCGACGTCTCCATCCCGCACAGCCCACACTCTGAGGCCGTCGTTGATGCCGTTCAGGTCCTGCAGGCCGAAATGGAAGTGCAGGCACCAGGCGCTGTCGCCCCAGTCCGAAAGCGTTCCGGACCAGTAGCCGCGATAGGCGAGATTGACGAAGGGGTTGTACGCGTCCGAGGTCGGCTCGGGAACCGTCCGGTCCATGCTCGTATTCGGCGCGTAGCCCAGGTTGACGTAGTACATGTAGGCCAGCTCACTGCTCTCGCCCGTGATGTCCCAGCCGCGAGAGCTGAGATCATTGATGGTTGAAGGCAGCCGCCAGTCGTCCCACACCACGTTGCGGACCGGATCGTAGTACTCGAGCCCGTCCACCCAGGTCACCGCTTCGTTCCAGGTCAGCCGCCCCGTGCTCGAGTAGCCCGAAGTGATGGTGTACTGCGCATCCTGCAGCCAAGTCACGTTCAGGACGTCGTCGTAGATGAGGCCGCCGCCCCGATCGATCAGCGCCGCGTGACTCGCGCCGACAGCGAGGAAGCAGCCACAAAGCGCCTGAACAGTGGTCCGCGCAACCTGGGTCAGTCCGTTCTTCATGCTCTCGATCGTCCGAAGGCGGGCGCTGGGCCCGAAAAACTCTTTGATGTGACCGACAGCAAGTTCCATACCGCGGGAGGACGCGAGGCCTCTGGGTGGCCCAAAAATGCGAACTGCATCACAAACTGGGGCCGCAAAAAGGGCCCGTTCGGCGGCCCGTCGCTTCCTCGGCGCAAGTCCTTCAG
This sequence comes from Steroidobacteraceae bacterium, assembly GCA_036381695.1. Lineage (GTDB taxonomy): Bacteria > Pseudomonadota > Gammaproteobacteria > Steroidobacterales > Steroidobacteraceae > Steroidobacter. The sequence continues at coordinate 1,150 of DASVCI010000050.1, forward strand.
CCTGAGATGGAAAAGAATTCGACACTCGTCTCGACGTGCCGCCTCATCTCGCACGAAGTTGCGAGCGGGCGTACTTGGTCAGCGCTGCATAGCCTTCGCGACTGATGTGAGAGCCGTCCTCGGAGCTGTACTCCACTTTGCGAAAGCCGCGCCCATCGTCGAAGACCTTCTCGAAGTCGAGCAATTGCAGGCCCTGCTCACGCGCGTAGCCGCGCAGCCATTCGTTCAGGGCTCGCACTTGCTCGTTGATGCGGTCGTTGTACCCCTGCTTGCCGCGGAGTTTCCCGACGAACGCCGCGACACGATTCATGAAGCCGACCGCCTCGCTGAGCGTGACCTCGGTGGCGAGAATCACCTGCACGCCGGCTGCTTTGCCGCGCGACACCATGTCGATGTAGTCCGCCTTCGCTTTCTCGATCGTGGAGGCCATCTGGCCCGGCGGCGAGCGGTGAATGTTGTTGATGTGGCCCCAGATCAGCACGGCCTGCGGCTCGAGAGCGAGCGCGTCTCGCTCGAAGCGCTCGCGGACCTGGTGAGTCTCCTCACCGCCCACGCCCTTGTTGATGACCTCGTAGCCGGGCAGGTCGGGCTGCCAGCCCTTCGCGTAGGACGCACCAATGATGACGAGACGGACCTGGTTGCCCGCCGAGCCCTCAGCATTCGCCATCGCTGCCTCCGCACCCGCCAGAGCCCACGCCGCCAGCCATACCAGAGCCAGTTTGTGCATGTCGAGAACCCATTTCAGATCGAGCGATGCTCGTCGAGGAATCGAGCGAACGGCGGACCCGTCCGCCAACTGAATCACATGCGGCTCCATCCGCTCCGGCTATCATTGCCGCTCCCTATATACCCCACAGAACGATGATGCTGCACGCAGGGCGCGCCTTTCTCCCGCCGCTTCTCGCTCCGTGCCCGACGAGAGCGAACTGATGCGCATCCTGTACGTCACACAGATCGTGCCCTACCCGCCGCACGGCGGTGTGCTGCAAAGAGGGTTCAACCTCTTGCGCGAGCTCGGCCGCCGGCATGAGGTGCACCTGCTCGCATTTCATCATCCCGACGAGCTGCCGCCCGGCGAGCCGGTGGAACGGAGCCGGCAACACCTGGGCCAGTTCTGCCGCTCGCTCGAATATTTCCCTTTGTGGCCGAAGCAGTCCAGAGCCCACAAGCTGGCCGCGTTCGCCGCAGGCGCGGTGTATCCACGTCCGTTCAGTGTGCTGGCACACCGAAGCGCCGCGCTCGCGCGTCGTATCGCTGAGATATGTAACGGTCCTGCGCGGCCCGATGTGGTCCACCTCGATACGATTGCTCTCGCTCCCTACTTGCAGCACTGCGGACCGGTGCCGGCGGTGTTGGCTCACCACAATATCGAATCCCAGCTCATGGCGCGTCGCGCCGATTACGAATCCGGTCTTGCGCGCTGGTATGTGCGGGCGCAGGCACAGCGACTCGTCAATTTCGAGCGCGAACAAGCCGGTCGCTTTCCGCTCAACATCACTGTCTCGACGGCGGACTCGGCGCTGCTCGAGAAGATCTGCCCGGGCGTGCGCACAGCGGCCGTGCCGAACGGAGTGGACACCGATTATTTTTGTCCGCGTCCAGGGGAGGAAACGCCGGCCCTGATCTACACCGGCGGCATGAACATGTTCGCGAACCGGGACGCGGTCGAGTGGTTCCTCGACGCGATCTGGCCGCGAATCAAGGCTGCGGTGCCGGAAGTGAAATTCTTCGCCATCGGCCAACGACCAAGCCCGCGGGTGCTCGCCGCCGCAGCGGCCGATCCGGCCGTCGAGGCGCCAGGGTTTGTCGATGACGTTCGTCCCTGGGTCGCACGCTCCGCCGTGTACGTCGTGCCCCTTCGCGTCGGAGGGGGAACACGTTTGAAAATGGTGGATGCGATGGCTCAGGGGAAGGCCATCGTCGCGACGACGATCGGCGCCGAAGGCATCGAAGGGGTGGATGGTGAGCATTTCCTTCTCGCCGACGAGCCGGAGCAGTTCGCGCAAGCCGTCGTGCGGCTCTTGCGGGACAAGCAGGCGATGCGCAAGCTCGGCGCTGCTGCCCGCCAACGAGCAGAAGAAAGGTACGCTTGGCCGATTCTCGGCCAACGACTCGCCGAGCACTATGAGCGCGTGATCGAGGACTCACGCCGATGAACGCGTTGCTCAAGCGACTCTACGACCTGACGCCGACGCCAGTGCAGAACGCCCTGCTGACGGCTTTCAGTGCGCGCCTCGAGCGGCAGCGATATGGCGGGCGGTTCACCGAATTCCGGGACCTCCTGGCGGAGAGTCAGTGGTGGGACAGCCAGAAGATGGGCGAGTGGCAGGACGAGCGGCTGCGCGCGATCGTGCGCCATGCCTACGAGCACGTTCCATACTATCGCGAGCTCTTCGATCGTCATGGCATAAAGTCCGCGCAATTCCGGGGCCGCGAGGATTTGCATCGCATCCCGGTGCTGACCCGCGAGACGATCAAGAAGCGCACGGACGATCTCAAATCCCGACGCAGGGAAGATCGCAAGCTCGTTCACGGCCACACGAGCGGTACGACGGGCTCACCCCTGTCGGTGTACTACAGCTCCGACATGGTCACGATGAACTACGCTGTCATGGACAGGCAGTACGCCTGGGCCGGCGCTAAGCTCGCACGCGATGGTGATCGCGCCGCAGTAGTGCGCGGCAACGTAGTCGTTCCGCTGTCGCAGACCAAACCGCCTTTCTGGCGATTCAACCGCAATCTCAACCAGCTCCTCCTGTCGAGCTTTCATTTGAAGCCCGACAATCTCCCCAGCTATTTCGCGGCACTGCGGGAGTTCGACCCCAAAGTCATCGACGGCTATCCGTCTTCGCTCTACGTGCTGGCCCGGGTGCTCATCAGCCGCGGCGAGCGACTGCCTCTCAAGGCGGCAATCACCTCCTCCGAGACGCTCTACGATTTTCAGCGCGAAGCCATCGAAGAAGCATTCCAGTGCCGCGTATTCGACTACTATGCGGCCGCCGAGCGCGTGATCTTTGCGGTCGAGTGCGACCGGCACCAGGGCCATCATCTCTGTGAGGAGTATGGCGTCACCGAGATCGTCGACGAGGCCGGCCAGCCGCTCCCGGCGGGCCGGGAAGGAGTGATGGTAGGAACTTCGCTGCACAACGCGGGGATGCCGCTGATTCGGTACCAGACCACCGACCGCACGGCGCTCAAGACCCATGTATGCGCTTGCGGGCGCCCGCTTCCGCTCATGGAGGACGTGACGACCAAGGCGGAGGATTTGCTGCGCTTGCGCGACGGTCGCCTCATTCCGCCCTCGGTGCTGACGCATCCTTTCAAGCCGCTCGATTCCATCGAGGCCTCGCAACTGGTCCAGACCGATCTCGACCGCCTGGTCGTCCGGCTGATTCCCCGGCCCGAGTACTCGGAAAAGGATGCGCATCACCTGGTGCGCGAGCTAAAGGCGCGCCTCGGCGAGGATATGCGCATCGATATCGAGCTGGTGGAATCTCTCCCCCGCACCGCGCGGGGCAAGTTCAAGTGGGTCATCTCCGAAGTCGATCCGGGGCTGTAGAACTCAAATGTGCGGCATCGTCGGCCTGTACTATCGAAACGCCGCGTGCGATCAGCGACTGCTGACGAGCATGCGCGACACGCTGGCGCATCGCGGGCCGGATGACGCGGGCAACTACGTCGCCGGGCCGCTCGGGCTCGGGCAAAGGCGCCTCAGCATCATCGATCTGTCGCCGGCCGGCCATCAGCCCATGCAGACGCCGGATGGACGCTTCGTCATTTCCTTCAACGGAGAGATCTACAACTATCGGGAGCTGCGCGATGAGCTCGAGCGCCAAGGCGTTCGCTTCCTCTCGCAGTCGGACACAGAGGTGGTCCTTCAGCTGCACGCGATGGAAGGGGACGCGGCTGTCGAGCGCCTGAACGGCATCTTCGCCTACGCGCTCTGGGACACTCGGGAGCGCCGGCTCCTGCTGGCGCGCGATCGGGCGGGCATCAAGCCGCTTTATTACAGCGCCTCGCCGGCGGGCTTCGCTTTCGCCTCCGAGATCAAGGCGCTGTTCGAGTCCAACATCGTGCAGCCGAGGATGAACGAGGCGCGCGTGGCCGAGTACCTGCTCTTCCGGCAAGTCGCCGGGCAGGAGAATCTGTTCGCGGATGTCTACGCACTTCCGCCGGGCCACACGATGGAAGTCCACGAGGGTCGTCCTTCTCCTCCGCGCCGGTACTGGTCGATCCAGGATCGACCGGAGCCTTTCGAAGGCGACTACCACGAGGCGGTCGATGCGCTCGATGCAACGCTGAATCGGGCCGTCGCGCGGCAGCTCATGTCCGACGTGCCGCTTGGCACCTTCTGCAGCGGCGGCATCGACTCGAGCCTGACGACGGCGATCGCCGCCCGACATACCTCGCATCCCATCAACACCTTCTCGGTCGGCTTTCATGAAGCCGCCTTCGACGAGAGTGAATACGCGCGCCTGGCCGCGAGCTCCTGTCGAACGGTGCATCACGAGTTGCGGATCGATGAAGGGGAATACGCCGAGCTTCTGCCGAAGCTGATCTGGCATCACGACCTGCCGCTCAACTTCGCGAACTCGGTCCACATTTACGCGGTCAGCAAGCTCGCACGCCAGCACGTGACAGTCGTCCTCACCGGCGAGGGTGCAGATGAGCTCTTTGGCGGATATCCGCGCTATTACATCCCTCGCCTGCTCGCTCGCGTGAACAAAACGCCGGCTTTCTTGCGGGTGCCGCTGCTACGACTGATGAGCGCAGCGCCCGATCATCGCCTGCGAAAGTTGAGCGAGGCCGCGAGCCGATCGCGCGACGAAGTGATCCTGTACAACTCGACCGCCGTCGGGCGGGATCGAGCGCTCGGCCTGCTGCGTTCGCCGCAAGCCGCGCTCGAGTTCCGGACTCAGTGCATGGCGGCGGCGCGCGCCCGAGGACTGGACGAAGTCTCCGTGCTGGCGGAGCTCGACTTCCAGACGTATCTCGTCTCGATCCTGAATCGACAGGACAAGATGAGTATGGCGGCAAGCATCGAAGCCCGCGTGCCCTTCCTCGACAACGAGGTCATCGACCTCGCGAGGAGCCTGCCGCTCGCGTTCAAGCAGACTTTCCGGCACCGCAAGCGCGTCCTGAAGGACGTTGCGTTGCGCTACCTGCCCTCAGAGATCGTGCATCGCCGCAAGTCCGGCTTCGGAGTGCCCTTGCAGCAGTGGTTCGCAGGCTCAGGCCCCATGGCGCGCCTGCTCGAGGATACGCTGCGCTCGCCGGCCATTCGGGAAGTGCTCGACCCTGCGGCGGCTCAAGCATTGCTGGCCGAGCATCGCCAGGGCGTTGGCGACCACAGTGAGCTTCTGTGGTCCATCCTGAACCTGCAGCTGTGGCGCGACGCGTTCGGATGTTCGCAAGCCGCCGAACCGCTGGCGCTGTCCGGCACTCATTCGGTCTGAGTTGAAAGCGCCATCGCCCGCGCGAGCTTCACCAGCTCGCGCGCGCCTCAATTCTTGCCACGACTTCTCAATCCAACGTGAACGCGCCTTCGTAACGGCGCTTGAGCGCGGGATTCTGCTCGGATTTCTCCAGGCAGCAGTTCTCGACGGCGAGCACCTCGATATCGGTGCCCATGAAGCAGCGGAAGCTGTCCTCGGGCGTGCAGACGATCGGCTCGCCGCGCACGTTGAAGCTCGTGTTGACGATCACCGGGCAACCAGTGAGCTCGTAGAAGCGCTTGATCAGTGCGTAATAGCGCGGATTGGTGTCCTCGTGCACGGTCTGTACGCGCGCCGAATAGTCGACGTGCGTCACCGCCGGAATGCTCGAGCGGGGCACGTTCAACTTGTCGATCCCGAACAGGCGCTGCTGCTCCTCCGTCATCGGAATGCGGTGCTCGGGCCGCACATCCGCCACCAGCAGCATGTACGGGCTGTCCTCTTCGAGCTCGAACCATTCCCCAACGTGCTCGCGCAGCACGGAGGGCGCGAACGGACGGAAGGATTCCCGATACTTGACCTTGAGATTCAGGAGCTTCTGCATCGTCGGCGAGCGCGCATCGCCCAGGATCGAGCGGCCTCCGAGCGCGCGAGGACCGAACTCCATGCGGCCCTGATGCCAACCCACCGCCTTGCCGGCGGCGAGCGCGCGGGCGCAGTAATCGATCGTCTCCTCGCTGCTTCGCACCGTAAAGCGCGCCCCGACAGCCGTCAGCCTCCGCTCGACTTCCGACTGCTCGAATTTTGGTCCTAGATAGCTGCCCCGCATGGCGTCGCTGGCACCATTGAGCTTGCGAGGCTGCTCCTTGTGGATGTGATACACGGCGAGTGCCGCGCCCAGTGCGCCTCCCGCATCGCCGGCGGCGGGCTGCAACCACATCTTGTCGAAGACGCGCTCTCGCAGAAGCTTCCCGTTCGCGACGCAATTGAGCGCGACGCCCCCCGCCAGGCATAGATTGCGTTCTCCAGTCTGCTTCGCGACGCCCCTGGCGAGCTTGATGACCACTTCTTCAGTCACAGCCTGCACGCTCGCCGCCAGGTCCATTTCGCGCTGCGTCAGGGGAGACTCCGGCCGACGCGGCGGGCCGCCGAACAGCTCGGCGAACTTGCCGTTCGTCATCGTGAGGCCCGTGCAATAGTCGAAATACTCCATGTTGAGGCGGAACGAGCCGTCTTCCTTGATGTCGATCAGCCGCTCGCGAATGAGATTCGCATAACGCGGCTCGCCATAAGGCGCGAGGCCCATCACCTTGTACTCGCCCGAGTTGACTTTGAAACCCGTGTAGTACGTGAAGGCCGAGTACAAGAGGCCGAGCGAGTGCGGGAAATGAATCTCCCGAAGCACTTGAAGCCGCGGGCCCTCGCCTACGGCGAGCGAGGTGGTGGTCCATTCCCCCACTCCGTCCATGGTCAGAACCGCGGCGCGCTCGAACGGCGATGGATAGTACGCGCTCGCGGCGTGGCTCAGGTGGTGCTCGGAGAACAGGAGCTTCCTTCCCCAATCGACGTCGTCGCCGAGCGCCGCCTCGAGCTCCTTGATCAAGCCATCCTTCTGGAAGAGCTTGTCCTTGATCCAGAGCGGCAACGCATGGCGGAAGGACGTGAAGCCTCGGGGCGCGAACGCGAGGTACGTCTCGAGCAGGCGCTCGAACTTGAGAAAGGGCTTGTCGTAGAACGCCACCCAGTCGAGCTCACCCGGCTCGAGCCTCGCCTCCTTTAGGCAGTAACGGACGGCATTCGCCGGAAACTCGGGATCGTGTTTTCTTCGCGTGAAGCGCTCCTCCTGCGCCGCAGCGACGATCTCGCCATCTACCACCAGCGCGGCTGCGGCGTCGTGGTAGTACGCCGATACCCCGAGGATCTTCATGCCGGCCTAGAACAGCGTGTAGATGAACGGAGCGACGGCCGAGCCCTGCGCCAGGATCAGCAAGCCGCCGATCAGGAGCATCACCAGAATGATGGGCAGCAGCCAGAACTTCTTGCGCTCGCGCAGAAAGGCCCACAGCTCGAGGAGAAAACTCATGGTGATGCTCCGGAAACCTCAGAACTGTCGCGGGAAGCTTTGGGGCGGCGGACCGGGCGGCCTGCGCTCGATCCAATAGCTCGCGAGCGCCGGCTCGAACGAGCGCCGTAGCGCGTCTCGTCCCGTCAGGCGGAAGAACAGCCCCACCGGGACGAACACGACGACGAAAATCGCACCGAGCACGATCGGGCTCACGATTTTGTTGAGCAGTGCACCAAAGTGCATCCACGCGACATTGAGCGGATGCAGGATTCGCGGGGCGAGCCAGGCGACAACCGCAAACAGTCCCGCAGCTGCGAACAGGAACGGGAAGTAGCGACTGCCCCGGTACCAGAGCCACGCCCCCACGATTGCGAACACGACCGTGAAGGTCAGACCGAAGGAACGATCTGTCGGAATTTTTGACGATCTGGCCATGAAGTCCCCGCGTGCGTCACTCTAAACGAACGCCCGGCGATGTCGGCGAGCGGGTTCTCAGATTGCCTCTCATGCCTTTTCCCCGCGCGCCCGAGCCCTGCCTCCATGGTACACTGATGATCGAGCAACAGACCCACCGGCGCAATGCCGGACATAACGGGGCATCATGGAGCCTGCCGCCGGGCATCGTTGGCGATTCAATGAGCGCCTTGCGCGAGCCTCGCTCGTCGCAGGCTCGCTCCTGCTTGCTCTCGTCCTCGCCGAAGGCCTCACTCGGCTCCTGCATCCGATCTCCGATCGTCGGGACAACATTGCGCTCGACGGACGTTACCTCCACACCTGGCTCGAACCGAACACGGTCTACCGTCAGGTCTCGAACGAGTACGACGCGCTCACGACCATCACCGGCAAAGGGCACCGGGTGCCGGCGAGCGAGGACCCCGAGGTCGTCTTTCTAGGCGATTCCTTCACGTTCGGCTCGGGTCTCGCGGACGAGGAGACCTTCGCGAGCCTTTATTGCACGGAACGCCGGTTGCGCTGCGCAAACCTCGGGATTCCCGGCAGTGGAACGCTCAAACAGATCGAGAAGTTCGAGAGCGCCCTCGCCGCCTGGAGCTGGCGCCCCCGGGAGGTCAAGCTCTTCTTCTTCGGCATGAGCACCAGCTTCTCGGCCGGCAACGACTTCGTCGACAACTACAACCGCGAGATTACCGACCAGCGCCGGCGGGCAGGCACGGCCCCGCCGGAGGATCGGCCGCGACCGCGTGGCGGCCTCGGCGAGAAGCTCATCGGCATGCAGTCTTTTCTGCTGCGGCACTCCAATCTCATGCGGATGCTCAAGTTCTACGCCGGGCCGGCATTGAAGAGCCTGGTGCTGGCCGATCCCGGCAAAGAGCGAATGAGCGTCGCCCTGGCCGCCACCAGGCAAGCCCTCGAGCGGCTCGAGGAGCTCAGCCGCAAGCATGGTTTCGACTACTCGATCTACTTGATCGTCCCGGTGCACGACATCCTGCGCGGCAGCGAAGCGCAGACGTTGGAAACCCTGAATGCCGTGGCGCCCAAGCCCGCCATCGCCACAGCCGGCGCGCTGAGCGACGATCCGACCCAGTATTACTACGCATTCGATGGGCACTTGAACTCCAAGGGCAGCCGGCGGATTGCCGAGCTCCTGCTCTCGCTCGACACGAAAGGCTCCTGATCGTCATTCCCAGCGTGCAGGCCGCCTCCCATGCGCCGATCCGCAACTCTCGCCTCAACGATCCTCGTCGGGTTGGGCGCGCTGGGCGGAACGGCCGCGTACGTGATGTATTTGCCGGAGCCCCGCGCGCTGACCTTTCCGGATGGGAAGTCCTTCGCGTTCACGATCGTCGACGACACCGACATGGCGACGCTCGAGCGCAGCAAGCTCGTCTACGATGTGCTGCATCGATACGGATTGCGAACGACCAAGACCGTGTGGGTGCTGAGCGGGACGGAGATGCACCATCCGCCGAACAGCGGCGCTTCGTTGAGCGATCCGGACTATCGGGCGTTCATCCTCGAGTTGCAGCGACGCGGGTTCGAGATCGCTTTGCATGGCGTGCGCGGCGGGAGCAGCGAACGCGATGACATCGTCGCGGGATTCGAGAAATTCAAAGAAGAGCTCGGCGACTACCCGCGCCTGCACGTCAACCACTCGCTGAACCGCGACAACGTGTACTGGGGCACGAGTCGCTGGTCACTGGCGCCGTTGCGATGGGCGCACCGCCTGATGAGCGAAGATCGATTCGACGGTCACGACCCTGAGTCGCGCTACTTCTGGGGCGACCTGTTGCATCAACATGTCCGGTACGTCAATCAGTACACGTTCTCCGACATCAATCTCAGGAACGTGATGCGCGCCTTCCCCTATCGTCTGGGCGACAAGCCGTATGTGAACCTCTGGTTCCCCACCGCCGACGGCGACAATCTCGATGTCTTCGTCGAGCTTCTCAAACCCGAGAACCTGGACAGGCTCGAGCGTGAAGGCGGCGTTTGCCTCGTCTACGCGCACCTCGGCGCAGGGAGCTTCACACGCGATGGTAAGGTTGATCCGCGTTTCGAAGCGCGAATCGCAGATGTGGCCCGTCGCAACGGTTGGTTCGTGCCCGCCTCAGAGTTGCTCGACTTCCTCGCGAGTCAGCCCGACTGGAACCCGAACCTCACGCTGCGTGAAAGGCTTCGACTCGACGCCCTGTTCATCTGGACCAAGCTGAAACGGTCGTTCAACGGGCGGCCAAGGGCCCGCGACCGCGCAGCGCCGCCTGCGCAGATCGATTCAGATACTCGTCCCATGCCTTCACTTGAAACGAGCGCCCGCGCTTGACCCGCAATGCTTCGATCAGGGCGCGCGCGAGTTGCAGGTCGGTAAACAGGGGGACCTGCGCCTCCACTGCGCGGCGGCGGATTGCGAATCCATCGGGCCGACCCAGACTGTCGTACTCGCGCGGGACGTTGATCACCAGATCCACGAGCCCCTGATCGATCACACGCACCGCGGCGGCATCGGTCTTCTCGACGGGCGTGCAGGGAATCCCCACTTCGTTCAGCATCTCGGCCGTTCCCGGAGTGGCGTAGATCGGCAGCTCGAGCTCGGTCGCAATAGCACGCGCTTCCTCGGCGAATGAGAACTTGTCGGCGAGCGGCCCGAGGGAAAGGAGCACGCCACGCTCGGGCGCTCTGAAGCCCGTGGCGGTGAGAGACTGCAACAAAGCCTCGTGCACGTCCGGCCCTAGGCAACCGACTTCTCCGGTGCTCGCCATCTCGACGCCGAGCATGGGGTCCACGCCGTACAGGCGACTGAACGAGAACATGGGCGACTTCACACCGATGTAATCGAGGTCCACGCTCTCGAGCCGCACCGGCCGCGCAATGCCCAGCATGCGGTTCATCGCCTCTTCCGCAAAGTTGTGGCCGAGCACCTTGGACACGAACGGGAAGCTGCGCGAGGCACGCAGGTTGCATTCGATGACCTTCACCGCATTGTGCTTGGCGAGAAACTGCACGTTGAAAGGCCCTGTGATCTCGAGCGCTCGCGCAAGCTGCGCAGCGATGCGCTTCATCCGGCGCATGGTCGAGACATACATGTTCTGCGGGGGCAGCACGAGCGTCGCATCGCCACTGTGCACTCCGGCATTCTCGATGTGCTCGCTGATCGCCCACACGACCAGCTCGCCCTGGTCCGCCACCGCATCGATCTCGAACTCGCGCGCATGCGTCTCGAACTTGGACACGACGACCGGATGATCCGGTGAGACGCGCTTCGCCCGGCTCAGAATGAGCCTGAGCTGCACCGGCTCGTGTGCCACGCTCATCGCCGCGCCGCTCAAGACATAGCTCGGGCGCACCAGCACCGGAAAGCCGCCGAGCTGCGCTACGGCCTGCTCCGCATCGTCCGCGTCGGTGATCAGCGTCCAACGAGGCTGATCGATGCCGAGCTCATCGAGGAGTCGGCTGAACTTGCTTCTATCCTCCGCGCGATCGATCTGCGTCGGCGAGGTGCCGAGCACGCGAACCCCGGCCTGATGAAGTCGATACGCGAGGTTGTTCGGGATCTGGCCGCCCATGCTGACCACGACCCCGTACGGATCCTCCCGCTCGCACAGATCGAGCACGGTCTCGAGGCTGATCTCGTCGAAGACGAGCTGATCGCACACGTCATAGTCGGTGCTGACGGTCTCCGGGTTGTAGTTCACCATGATGGTGTAGAACCCGAGCCGCGCCGCCGCTTTTGCGGCGCTGACGCAGCACCAGTCGAACTCGACACTGGAGCCGATCCGATACACACCGGAGCCGAGAATCACGATCTTGCGTCGCCTGGCAGGCTCGAGCTCCGGGCGAATCGCGGCATACGTGGAGTACAGGTAGTTCGTTTCGGCCGGAAACTCGGCTGCTGTCGTATCGATCCGCGCCAGCGTCGGCCGCACGCCCGCGCTCAACCGATTGCGTCGTGCGCTTCCACGTGCGCTGCCGGTAAGGTCATCGATCGCCTGGTCGGAAAACCCGAGCTGCTTGGCTTTCAGCAGCGTTGCCGCATCCGTCGGCAAGCCCGTGCGCTTCAGGTGAGCTCGCATTTCGAGAATCGGCACCAGCGCATCCAGGAACCATCGGTCGATGCGCGTGATCCGGTGCACTTCCTCGATATCCATGCCCTGCCCCAGCGCGCGCGCCACTGCAAAAATCCGTCGCGGCGTGGCATCGCGTAATTCGGCGTGCAGATCCTCGAACTCGAAAGCATCCGGGTCGAGGCCGTGCACTCCGATATCGAGCATGCGCAGAGCCTTCTGCAAGCTTTCGCCGAAAGTTCGGCCGATTGCCATCACTTCGCCGACGCTCTTCATCTCGCTCCCGATCTGCTTCACCGCGCCGTGAAACTTGGTGAGATCCCAGCGCGGCATCTTGCAGACGATATAGTCCAACGCGGGCTCGAAGAACGCGGTCGTGCGGCGGGTGATGCCGTTCGGGATGTCGGGCAGCGCATAGCCGAGCGCGAGCTTTGCCGCGACGTAGGCGAGCGGATAGCCGGTCGCCTTGCTCGCAAGCGCCGATGAGCGCGACAGCCGCGCATTGACCTCGATGACCCGATAGCTGCGACTGCGTGGGTCGAGTGCGTACTGGATGTTGCACTCGCCGACGATGTTCAGGTGACGGATCGTGCGGATCGCGACGGAGCGCAGCAGTTGATACTCGGCATCGTCCAGCGTCTGCGAGGGGGCGACGACGATCGACTCGCCGGTATGAATCCCGAGCGGATCGACATTCTCCATGTTGCAGACCGTGATGCAATTGTCACGTCCGTCCCTCACGACTTCGTATTCGATCTCCTTCCAGCCGCGCAGACATTCCTCGACCAGGACCTGCCCGGCTCCACCGGAGAACACCCGATGCAGCGCGCTCTCGAGTTGCTCGGGCGTGTCGACGATGCCGCTGCCTTTTCCTCCGAGGGCAAACCCGGCGCGCAACATGACGGGAAACCCGATCTCACGAGCCGCCTCGAGCGCCGATTGCCGATCGCTGCAAGCGACGCTTCGTGGAGTAGGCACGCCGATCTCTTTGAGCCGTCGGACGAACAGATCGCGATCCTCCGTGTCGCGAATCGACTCGATCGGCGTGCCGAGCACTCTCACGCCGTAACGCTGCAGGATGCCCGCATCGTGCAAAGCCAAGCCGCAGTTGAGCGCCGTCTGTCCTCCGAACGAGAGCAATAAGCCGTCGACTTCGTCGCGCTCGATGATCTGCGTGACCACCTCGACGTTCACCGGGTACAGATAAACCCGGTCGGCCACGTCCTCGTCGGTCTGCACGGTCGCGATGTTCGGGTTGACCAGGATCGAATAGATCCCCTCTTCCCGCAGCGCCTTCAGAGCCTGCGAGCCGGAGTAGTCGAACTCGCCGGCTTGCCCGATCTGCAAGGCGCCCGACCCGAGCACGAGCACTCTGCGAGGCCGACGAGGAATGTAACGCCCGTACACGAGCTTCTACCGCCTGCTCAAGGATGTAGCGAGCGAGAGGAATTCATCGAACAGCGCCCCGGTGTCCTGAGGCCCCGGCGACGCTTCGGGATGGAATTGCACGCTGAAATGCGGGCGGCTCCGGCTGCGGACCCCTTCGTTCGTGCCGTCGTTGATGTTCACGAACCAGGACTCCCAGTCGCGTGGCAGAGTCTGATCCGCGACCGCGTATCCATGGTTCTGACTGGTGACATAGCAACGCCGGGAGAGCAGATCCTGAACCGGCTGGTTCACGCCCCGGTGCCCATAGGTCAACTTGTACGTGCGGGCGCCAACGGCCATCGCGAGCACCTGATGACCGAGACACAGGCCGAAAATCGGTCCGCGGAAGGAATCCATGAGGCCGCGCAATTGTTCGGCCAGGCTCCCGAGGTTCTGAGGGTCTCCCGGCCCGTTGCCGATGAGGATCCCATCGACGTCCTGCGCGAGCGCCGCGAGGTTCTCGTACCAGGGGACACGCACAACCGTAGCCCCTCGCGCCAGAAGCGAACGTACGATCTGGTCCTTCGCGCCGCAGTCGACGAGCAAAATTCGCGTCCGGCCGCCCTCGTATGTCACGACCTGCGTCGGAGCGACATCCCGAAATACCTGCGCTGACATCTCAACAGTTGCTGCAGAGACGCGCGCTTCGGCAAAGTCCATGGTGTCCGGGAACAGCCAGCCGCGCATGGTGCCGTGCTCACGCAGAATCCTCGTGAGCGTGCGGGTATCGACGCCAGACAGGCCCGGAACGCCCTCGGCCGCGAGCCACTCGCCGAGCGAGCGACGGGCCTCATGATGGCTGTAATGAGGGGAGCAGCTCTGTACGACGAGCGCCTGAGGCTGGATACGGGCGGACTCGTAAGGGCCCTCGAGAGACCCCGGTGGCCTGGGCGCCGGCACCCCGTAATTGCCGACCAGGGGATAGGTCAGCACGAGGATCTGACCGCGATAGGAAGGGTCTGTCAGCGCCTCCACATACCCGGTCATGCCGGTGTTGAAGACGACCTCCCCCGCAACGCAGAACGACGACGCCCCGAAGCCAGTCCCCGAAAACTCCGAGCCATCCTCGAGCACGAGGCGGACACGGCCAGGTGAGACACCGGAGGTCATTCAACGAGTCATGCCAGGGCGGTCGCTAAGCCTTCCCCTGTCGCGGGGATCAGCATGTTGTCATGGATCCGGCTCGGCCAGCATAGCCGTCAATCCTTATGGACGCCACCCTCCCCGCGTCTTGCGTCCGTGTCTATGAGCTCGACGTTGAGACCGGCTCCCAGGAATGCGAAGGCGATCAGGGCGTCGTCGAACGCCTCACCCGGCTGCGGCGCGGCAACGATCTTCGCCCCCTTGGCCTCCAGGTCCGCGACCGCCGCTTCGACCGAGCGGGTGCGGAACGCGAGATGATGGAGCCCGCCGCCGCTCCTCTTGATGAAGTCAACGAGCGGCGAATCGGGGCCGCTCGGCTCGATGAGCTTGATGTCGAGCGAGCCCGGCTTGCTCATGAACTGCACGATGACCTTCTGCCTCGTATTCTCGACCGGGCTCGTGCGCGGCCGATAACCGAGCACGCGCTCGAGAATCGCGCGCGCAGGCGCGATCTTCCGCACCGCGAGGCACACGTGATCGAGGCGGTAGTCTTCAGGAGAATCGCTCATCGGGCCGCGACCGGGTAGAGCGACAGAAGCCAGCGCTTGCCGACCTCGACCATCTCGCGCTGCCATTCGTGCAGCGAGAGCACGTGATTCGCATTGGCGACGATGTGCTGATGGATCTGCGTCATGTGGGCCTTGAGGCGCTCGGCGTACGGCAGAGCGAATTTTTCCTGGTACTCGCCGTGCAGTCGATCCTTCTCACTGAAGAGCAGCAAAGCCCGTCCGCCACGCTCGAGGAACGTGAAGAACGCTTTGGGGAAGAGCGGGTTCGCGTTGCCGCGCTGCTCGGGCGGCGCCGAGGCGTCGGGCGGCTTCGGCTCAGGCAGAGGCTGTTTCCTCTCGAAGAGCTCCCGCTTGATCACGCGCCAGATCACGCCGTAATTGCTCTTGAACGTCAGGAAGCTGCGCCAGGCGCGCGGATTGGCGATCTTGCGCAGGTAATGGCGCTTCGCAGACTCGAGCTCGCGGGCGCTCAGATATTTGGCCGGGGTCGCCGCATTGCTCGCGAGCGTCACGGTCATGCCCAAAGAAAGCAGCGCTTCGATACTGGAATCCCGCTCGGCTGCCAGGAGCGCCGTGATGGCGCCGCCGCACAAGCCCCCGACGATGAATCGTCGATGGCCCCGCGTGCGCAGGAAATCCAAAGCAGCCAGCGTGTCGCCAACGTATCGACCGACTTCGATGTGATTGTAGACGTCGACGAGCTGGCGCTCTTCGAGCTCGCCCTCCGAATCGCCGAGCCCGAAGAAATCGAAGCGCAGCACGGTGTAGCCGAGCTCGATCAGCATGTCCGTCAGCGGAACGTACAGCCGCCCGGGCCCCACGCGCATCTTCACGCCGGGAGACAGCAATACCACGGCGGGCAAGCTCGCATCAGGCTCGGCTGGCTGATGCAGCGTGCCGAACAGCCTCAGCCCCGCAGGGTTGGTGAAGGACACCGCTTCAACGCTGGACATCTCGTTGCTCCAACCAATTCAACGTCACCTGCTGCAGGTCTTCCGCGCGGCCATAGAACGGCTTGATCTCGCGCCAGAACGGCTGCTCGACGGCGCGCGCGAAGCTTCCTGCCGGATACGAGCGTGCGAGCTCCTGCAGATCGCTACGCTCCTTGGTTTGCGCCGTCGGCGCCACTTGAACGACGAGCGCCGGACCGTCGTGAGCCTTTCTGCTCAACGGCAGCAGGGTTGGCACCGCGACGCTCTCGAACAGCGGCCGACCGACCTCGTAGCCGTCCACGTTGACCACGCCCCCCGCCCGGATTTTCTCCTGCAGCTTTTCCCGATTCTCCACGACCTTGCCGTAGACGGCGAGCTGCGTGCTGAGATTGGAACGCAGGATCTCCTGAAAATACGCCTCGCCGTCAATCACCGGCTCCCACAGGATCAAAGGCGCGCCGCGCAAAAATGCATGTTCGCCGTTTACCGCCGCCCGCTCGGCGAAGAGCGCACACACGGTCGCACCCAGGCGCAGCCCGATGAGCCCGACGGACTGCACGCTAGGGTGTTTTTCAGCGAGCACTCGCAACGCCGCCGAGAGATCGGCGAGGTAAGTCTCCATGCTCGCTTCCGCAGTCGATCCGGCACTATCGCCCGCACCCGTGTAGTCGAAGCGGAGAACGACGTGGCCACGTTGCGCCAGGGCTCTCGCGAGGCTCACGAAAACGCGATGGCTCCACAGCTTCTCTTCGGCGAACGGGTGGCTCAACACGAAAGCATTGCGTGGCTGCGCGTCCTCTGGAGCGTGCAGCATGCAGAACAGGCGAACGTCGTCGCGCTGAAAGAAGAGCGGCGTCTCAGTCAAGGTTCCACCATCTGTTCGTAACGGCTCGAGGCAGGCCGTCATTATCTGTATGCGCGTGCCACCGCCGACGAGGCCTCGGCGGCGATCGAGGCTTGCAGCTCGAGCAAGACGGCATTGCGATCGGGCTTGCCGTTCGAATTGCGCGCAATGGCGCCGACGATCTGGATGTGAGCCGGCGTCATATAGGTGGGTAGCTGCATGCGCGTATGCTGACGCACGGCGTCGACGACCTCTTGACCGGTGCCCGCCTCCACCACGATTGCCACCAGAATTCTCTGACCGAGCACGTCATCCGGCGCGCCGACCGCCACTGCCTCGAGGACGCCGGGCACCTCCAGCACGACCTCCTCTATCTCCGTCGGGCTCACCCGATAACCGGACGTCTTGATGAGCTCATCTTTCCGCCCGACGAAATAGAGGAACCCCTCCTCGTCCGCGCGCACGAGATCGCCCGACCAGACGGCGATCTCGCTCACCAGTCCGGGGTTGATCGAGGGCACGGGGCGAAAGCGTTGCTGCGTGCGCTCGGGATCGTTCCAGTAGCCCAGCGTGACGAGCGAGCCGCGATGGACGAGCTCCCCGACCTCTCCCGGCGCGCAGCGCGTGCCATCAGGCCGCAGCACCAGAACCTCCTGGTTCGGTATGGCCTTTCCGATCGAGCCCGGCTTGCGGTCGAGCTCGCGTGGATCGAGATACGTCGATCGAAAAGCTTCGGTCAGGCCGTACATGCAGAAGATCTTCGTATTCGGCAGCTTGCTCCGGAGCCGGTTGAGGACGGTCAGGGCCAGCGCTCCGCCGGAGTTCGTGATGTATCGCAAGGACTCGGCCGCGCTGGCCGGCCATTCGCTGGCCGCGAGGTGCGCCCACATCGTCGGCACTCCCGCCAAGCCGGTGATGCGCGCCGCCCCGACTTCCTGCACCAGCGCGGCAGCGGTAGAGAAATTCGTCATCACTGCGCACGCGCCGACTGTAAAAGCGGTCGACACCTGACTGAACCCGTAATCGAAGCTCAGAGGCAAAGCCACGAGCAGGCGGTCGTCGGCGACGTTCTCCAGATAGCTCGAGACGCTCAGGGCGCCGGAGACGAGGTTGCGGTGAGAGACGACCACGCCCTTGGGCTTTCCGGTGCTGCCCGAGGTGTACAGGATGGCGGCCGCGTCGCAATCGATCGCAGGCGCTGCGATCTCGAGCGGCGCCTCGTCCATCAGCTCCTCATAGAGGACCGAGCGAATTGGCAGCGCCCCCGTAGGTTCACCGCAAATCACGAGCGCCGCGAGGGGGGGCGCAGCCTTGCAGATCTCAGCGGGAGGAACGAGCGCGGACGCGGACGAGAGCAGGAGCTTCGCGCCCGAGTCGCGCAGGACGTGCTCGAGCTGCCGTTGCCGGAGCATCGGGCTCGCCGGCACGAAGATCGCCCCCAAGCGGCTGCAAGCGAGCGCGGTTTCGACGACCTCAGGGCGGTTCTGCAGGTAGATCAGGATGCGATCGCCCTTGCGAACGCCGAGCCGGCGCAGAGCTCCGGCGAGCCGACGACTGCGTTCCTCGAGCTCGGCGTAGGAGTACTGTCGATCGCGATAGCGCAGGGCGGGACGCGCGGAGGCGCGCGCGACCGTCACATCGAAAAGCTCGTGAAATAACGTCATTCCGAGTGTCTGTCCCCGCGCCAGCGCGCACCTTTGCAGACAGGCCCTGCCCCGTCAATGAACCCGTTCACGCGCGAGCTGGATCAAGCTCCGAAGATTCAAAACGGCGTAAACGAGCATGCCACACAGGACCGCCGCGCCGACGGAGATGACCGAGTAGTCCGGCCAGGCGGCAACGACCGCAGCCGCGGCCAGGCCCATCACCAGAGACGTCAGCCAGGGGCGCGCCATCAGGCGCAGCACCTCCCCGGGACGGATGTCGAGCTCACTGCGCAGATAGAACAATCCGCCAACCCATTGAGCGGCAATGCCCACGATCACCGTCGCCCCCGCGCCGGCGAGCCCCCAGGCGTAGGTGGCCGGCACCATGGCGGGCGCGATGAGGGCGAGCCGGATCACCCCGAGACGGAAGGCGATCCCGGGCTTGCCCATGCCTTCGAAGAGATATCCGTTGAAGGCGGCCACCGATCGGAACCAGCCGAACACGGCCAGAAGCTGCAGCGGGATCACCGCCGGCACCCATTTCTCGCCGTACACGACCTCGATCAGGGGATCGGCGAGCGCAATCAGGCCGACCGTGATCGGCGTGACGACCGTCAGCACGAGCGACATGGTGCGGAGGAACGCATGCCGCAAAGCCGGCCTGTCCGTCTGCAGCTTCGCGTAGGCAGGCATCATCACGCTCGAGGCGATCTTGGCCAGATTGGCCGTGACGAGGTGGGTCAGCATGAAGGCGAGCGTGTAGAACCCGACCTGCTCCGGGCCGAGCACCTTTCCGACCACGGCGGTGTCGAGCTCGGTGGCGATGTACAGGATGATCGAGGAACCGGTGATGAACTTGCCGTAGGCGAGCAGATCGCGGGCGACCGCCCGGTCGAAGGCGAGGCGCGGCCGCCCCGGCAGGAACACGTAGGAGAGCAAGGTGTTGAGGCTGACTGTTGCGAGCTGGCCTATGACCAGGGCCCAGACGCTGCGCACCCAGTACGCGACGCCGATGGTGATGAGTGTGCCTGTCAGCGTCGTGGTCTGGGCGAGATAGGTCAGCCGCCTGAAGTCGAGCTCACGCTGGCGGGCGATCGTATTGATGTTGGCGAACCCGCCGACGACGAACAGCAGGCATAGCGCCTGCAGCGCCGAGACGAGCTGTGAGCTTTCGTAGAACCGGCCGACGAGCGGGGCGAGTGCGGCAAGCAAGGCGGCCAGGATGAAGCCGCGCGCCACCAGCATCGTGTAGGCGGTGCTTGCCGCCTCCTCGAACGACTGCTGCCGGGCGATCAGGGCCTGCGCCACCCCCGGCCGCGTGAAGGTCTCGACGGCGCGCACGACGATCATGGCCAGCCCCATGACGCCGAAGGCTTCGGGCGTGAGGAGCCGCGCAAGCACGACCGAGCGGATGAGGCTGAGCGCCTGAAGACCGATCTCGGAGAGACCGACCCAGAGCCCCGAGCGCAGCACGCGCGCCTTGATCGAGCCGCCGTCGGCGAAGGCGAATTGCGCGGCTTTCTTGAGTGCGTTGATCGACACGGACGCGCGTCACACTTTTGCGGGATTGAAGCGCTGTACTTGCCCCGAACGGGCGGCAATCATACACACCCTTCGGGCGGGACTTGGCGAAACAGAATCACACACGAATGAGCACGGCCAAAAGGGTGGTTTACGTGGAGGGCAACGTCGACGGGACGATCGGCGGCTCCTACTTCAGTCTGCTGTTTCTCGCCTCGGGGCTCGACCGCAGCCGCTTCGAGCCGCTGGTCGTGTTCGCGGCGGACAACTCGCTCCGCCCCCGCTTCGAGGAGCGAGGCGTACGCACGATGGTGCGCCCGCCCCCGTCCCCCGTCGTCCTGCGGGCCCCGCTCCTGTCGCTCCTCGCCAAGGCGCTCAATTTCCTCATCGGGGCGGTGATCGAGCCCCTCCAGCTGGCGGCGCTCCTGCGCCGGGAGCGGATCGACCTCGTCCACCTCAACAACAGCATCACCCGCAATCACTCCTGGATGATCGCGGCTCGCCTGGCTGGAGTCCCGTGCATCACTCACGAGCGCGGGATCAACCCGCGGTTCAAAGAGCGCGATCGCCGGCTGGCCAAAGGGTTGAGGGCCGTCGTGTGCATCTCGTCCGCCGTGCGCGAGAACTTTCTGAAGCTGGGCCTCGGCCACCTGAGACTCTTCACGATCCACAACGGGCTCGATCCGGACGAGATGCGCGTGACCCGTCCGCCCGAAGACATTCGTCGTGAGCTCGGCGTCTCGCCGTCTGCGCGCTTGATCGGCATCGTCGGCAACATCAAGCCGTGGAAGGGCCAAGAGGTCGTGATCCGCGCCGCTGCACAACTGCGCGAGGAGTTTCCCGAGCTCGTCTGCCTGTTGATCGGCGATACCTCGCCTGACGATGCCGCCTATCGTGTGAAGATCAACAACATGGTCGACGAGCTGGGGCTCCACGACCACGTCATCGTCACCGGCTTTCGCACCGATGTGGCGAACTATGTGAACGCTCTCGAAATCCAGATCCACGCGTCCGTCCTGCCCGAGCCGTTCGGTCGCGTGCTCCTCGAAGCGATGTCACTCGGAAAGCCGCTGGTCGCGAGCAATGACGGCGCGGTTCCGGAGATCGTCGTGCACGGCGAGACGGGCTTTCTGTTCGAACCGGGAAACTTTGAAGCACTGGCCGAGCGCCTGCGCGTATTGCTCCGGGACCCTGCACTTGCCGCTGCTTTCGGCCGCAAGGGGCGGGAGCGGCTCGAAGCGCAGTTCTCGATCAAGCACAACGTGCAAGAAACCGAGCGTCTGTACCAGCAGCTTCTCGCCAATTAAGCCGCCGGGCGCGGGACGGCTTCGGCGGCATCGGGCGGCCTGCCGCGCACACAGCTCAGAATGAAGTCGTAGTCCGCCTGGAACTCGGCTCTGCGCGCCGGCTCCTTGTACGCGAGGTTCGGCGAGTTCGTCTTCTCCACGATGCTGCTCGTGTAGAGGCCGCCAGCCTCCGTTACCGCGCGCCTCAGTGCTTCGTCGAGCACGGCAGTCGCGACTTTGCTTCCGGTGTGCTCGAGCGCCCAGGCCCGGGGCGAGAACTCCTGGTAGTGATCGAGCATGTAGACGATCTTTTCCGTCAGCTCGTCGTCGTCCGCGAGCACGCCTGTCTGCGGATTGATGCGGCTGCTCGCGCCACCGATCGTGTGCTTGTACACGATCGCCGGAACGTCGGCGAACATCGCCTCGACCACGGCTTTGTTGTCCCCTTCCTTGCGCGACAGGAACACGAACACCTTGCACTCGGTGAGACAACGGGCGAGCTCCTCGTGCGGCACGTTTTCCCGGATCTCGATGCTCACCCGATCATTGTGATACTGCGCGGCCTCGCGGCGAATGTCCTCCGCTGTGCGGTTGGCCCATTTGAAGCCGAACAACAAGACGCGGACATCCCGATCCCGAATGCTTTGCAACGCGCGAAAGAGCTGAACATGCCGCTTGTGGGCCGCCCAGTTCGCCACCATCACGAGGTCGTAGCGCTTGGTCGTGCTCTCAGGAGGCACGAAGACTTCGGTGTTCACCCAGTCGGCCGGGCCGAGGTGCAAGGGAACGAACGGCGCGCCCAGCTCGACGACGAATCGATGGTCGGCCTCGGTGAAACACTGGACCAGCACCGGATGGGTGCTGGTGAGGAACATCAGCACCGAAGGGTCGCAGTAACCGCTCCAGCACGGCTCCAGCACGAACGTGTAGCGCTCCATCAGCCGCGGCAGATCGAGCATGGCCGCGACCGCGCTGAACGTTCGGGCGTACTTGAGCAGGATCACTCCCTTCTCGCGCGGCGTCGCGGCCTTGAGGACGATGAGATCCCGGAACAGATCGTGCGGACCTGAGCCCGTGAGCGCATAGGAATCAGCCAGCTTCCTCGAGGCGCCGTCGCGAAGATAAGACTCGAGGATCCAGTTCCGACCCGTCTTGCGAATCGAGGCAGCCGCGCCGAGCACGATCTTGTAGGCCAGTTTTTGCAGGACGGGCACGTTCGAAGCGCGCGCCACCCAGCAGAAATCGCCCATGGCCCGATAGCGCCGCCCGAGCAGCGCATACAAAGCGCCGCGGCACAGCACGACGAGCGCGACTCCTGCTCGCACGAGCCCAAGCTCAAACAAAGCCTGTTGCCACGCTGGAATCATTCGCCGGCTCGATGCTCGCCCGAGGGATTTGACGAAACTCTGCGGGTTCCCTGAACGCAGAACGGGGCCGGGAAGCGGATTGCTTCCCGGCCCCTCCTCTGATGCGCGGCTCTCGGTGGATGCAGGGTCAGACCCGACCCTGCGGCCGCCCCGTTATTGGACAGTGACGTTGGTCGGGGCAGCCGGCCTGACGATATCCGCCAGCTCGTGGCCTCGCGTTCCGAGGTACTGCACGTACTGGCCAGTGAGTGAACCCGTTGCATCGACGATATTCTGGCTCAGCGTACCCGTCAGGTTGTCCATGGCCACGATGCGCGACCGGTCGGAGACGTTCTCCTGATAGATATGCGTACCTGAGTCGCTGTTGATGATGACGTTATTATAGAACCGGAACGGGCCGTCCGACGAATCGGTGTTGCGCACCCGCACACGCCCGACGAACGTGTTGCGATAGATGTCGATGCGCTTCGCCTCGCCGTCCTGATTGACGTCCAGAGCGAACTCACCGTTGGGCTCGTACACGAGATTGAAGTTGATCTCGCCGTGCGTGGTGAGCGAGTGCATGTTGCCACCGATCGCGCGCCCGGCAATTCGCGTGTGCCGATTGCCACGATACGTGAACTGCGGCATGTCGGCCTTGAGCTCCGTCCCATAACGCAGGTCGTGGAAGTTGTTGTCCTCGATCAGGAGCTTCCACTGCGAGTAGATCTTGATGGCGAGATCGACCGGCGCGTTGTAGAACTCGTTGTCCTGGATCGCGAGATACTGGCCCCAGGAGCTCGCGTTGCCGCCGGCGGTCGAGTCCGAGTAGGCCGACATCGTCATGATGAAGGAGGAGTTCGTTCCGTCGAGATTCGCGCGGATGAGGTTGAGATCATGCATCCTCAGGCGACGGAAAACCGCATAGCGCCCGGCGTGAGTCTGGAAGCCGATCACACGCGTGTTGCGCGTCTCGAAGCCATCTACGTAGAGGTTGTTTCCGTCGAGGCGGATGAGCGCGCCCGGCTGACCCGAAGACTGATTGAAGCCGAAATCGATCACCGGGCGCTCATTCGGGTACGCGATCCAGATGTTCGGCTTGGACTCGGGGAACTCCACGCGCTCCCAGGGAGAGCCGACGCTCGTACGCGGCATGTCGAGCACGTTGTAGGTGCCGTTCCGGAAGTACACGATGTCACCGGCACGGGGACCCGACGCGTTCGCCATGTTGCTGATGGTCCGCCACGGGCTGTTGATCGTTCCATTGCCACTCGGGCTCCCGTTCACCGCGTCGACGAACCAGAACCCTTCGGTCGTGACGGTGATGGTCCAGGGCGAGGAACGTACCGTGCCCTCTGCATCCCTCACTGTGATCGTCGGGGTGACCGAGCTGCCAGTCGGGTTCGGCCAGGTGATCTCTCCCGTCCGGCTGTCGATGGTCATGCCCGAAGGAGCGTTGCTCAGCGAGAAGGTGTAGGGATACTCGCCCCCGACGACCACCGCGCGGATGTTGTATTCGATGCCGGGATAGGCCTTGAAGATTCGATTTCCGGCCGTGATGGCGGCGTTACCCGAGGCCGGCGCCGTGCCGACGGCGCGAGGTGAGACGAGCTCGAGGGGGTAGTTGGCCGCAAGGGCTGGCCCTGCGATCAGCAGCGCACAAAAGAGCGCTGAAGCAGCCAGAGCGGCTCGCACGACGGACTGAGCCTCACGCCGGAGGGTCGCCAGTCCGAGACGCTCCCGCACGGGGCTCCAGGCGGCGGCAATAGACGTTTTCATTCACACTTCTCCCAGGTTCTGCGACCGAGCACGGATCGCCGGAGCTGATTCGAGGGACATGCCCGACCCGCCGGGCACGTCGATGCTTTTCGAGACGATGAGAATGTTCCCCGACCGCACTCTGGTCTCGCACGCGGGCGTCGATGGAACTTGACCTAAGATGTTCACCGAAACCTCCGCCCCCACTTCCACGCGTCTCCAGAACGCGTCACCCGAAAGCGGCGCTTGTGATCACCCTGCTACTACAGGCTCACCGCGAGCCGTAGACTAGCGATATTCGGGCATCCCACAAACTGTCACTAATTGCGACACGCTGCGGGAAGCGGGAATGTGATGAGCGTCACGTTCCCCCTGTTCCCCCTGCCGCGCCGCAACAGCTTGCGCGCGCGGGCGAACAGCCTGGAGCCCCGAGGATGTGTCAATAGACTGGAACGCCGGCGAGGTGAGGACGCCGCTGCGAGCGCACGAGGCGACCCGGGCGGCCAGTCCGTCTCGCTCGGGGATGCCCTGAGGAACAATTTACCGAAGACCCTGGCGTGAGTATCAGATGGCGAGTGTTGCAAAAGCGATCGGCCCCGAACGCAGACGCGTGAAGCTGTTGATGGTGAATTCGACCCTGCACATCGGCGGGGCCGAGCAGGTGGCCGCCTGCTTGTCGATGAACATCTCGCCCGAGCGCTTCGAGACCAGCGCTTGCTATCTCAAAGAGCCCGGGATCGTGGCCGAGCAGATCCTGCGCGGCGGCGTCGATCTCGTCCCCGTCCCCGGCCTCGTGCCGGGGCGTCGCGACTATTTCACCTCGCTCAAGCTGCGAAAGCTCATCCTCGAGCGCGACATCGATGTCATCCATACACACGACATCCACGGCCTCATCGACGGCTCGATTTGCCGATCGATGTTGCCGCGGCTGCGGCATGTGCACACGTTCCATTTCGGTAACTATCCTCATCGTCGCTTCCGATACAAACTGATCGAGCGGGCCCTGTGGCGCATCCCGGATGCCCTCATCGCCGTGGGTCATGCTCAGGCGGCCTCGATCAGCGCCGCCTACGGCATTCCCGCCGAGCGCTTGCGAGTCATCTGGAACGGCGTGGAGGATCCGGCGTTCGATGCTGCGGGGGCGATCTCCGTTGACGCGCCGCCAGACACGCCGGTGATCGCCAGCATCAGCACCTTGATTCCGCAAAAGGGGCTCTCGCATCTGCTGGATGCCGCGGCGCTCCTGAGAGACTGGGGCGAGCGGTTCGTTCTGCTGATTGCCGGCGACGGAGGATTGAAGCAGCCGCTGCACGAGCAAGCGCAGGCGCTCAAGCTGGGCGAGCACGTGCGCTTTCTCGGCTGGGTGCCGCAGGCCTCGCGGCGCGTCCTGCCCAAGTGCGACATCTTCGTACAATCCTCTCTCTGGGAGGCCATGTCGATCGTGGTGCTCGAAGCCATGGCCGCCGGCAAGCCGATGGTTGTCACCTCGGTCGGGGAGAACCCGCACGTGGTCGTGAATGGCGAGACGGGCTTGCTCGTCCCGCCGGCCGATCCGGCAGCCCTCGCGACAGCGCTGCGCTCGCTTTTGAAGGATTCGTTGATGCGTGCGCGACTCGGGGCAGCCGCCAGGGCGCGCTATCAGGACGAATTTACTGTGCGGCACATGCTTTCCGCGCACGAAGATCTGTATCGCGAGCTCGCCGGTGCGAAAGACCGGCACGCGCCGCCCGTCACAGTTCCGTGATAGCTGCGATGCGATACTGCGCAGCTTTCCGGCCTTCCACGGACGTCAAAGAATGATCGAAGCACCGCCCAGTCTCGTGGAATCGTCGCAGCCGCGTGCGAAATCTTCGCTCTCGGTGGTGACGATCTCCGATGATGCGCGGGCCGAATGGGATCGCTTCGTCGCTTCACACGCGAGCGGCTCGTTCTATCACTTGTACGACTGGAAGCTCATCAACGAGCAGGCGCTCGGGCACGAGTGCGAGTACCTCGCGGCCCGGCGGGCCGACGGCACCCTGGAAGGCGTGCTTCCCCTCGTCTTCGTCAAGAGCCGCCTGTTCGGGCGCATTCTCTGCTCGATGCCCTTCGTTAACTACGGCGGCCCGCTCGCGACCACGCCCGAGGCCACCTCGGCGCTCCTCGAAAGCGCGAGCCAGCGCGCGCGAGACCTGAAGGCGAGTTATCTGGAGCTGCGCAGCCCCTCCCCGCTCGAGACGTCCATGCAGGTCTCGCTTCGAAAGGTGAGCCTGACGGTGCCGCTCGTGGCCGATCCGGAAGCGCTGTTCGCGAGCTTCTCCCAGAAGCACCGCAAGAACATTCGTCGCGCGCAGAAGAACGACCTGGAGGTGCGCATCGGCGGGGCCGAGCTGCTGAGCGATTTCTACTCCGTGCTCGAGCAGTCCTGGCGCGGGCTCGGCACGCCGCTCTACTCCATCGACTACTTCGAGCGAATCCTGGCCACGTTCCCGAACAACACCACGGTCTACGTCTGCTCTCACCGGAACCGGCCGATCAACGTCGCGCTCACCGGCCACTACAATGGCACGGTCGAAGGGATGTGGGCGGGCGGCCTGCCCGAGACCCGTCATCTGGATGGAAACTACGTGCTGTATTGGGAGATGCTCCGGCACGCCTGTCTGCAGGGGCACGAGCGCTTTCACCTCGGGCGCTCGACTGCCGACTCCGGCGCCGAGCAGTTCAAGAGCAAGTGGAATGCGCGCAGCGAGCAGCTCTACTGGTATTTCTATCGCCCGGACGGCGGCAGCATGCCCGAGCTGAACGTAGACAATCCCAAGTTCAAGCTGGCGATCGCCGTGTGGCGCCGGTTGCCACTCGCGCTCACGCGCACCATCGGGCCAGTGGTGGCTCGGCTGATTCCGTGATCGGTGGGCCATGAGCTATCTCGCCCCGGCCGGCACTGTGATGAGCCTGTCCGAGGTCGCACTCGGCTACGTCCGGGGCTTGCGTCGTGATGAGGCTCACCAACGGTTGACCGCGCATTTGCGCGCTCGGTCCGGGCTCGCGCGATGCTGGCCTGTCTCCTCGGGTCGGGCGGCGATGACGCTGATCCTGCGCGCGATGCGGGCGGCTGCCGCAGATCCGGAGAAAGACGAAGTCCTCATTCCCGGATACACGTGCTACTCCGTTCCCGCCTCGATCGTGCGAGCGGGGCTCAGGCCGCGCCTGTGCGACGTCGATCCGGCAACCATGGGCATGAGCCTGGAGGCGCTGGAGCGAGCGGACTTGCGCCGCGTGCTGGCGATCGTCTCGGCCAATCTCTACGGGCTGCCGAATGCATTGCCGGCGATCGAGCGCATCGCGCGCGAGCGCGGCGTCTACATGCTCGACGACGGGGCGCAGGCGCTCGGAGCTCGTATCGCCGGCCGCGCGGTCGGCTCATTCGGCGATGCCGGGCTTTACAGCTTCGACAAGGGCAAGATCATCTGCACGATCCAGGGCGGCGCCATCGTCGCGGGCGAAGGGCCGCTCGCCGAGCACATCGCCCGGGAGGTCGAGCAGCTCGAGCCCAGCTCGCTGGCCGAGACGCTCAGCAATTGCGTGAAGCTCCCGATCTACGCCGTGTGCCTGCGGCCCTCGCTGTATGGCGTGGTCCGTAAGCTCCCCTTTCTGGGCCTGGGTCGCACCGTATTCGAGACGCGCTATCCGATCAGCCGGCTGAGCGCGCCGCAGACCGGTGTCGCTGCGGACCTGTGCACCAGAATCGATTCATTGAACGAGCAACGACGGCGCACCGCGGCACGACTTGCCGCCTCGATTGGCGATCTGCCGGGCATCGCGTTGCCGGCCATTCCGGCCGATGCCGAGCCGGCGTATGCGCGTTTTCCATTTCGCGTGCTCGACCCGGAAGCTCGCGATGGCGTCATCCATGCCCTCGATGCGGCAGGCATCGGCGCCTCTGCTTCTTACCCATGCGCACTGATCGACGTTCCGGAAGTGCGAGCGCTCCTGCGCGAGCCCTCCCCCACGCCCGGAGCGCGCCAGCTCGCCTCACAGATAGTGACGTTGCCGACTCACGGGTACTGCCCCGGCGATCTGGGCGAGCGAGTGCGACAAACCCTCATTGGCCGGCCCGTCTCGGCGCGCGCTTCGCTTTGACACGGGCAAGCCCAGGATGATCGAGTTCCTTCGCAAGCGCAGCCGGCGGCTCATCGCAAGCGCCCTTTACTACACCGGCATTCTGTGGCTGCTCGCCGCGATTCGCTTCAGGCGGCGCGCGGTCGTCCTCATGTATCACCGCGTTTTGCCGGAAAGCGAAGACACGTTTTCCGCCGATGGCATCATCGTGCGGCCGGAGACGTTCGCCCGGCAGATGGCCTTCCTGCGGCGGCATTTCAAGCTCCTGTCGATCGAGGACCTCGAGCGCTGCTTCGCCGAAGGCAAGCCGCTCCCGTCGCGAAGCTGTCTCGTTACGTTCGATGACGGATGGGCCGACAATTACCAGTACGCACTGCCGATCCTGCGGGAGCAGAACGTTCCGGCCGTGATCTTTCTGGCGGCGGATTTCATCGGCACGGACGCTTGCTTTTGGCAGGAGCGGGTAACGCGCTCGCTGTACAACGCCGCACAGAGCGGCGGCGCGGCCGGC
Source organism: Steroidobacteraceae bacterium (assembly GCA_036381695.1). GTDB lineage: Bacteria > Pseudomonadota > Gammaproteobacteria > Steroidobacterales > Steroidobacteraceae > Steroidobacter. The sequence continues at coordinate 30,189 of DASVCI010000050.1, forward strand.
GCGCTCGCCGAGCGCTATCTCGGGTCCGACATCCGCTCCAGGAGCCCGGCCGAGCTACGGTTCCTGGTGCGTCAGGCGGTCGACAAGCTCAAGCATCGCCCCGCGGAAGAAATCCAGCAGCTCGAGCGTGAGCTGGAAGCAGCCCTGGCCTCGTCTTCACCGGGCGCGAACTCTCGAGGGGCGGATCGCTTCATGACGTGGAGCCAGGTCTCGGAGCTGGCTCGCAGCAGCCGCGTCGCTCTGGGCGCCCATGGCTGCTCGCACACGCCGCTCACCCTGCTCGATGAAGCGAAAGTGGCCTCGGAGCTCGAGGAATCCCGATCGCGCATAGCGGCCGCAATCGGCCGTCCCATCACCTGTATCGCCTACCCCAACGGCAATTTCAATGATACGGTGCTCGAGCTCACTCGCAGTGCCGGTTATGCGCTCGGGTTCACCACCGACAAAGGCAGCGTCGGCGTCGAAGATCATCCACTCGCTCTCAGGCGCATCAACATCCACGAAAGCTCGACCCGCACGATGCCCGAGTTCCTTTGTGCGATCCTGCTCGTCTTCCAGCGATTCCGGCGGGCGACGGTCTACTGAGCCTCATGCGAATCCTGGTAACTGACAGCGATACGCGCCCCGCTCTTGCAGCAGTGCGCGCGCTCGGTCGGCGCGGACATGAAGTAGTGACGGCGGGGGTGAATCATCCATCGCTCGCCTCGAGCTCACGATACTCTTCGCGATTCGAGCATTACGAGGATCCGGCGCGAGACGCGGACGCGTTCGTACGATCGATCGTCGACATCGCACGCCGCACCGAGCCAGACGTTCTCCTGCCAATCACAGAAATCACGACGCTGCTCGTTACCGAGCACCAATCGCTCCTGCCGCCGGGTTGCCGAATTCCATTTGCGGATGCCGAGACGGTCGCGGCCGCCGCCAACAAGGCGCACGTCATTCAACTGGCGCAGACACTGGGAGTTCCGACGCCGCGAACCGTCATCCTTCCTTCCCGCGACGCTGTTCAGCTCGACGCGCTCGACCTGCCCTATCCCGTGGTCATCAAGCCCGCACGCTCGCGTGTACGCATCGGTTCCGAGTGGATCTCGACAGGCGTGAGCTACGCCGCCAATCCCAGTGAGCTGCGAAAGGCTCTGGAAAGCCTGCCCGCTGTATATCCGGTCCTGCTTCAGGAGCGTGTGAACGGCCCCGGCGTCGGCGTCTTTGGCTGTTTCGCGGACGGCAAACCGGTTGCCTGGTTCGCCCACCGCCGCTTGCGCGAAAAGCCTCCGTCCGGCGGCGTCAGTGTTTTGTGCGAAAGTACACCGTTAGATCCCACCGCAGTGGACTACGCTTCGCGCTTGCTCGCAGCGTTGGGCTGGAGAGGAGTGGCGATGGTCGAGTTCAAGCAGGACGACCGCGACGGCTCCTTGCGCCTGATGGAGATCAATGGCCGGTTTTGGGGCTCCTTGCAGCTCGCCATCGAGGCCGGGGTGGACTTCCCGGCCCTCGCTGTGGCTGTGGCACGACAGGAGCCGCTGCCCGAGCCTCTGCCGTACCGGATCGGCGTGCGCTCGCGCTGGCTCGCCGGTGATCTCGACTCGCTGGCCCTGGTGTTGCTGAGATCACGGCTGCGCCTGAACCTGCCGCCCTGCCATCCCGGGCGCTGGCAGGCGCTCTGGAGCTTTCTCAATCCCTGCGGGGCGCGGCTCGAGATCGAGCAGAAGGATGATCCGGCACCTGCTAAACTCGAGTGGAAACGGCGGCTGCTGGGCGGGTGAAGCAGGCCGGGCTTCGAAGAACGAACGCGAATCGAAGTGCCGGCGGCTGATCGAAGGATTCTCACGTTGCGACTCAAGCACCGACTGAAATTGCTTCTGAAATACATGCAGAAGCGGCTCTGCTGCGAGATCCCCTCGAGGTACCTGCGCACGGTCCGCTTCCCGCACCCGGTGGGAATCGTCATCGGCGACCAGGTGCGGATCGGCAGGAACGTGCGCATTTACCAGAACGTCACGATCGGGCTCTTGCAGAACGTCGCCGGCGCGACCGAGAGCCAGTATCCGACCATCGAGGATGAGGTCTTCATCTATGCCGGGGCGGTCGTGCTCGGCGGGATCACGATCGGGGCGAGATCGATCATCGGGGCGAACGCCCTCATCACTCGCGACGTGCCTCCGGATTCGATCGCCTATGGTTACAACCAGATCCGCCCGAAACGCGCCCCACACGCGCCTGAGCGCCGCCCGAAGACCCGCCCCCTCGGGGTGTCCTGAATCGGAGGCTCCGGAACGAGCCCTGGATCAGGATTTTTCCCCTGAGTTCGCTTATCTTTCGCAGCGCAGGTCGCACCATCGCCGGCGAGCGCCATGACCATCACCGTAGAAACACGCCAGGAACCCAGGAAAACGTTGCAGGACATGGAGGTTCATGCGGCGTGGACGCGTCAATTCCGCACCTCCGAGAACGACGCCTTCTACAACCTGGCGTTCGATCACATCGCGACGCTGTTCGGCGCTCCGGATGCTGAGGCGGTCCTCGACGCAGGCTGCGGGTCCGCGATCAAGTCGCTCCATTTGGCGCGCCGCGGCTATCGCGTCCTCGGGCTCGACTTTTCGGCCGTGATTCTCGAAGAGGGGCGCCGGGCGGCCGAAGCTGCCGGCTTCGGCAAGCAAATCACGTTCGCCCAGGGCGATCTGACCGCCCTTACGCTGCCGAGCGCGAGCGTCAAGCGCGCCGTTTGCTGGGGCGTCCTCATGCACATCCCGGATATCGAGAAGGCCGTGGCCGAGCTGGCGCGCGTCATCGCTCCGGGTGGCCGGCTCGTGATCAGCGAAGGCAATTACAGATCGCTCCAAGCGCGTGCATTACGCACGCTGAAGCGACTGCTCCGTCGCGAGCGCGCGGAAGTGATTCGCACGCCCGCGGGCATAGAGTTCTGGGAGGAGACGAGCACCGGCCGCCTGATGACGCGTCAGGCCGACATCCCGTGGCTGATCGCGCAATTCGAACGGCACGGGTTGAGGTTGGTCGAGCGACGCGCCGGGCAGTTCTCGGAGATCTACATGGTGCTGTCTTCGAGGCCGTTGAGAAAGCTGGTCCATGCTTTCAACAACTTCTGGTTCCGCTACATCCGCTGGGCCGGCCCCGCGTTCGGCAACATGATCACTTTGGAGCGGGCGGGCTGAGCGGACCGCCGACGCGAGAACTTCGCAGTTCGCTCAAACGCTCGCGCCGGTGCGATTCACGGAGGCGGGTGAACCGACCTGGCGCAATTTGCCGGCTCTTCGTCGGCGCCTGGCCTCCTCCCCCACGCTTACCTCGGGAAGGCCCTGGGACGCCATCAATCTCACCGCGATCAGGAGCCCGGTGAGCACGTACAAATGCGGGTAGTAAGTGGCCGAAAGAAAAGCTCCCGCCACCGCAAACCCTATGACAGCGGCGGTGGTGAGGAACAGCAGGCGCGCTCGCTCCTCCTGCTGGTCCTTGATCTCGCTCGCCGCCATTACTCGTGCTCTTAGGGCCATGTTGGCCCGCATGTTCCCCACGACGAGCATCAGCACGCAAATGAGCCCCGGCAACCCGAGCTCGGCCATGGCGAGAACGTACGTCGAGTGCGCGGTCTTGCCCCAGCGCGGTCCGAAATGACCGGCGCCGACGCCGAGCGCCGGGTTGTGAGCGACCATCCCGAGCCCGGCCTTCCAGGCGTCGATGCGCCCCTGCGCCGAGCCGTCGAGCTGCGCGGCTCCAAGCGAGCTCATGCGATCGAAATACTGCGGGGGCGCGTATATCAGTACCGCCACGCCCAGCACGGCGACACCCACCAGGCCAAGGAGCTTGCGTGAGCTGCGCAGCCACATGAAGAACAGCACAGCACCGAGCCCGAGCGTCGCTCCTCGTGATTGCGTGGCTATGACGGCAAACAACAGCAGCACGACAGCCGCATAGCAAAGGATTTTCGACCACAGACTCCGGCGCGATTGCGCGAGCTCGAGCGCGCAGGGGAACAGAAGACACAGCGACAGACCATAATCGTTCCCATCCCCCAGGAATGTCGCCCCGACGATGTACTGCCGCGTGGTCGGGTCGAGCACCACGTTCGGATTCATCGCGAGCAGGAAGAGGTGCGCGAGGAGCAAAGTCACGATCACCCCGCGAACGCGTGCCCATGTGGTGCAGATGCGCGCGATGAGCACGAACAACATCACATACCCGAGCACCATCGTGAAGGTGTCGATCGCATAGCTCCAGTACACGAGCATGGAGAGGAAGACGAGCCCGAGGAGGATGAAGATCCACTTGGCGAGGCGGTCCGTCATGATCTCCTTCATGGGTCTCAACCCCGGCGCGGCGAGCGAGACCGCGAACAGTGCCAGGGGGAACAGGCTGTAGAAGAATGGAACGTTCAGGAACGGGAAGTAGCTGGCCGGCCGCGCGTACTCCAGGAACAGCGCGAGCAGCAGCCAGCCGTAGAGGAAGCCGGTGCTACCCTGGTTGTTTCCGCGTCGGACGCGGCCGGCGGGCGCGTTCATGCCGGCTGGCCGGCGAGCGCCGGGCACATGAGGTCGCCGTAGAACTCCATGAGCCGCTCGGTTCTCGCTGTGAAGGAGAAGCGCTCGAGCACCCCCTGGTGCGCCGCGTTCGCCATTTGCACGAAGCGCTCCGGCGCGGCCAGAAATGCCTGCATCGCCTCTACCAGCTCGCCTACGGAGCCGGGCCGTATCAGCCATGCGGATTTCATGTGCTCGACCACTTCATCGGTGCCGCCGACTCTGGTCGCAATCAAGGGCACGCGCAAGTAGGCGGCCTCCAGAACGATGTTCGGCAAGCCCTCCGTGAGGGAGCTTTGCACCAGCAGGTCCACATTGGCGTACAGCGCGGGCATGTCGTGCACGTAGCCCAGAAACTCGACCCGGTCGGCGATCCCGAGCGCCTGCGCGAGCTGCTTGAGCTCGCTTTCGAGCGGCCCCACGCCCGCGAACTTGAGCCGCAGCCCGGGATACTCCGGAACGAGTGCGGCGAGCGCGCGCAGCAGGAGGTCCTGCCCCTTCTCGCGAGAGAGGCGACCGACATTGAGCACGGTCACGGAGCTCAAATCAATCCGCCTACGGGGTGCGTCGACTACGCCCGCGCCATAGGAGCTCAAAACGAGCGCGTTGTGCAGCACACAGACACGCTCATCCGGCAACCACCAGCGCGGCACGAGCCTCCTCATGGCGTGGGAGACGAAAATCACCCGATGGAAGCGCGGCAGCAGGAGCTTGTCGATGAAGCGGTAGATCCGGCCCCTGAGATCGTTCGCGATCCAGCCATGGCTCGTCGCTACGAGCTTCACGTGCGGATACCTTCTGCCCGCGAGCAGCGCGAACACGTTCGATCTGAACTCGCTGCTCTGCAGGACATCGATCTGCAGCTCCTCGATGAGCCGCCCGATGGCGGCGATCAGCTCCTTGTCCAGCCCGCCGCGGTCGCGCAGCTCATGAACCTGCGCTCCTCGGGCGCGCAACGCATCCACCAGCGGATGCTCGGTTGCGCCGACCGAGACCAGCGCGCCCACATGATAGTCGACCCGCGTGCGATCGAGATGCGAGGCCGTCTCGAGTATCGTCCTGCCTGGCCCGTCCACCCAGGGAGAGTCACGCAGGTGCAGCACACGAATCGGCCGGCTCATCCAGGCCTCCTCGTGGGCTCCCACACTTCCACGCGCGCTCCTGTGATCCACAAGGCCAGCGCTTTCAATGCGGCCGCATTCACCAGCACGAAGAACGCGCTCACGCGCACGAGTGGCAAGCGGCCCGCGGCATCAGGCCAAAGGAGCCCTGCAATCGCTGCCGCGTACAGGGCAGCCTGGCCGACGAACATCACCAGATAGAGCGGCTCGGCCCGCAGGATCCAGGCTGTCGCGAGGCACCCCAGCATGGGGAGCGGCGCGAGCCAGCGCATGAGCTTGTGCGACCACAAAATGAAGCTGAAACGCGGATGGTGGAGCGGATTCAGCAATGCGGCATTGCCGAACAGCGCGGTGATGCCGCGAAGGAAGGTGCGGACCTTGCGCGTGAACTCGGCGCTCTGGCTCGAAGTCGCAGTCATCGAGCCGCGCGCGGCCGGCTCCGCAATCGCGCGCTTGCCGGCCAGCACGGTGACGAGCACGGACAGGAAATCCGGCGCCATGCCAGAACGGAACGGCAGGCACAGCTCGCGCCGCTGCGCGTAAAAGCAGCCGCTTGCACCCGCGATCGAATGAAGCTTCGCTTCCTCGCGCCTGAGCAGCAGCTCCATGTGCCCATAGAGCCCTTCCGTTTCGGCCCCCTCGATGTAGTCCTCGCCCGAGACGCAGCCGATTTCAGGATCGCTGAAGTGGCTGAGGAGCGAGCGCAGCGACTGCTTCTCGAGCATGATCGCAGCGTCGGTGAAAACGATGATCTCGCCCGTCGCCCGCTCGAGCCCGGCGTTCAATCCCGCCGCCTTGCCGGATCGGGTCGGGAGCGCAATGGTGCTTACCGCGCCCTCCCCTGCTCTCTCGGCACGCTCGAGCGTGTCGTCCGTGCAGGCATCGCCTATGACGAGAATCTGGAGCTTCTCACGCGGATAATCGAGCGCGAGAAGGTTCTGGATCTTGGCTTCGATCCGACGGGCTTCGTTGTGCACAGGCAGGATGACGGAGACCGTCGGCTCGCAGGGGATACCCCGATGCTCGCGCCTGCCCGCCATCCGGTTGAACGCGACGAGCAGCAGCGGATAGATCGCGTACGGGTACGCGATCAGCACCAGGCAAATCCAGAATGCCAGCTCCACTTGCCCTCGTCCGCGAGAATGAGCCCCTGCCGCCGAGCGGCGGCCGGGCTCAGAGCTTCAGCTCCGGCACTGGCTCGACCAGCACCGGCTTCAGGTGCAAGTAACGCGTTGCGCGGCGCTTCGCTTCGATGTCGCGGAAGACGTTTTGTGCCTGCTGCTCGGTAATCCCGATCGCCTTGGCCAGCGCGGCCGCGGAATAGCCGTGATTCAGAGCGTACAGGGCCAGGTCCATCTGCTGGTACGGCAACGCGAAATAGAACTCGTCCTGGCCCTGCGCGAGGCTGTACGTGTCCGTCGTGGGCACGGCGTTGCAGATCTCATCCGGGAGCTTCATGTGCCGTGCGAGCGCGTAGACCTGCGTCTTGTAAAGGTGCGCGATCGGCTTCACGTCCGCGCTCCCATCCCCATTCTTCACGAAGAAGCCCTGGTCGTACTCCAGACGGTTCGGCGTGCCGATCACGGCGTAATTCAGGCGGTCCGCGTGGAAATACTCGACCGTCTTGCGAATGCGCTGCTTGAAGTTGGTCGCCGCCACGATCTGCAGGTACTCCGGCAGGGCAAGGCGCTGTTGCTTCACTTCCCCCTGCGGCGACTGGACCACGATCTGGAAATGATTGACGCGCCCCTCGAGGCCGCCGGTGATCACGATCTTGTTCTTCCAGCCCTCGCCGTACTCCGGGAACACCTTGCGGATGGCCTCGTCCCGCCACTTGTAGCAACCGATCGCCTCGAGCGTCGGGCCGATGTCGAAGACTTCGTACTTGATGCCGAGATGCTCCGCGAGCATCCGGCCGCGCGCCGTGCTGAATCCGGAAGAGTCGCGCTCCGGCAGCATGAGGCCATACACGCGCTCGACGCCCAGCGCCTTCACACACAAAGCGGCGCTGACCGAGCTGTCGATGCCTCCGGACATCGCGACGACATAGCCGCGTCGCGATACTTCCTTTGCAAGGATCTCACGCAGGCGTGCACAGATGCGCTCGATCTCTCGATCGTAGTCCATCTCGAGCACTCGGGGATCGAGCACGTCGCGGTGCGCCATCAGCAACCTCTTTTCAAGCGAGTTTGAATCGTTGAATCTTGCCGGAGGAGGTTCGCGGCAAGCTGCTCGCGAACTCCACCACTTTCGGAATCTTGTACGAAGCGAGCTGTTGCCGGCAGTGCGCCTTCACGGTTCGCATGTCGAGCGTGGCGTCCGCCCGTCGCACGATCACCGCCTTGATGGCGGAGCCGAGCACTTCATCGGCAATCGCAGTCACGCCGACTTCCTCCACGCCCGGGAGCGCGGCAATGACCTCTTCGACCTCTTGCGGGCTCACCCGGAACGCGCCCACCTTGATCATGTCCGCCGCACGGCCGTCGATATAAAGATAGCCGTCGGCATCCTTGTGACCGAGGTCGCCCGTATGAAGCCAGCCGTCCTTCAAGACTTCGGCGGTCGCCGCCGGATTGTTCCAGTAGCCGAGCATCACGTTCGGCCCGCGCGCGCAGATCTCGCCGACCCGCCCCGGCGCCGCCTCGACGCCCGATTCCTCGAACACTTTGATCTCGACCCCGGGAAGCGGCACTCCGACAGAGCCCGGCCGTGTATCTAGCTCCTCGGGCGGCAGATAGGCCAAACGCGCCGTTGCTTCGGTCTGACCATACATCACGAAGAACTGCACATGCGGCGCCTGCTGCCGCAGCCGCTCGATCAGCGGACGAGGCATCGGCCCGCCGGCCTGCGTCATGTAACGCATCGCGCTCAGGTCGACTTCACTCAGATCACAGCGCCCGAGCAGGATCGCGAACGTCGAGGGCACGCCCGGGAACCCGGTCACGCGCTCGTTCTGCATGCGTTCCAGCGTGACCTTCGGGAACGCGAAGTTGTCTTCGATGAGGAGCATCGCGCCGGACAAAAGATGCGTGTTGAGGACCGAGGCGCCGTACGAGAAATGAAACGGCAGCACGCATAACCCGCGATCCGCTCGTGAGAGGCGCAGGTAGGAAATGATCCCGGCGCTGTTCGCGGCCACGTTCCCATGGCTCAGCATGACGCCCTTGGGCCGCCCGGTCGTGCCGGAGGTATAGATGATGGTGGCGAGGTCGTCCCGCTGAAGCTCCGCAGGTGCCCGCGCTGGGCTGCCGGAAGGAAGCTCCTTCATGAAGGTGGCAACGCAATCCGGCCCGTCGTCGAGCGTGATCTCTATCGTCTGCACGTCCGAGCCTGCCAGCGCCGCCGTCAGCGCCTTGCGCTCCGGATGGTCCCGCTCGACAAACAACCATCGTGCGCCGCAATGCTGGACTTGCCTCGCGAGCACGGGCGCACGCTCCTGAGCGTTCAGAGGCACAGCGGCGCAACCCGCTGCGAGGACGCCATAGTAAAGCGCTGCATAGTGCGGCGAATTTCGAACGAGGATGGCGATACGCGCACCCTGCTCCGTACCCCGAGCCAGGAGTGCATCGCGTACGCACTCGCTGGCTTTCAGCAGCTCGCCATAGCTCCACCGGACTCGCCGCCACGCAATCGCGGTCGCCTCCGGCTCGCGCCGGGCGACTTGCGTGAACGTGGCGACGATCGGCTCGAACATCTCTCAGGCCGCTTGTCGTTTCGACTGCACGAAATTGGCGATCCGGTTCACCGAGTCCAGGTTGTCCGGGATCATCTCCTCGTCCTTCACTTTCACCCCGAGCTGCTCCTCGATGAAGAAAATGATCTCGAGCATGCCGGTCGAGTCGACGATGCCGCGCCCGAGGAGCGAATCGTCCAGGCCCAGGGCCGACGTATCCGTCGTGAAAAGGTAATTTTCGAGAATGAAGGCGCGAATCTGTTCGCGCAGTGCATCGGTCATGATCGGTCCTCGTCTGGGTCTCTAGTATTGAACTTCGCAGGGCTCGAGCCGGCCATGGCTCAATCGACGGATTGACGCTCCACGAACAGCGTGTGCCAGAGTTGCGTCGAGAGCACGCCCACGAACGCCATGTTATCGCGCGGCGCCGACGTCCTCGCCCGTTTGAGCTTCGCCACGAGGCGCTCGACCTTGTCGGCATCGAAGTAACCATACCGCTCGAGCCGCTCGCGCCCCATCAATTCGTTCACATATTCTGGCGCGCCCGGAGCCAGGAAGGCGGCCGCATCGGGCGCCCGGTAGGGCTGCTTGTGGCGGTCCACGATCGAGGCCGGCAGGCGCCTCCCCATGGCCCCCTTCAGAAGGTCCTTCTCTCGAAGGACGCGCATCTTGTACGTCGGATGAAGCCGGTTCGCAAACTCGATCAAGCGGTGGTCCAGGTACGGGAAGCGGCCCTCCACCGAATTCGCCATGAGCATGCGATCGCCCTGCGAGGACAGCAGGTAGCTCGGCAGGAGGGTGCGTGCCTCGAGGTATTCGGCCCGGTTGAACGGGTGCCAGCGGCTCATCTCGGCCGGAAGGCAGGCGCGCAGCCGCTCGGTCGCCGAGCCGGTCACGCGCGAGCGCAGGTCCTCCGACCAGAACATCTTGCATTGGGCAGTGCTCGCCCAGCGCGGCAGGTGCGAGAAGAACGGATCATCGGGATGGTCGAGCCCGATCCCGAAGAACTCCTTGAGG
>DASVCI010000051.1:0-86131 GCA_036381695.1 Steroidobacteraceae bacterium
CGCGTCTACGATGCGATGATCGATCGGGCGCTTGCTGTCGGCGGCACTTGCACTGGCGAGCACGGCATCGGCCTGGGCAAGCGCGCAAAGCTCATTGACGAGTGCGGTGAGGACGTGGTCGAGCTCATGCGCGCGATCAAGCAAGCGTGGGACCCGCGCGGCATCCTCAATCCCGGGAAGATTTTCCTGTGAGCGCTACGCCTCTCCCGGCCGTCGGGCAGCGAGCGTTGCGCAAGGTCGCCTGGCGGCTGATCCCCTTCATGGGGCTCATGTATTTCGTCGCGTTCCTCGACCGCGTCAACATCGGCTTCGCTGCGCTGACCATGAACGAGGCGCTCGGGCTCACCGATGCGATGTTCGGCTTCGCCTCGGGCATTTTCTTTCTCGGCTACGTGCTGTTCGAGGTTCCGAGCAACCTGGTGCTCGAGCGAGTGGGCGCGCGGCTTTGGATTGCGCGCATCATGATCACGTGGGGATTGCTTTCGGCCGGCACGGCATTCGTGTCGACGCCGATGAGCCTTTACGTACTGAGATTCCTGCTCGGCGTGGCAGAAGCGGGATTCTTCCCCGGCATGATCCTGTATCTCACGTATTGGTTCCCCGCAGCCTATCGGGCACGGATTCTTGGTGCGTTCATGATCGCGTTGCCGGTCTCATCGGTGATCGGCGGGCCGATCTCCACTGCGATGCTTTCGCTCGATGCGCTCGGCTTGAGCGGCTGGCAATGGATGTTCCTGCTCGAGGGCGTCCCGGCAGTGCTGCTCGGCATCGTCGTGCTCGTCGTCTTGCGCGACGGCCCGTCGAAAGCAGCGTGGCTCGATGAAGATGAGCGACAGTGGTTGCAGTCGGAGCTCGCCCGTGAGCGAGCTCAGATTGGCGGCTCGCACCGCGCGCATTTGATGTACGCGTTCAAGGAACCGCGCGTGTGGTTCCTCGGGCTCATCTATTTCGGTTTGTGTGTCGGCCTGTACGGCTTGGGCATGTGGTTGCCACAGATCGTGCGCGGGCTCGGCGAGCTCTCGAATGTCCAGATCGGCTTTCTCGTCGCTGTGCCCTACTCCATCGCGGCCGTTGGCATGTTCCTGTGGGGCCGGCATTCGGATAAGACCGGTGAGCGCGCCAAGCACGTAGCGACATCTGCGCTCATCGGCGGCATCGCTCTCGCCGCGAGTGCGCACTTGACCGCTTCGCCTGTGCTGAGCCTCGTCGCGCTGTCACTCAGCGCCGTCGGCATCTACGCGTCACTGCCGGTTTTCTGGACGCTGCCGACGGCGATGCTGAGCGGCACCGCCGCAGCGGCCGGCATCGCGCTCGTCAACTCTATCGGAAATATCGGCGGGTTCATGGGCCCGTACCTGGTCGGATACGTCAAAGGCGCGACAGGCAGCTTCGCGGCGAGCCTGTGGACGCTCGCGGCTCTCATGGCATTCGCCGGTGTTGCGGTGTTGGCTTTTGCTCCTCGCAAAGTCGCTGGCACGTTGCAGCGTGCTTCCGCTGTCAGCGGGGAGCATCGCTGATCGCTCCCTCTCTGATCGAACGCCCCCACCCTATCCCTCCCCCACAAGTGGGGGAGGGGACGGAATGATGCCCCCACCCTGTCCCTCCCCCACAAGTGGGGGAGGGAACGAAATGATGCCCCCACCCTATCCCTCCCCCGTAAACGGGGGAGGGGACGGAATGCGCAAGCGGGGCGAATGTTGCGTCCCCTCCCCCACTTGTGGGGGAGGGACAGGGTGGGGGGACTCCTTGCAAAGAAAGAAACTAAGTCGCGCGAGAAACGCTGGCGCCCTGAGCCGCAGAGAACTCGGAGTACTTCAACAAAGTGCGAGCACGAACGATGAACTGCTGCGGATCGTGCGGAGTGATCACGATCGTTCGCTTCGGATAACGCAGGACCACGGCGCGGCTCGGGTCGGTCGCAAGCGCGCGATAGCGGCGGAGCTTCCGATTGAAGTACTCGCCGGTGATCGAGAACAAGCCATTGTTGCCTAGCAAGCGGATCGAGCCGCGCATCGCGTGCTCATCGCCCGAAACCGACTGCAGTTGATCGAGCGGCAGGCGCGTAGTCCAACCGAGGCGGCGCACCAGAATCGCATCGTCGGTGAGCACGTAGCCACGCACCATGAAGAGCGCGGCGAGCAAGATGATGATCACGGGCAAAGTAGCAAGTAGTACGCGTAGAGGCGCTGGCTTCAACGGCTCGACAAGGACGATGGAGACCGTGGCCAGCAGCAGCACGAGCGTCGACATGACGGACGCGGTACGCAGCCACTTGCTCCATGGCGCACGAAACTCGATGACAGACATGGCTCCCGGGTCGCTCGCGACTCGTCTGAATCTGCTTCCCGGCCGCCCGGCGAGGGGCGGCGGTCCGGCAGGATGCTACTGCGATTCAGGCGTGTCTCGCGAGGAACCGTCATAAAGCCATTCATCCGGAGGCTCTGTCCGTCCGCGCGTCACGAGGACGTCCGCCCTGTGTCCGCGGACGTCCGCGGACAGGGCTCATGCCTGGCTCTGAAGTGCCGCCACCGCGTCGCGCTCGAGCTGAACGAGTCCGACGGCGCCGACAGTAAGGCCCGAAGAGACGATCAACACCGCTGCAAACAGGCAGATCGCGCGCCGGGCGAAGGACTGGAAGGGACGGTTGGTGAACATGGCAGGGCTCCTTACGGGTTGAGGAATCGAGCGTTTCGCTCGGGCTCGACCCCCTTCTTGCAGGGGGCGTGCCAACCTTTCGCCCGCCGGCCGTCAACGCGAGGCCGCCGGCCGCGTTGATTCATTCGTGACGGGCGCTCCCGCGCCCGCCGAACCCCAGATGGCTTCCAAAGGAGACTCGCTCATGGTCAAGACAATCGCAGCGTTCGCGCTTCTGGCGACGCTCAGTGCGCCGGCGCTCGCCGGGCCGACGCACGACAGGCTCGAGCAGGCCGACGCCAACAAGGACGGAATGATCACTCGCGACGAGCTCGACATGCACCGCGCGGAGCGATTCGCGAAGTTGGATAAGAACGCGGACGGCTATCTCGATGCCTCCGACCGGCAGGGCCGGCGCAGGAGAGGCAGACACGGCTCGCACTTCGAGTCCCTCGACACCGACGGCGACGGAAAGATCAGCAAGGACGAGTTCATGAAGGCGCCCACGCCGCTCTTCGACAAGTTCGACGCCGACAAGAGCGGGGTCCTGGACGCCCAGGAGATCGAAGCGGCCAAAGCCGCGGCGAAGGAGCGGGCCGGCGAGCGACGCCGACGCTGAAAGGCCTCCAGGCGGTTCCGTCAGTCCATGCTGACGGAACCCGCCCACTTCAGGCGCGTTCTCAGGGCAACTGGCGCATGCGGCGGCTTCGGCCGCCGCGACCAGCATCGAGGAGGCCCGTCATGGCCCTGGACGAACGCGATCCACGCTATCACACCAGGAACGTGCGCCAGCAGCTCGCCGCGCTCATCGATCACTTGCACGAGGACATCGAGAAAGTGGACGAGCCGCAGCTCAAATCGCTGTTCGAGGCTTCAGCCGACGTGCTCTCGGGTCTCACCAGGGCGCTCAGCGAATATGAGCGCCGCTACGAGCGTGCTCGCGGGGCGTGAATACGATGCAAACGCAGCATAGATACGCCTGGCGCGAGACCGGCCGGCAGGCGCTCGTCTCCGGCTCCATTGCGAGCATCCTCTCGACGACCGTGCTCGCCACGCGCGGCGTTGCGGAAGTCGGCAGTGCGGTTGCACCGACCAACGCCACGAGTCATTGGCTTTGGGGCGAGGGTGCGTATGACGAATATCGCCCCACGCTGAAGCACACAGCGCTTGGTTATCTCACCCACCACGCTTCGGCGATTTTCTGGGCATTCCTGCTCGAGCGCGCGCTCGATCGAAAGCACAATCCCGGCACGGCGGAGATCATTGGCAGCGCTGCGATCACTACAGCGCTCGCCGCGTTCGTCGACTACGAGCTCACGCCCCGACGACTGCGCCCCGGGTTCGAAACGCATCTCTCACGTGGCTCGCTGGTCGCGACATTCGCGGCAATCGGCGCGGGACTCGCGATCGGGGCGCTGCTCAATCGGCGCCACGAGCGTCGGATGGAAAAGTTGCTCATCCTGGAAGAGTGACTTTCGATATCGGCGACGGCCAAGCTCGCGACGCCTGGCGGTTGTCACTCCACAATTTTCGCGCCGCGCTCCCGCAGCAATTGACGCAGGACGGAGCGGTGACAGCGCGCTTCGTTCTCGCAGTAGCAGCCCACCGAGAATGAGGTTTGATGCGAGAGCGCCGCGAGCAAGTCGAGCAAACGAGCCTTCTCCGGCTCCTTCATTTCCGAAATGTAGCGCCGCACGAACGCTTTCCACTTCGCGTCCGTGTCGGCCGCCAGCGCCATCTTGACCAGAGGCTCGCTCGGCGCGAGGTTCGGCAGCCAGACGTCATAGTAGTCGCGGCGCGCCCATTCTGATTTCGGCACTCCGCGCGGCGGCCGACGCACCGTGCCAATCCTGACCCCTTCATTGCGCGCGCGAGGTTGACCCAATCGAACGATGGCGACCGGCATGATGTGTCCCTGTGTTCCGCAGCAATCGTAAATCGTGCGGCGCTCCCGGACCGCCCGGGCCGCCGCTCTTACGGGATTAATCTACTTCACCCGCGCGATTCGTGCAGAATGCCCTCCTCGCCCATGACAACGAGGAGCCCGAGGGATGTCGAACTCGCGACTCGCACTGGCCGTCCTCTTGCTCGGCGCCGCCCTGCCGGCCGCGGCGCAGGAGCTGATCATCGAGGACGTTACGGTCGTCTCGCCGGAACGCGAACAGCCGCTGCGCTCGCAGCATGTGCTGATCCGGGATGGACGGATTGCGCAAGTGAGCGCCGCACGCATCTTGGGCCATGCGGCCGCCAGACGCATCAAGGCGGCCGGCGAGTACCTCACGCCGGGCATCATGGACTCGCACGTTCATGTCGGCGAGGTGCCCGGTCTTCCGCTGGGCACTACGGATCCCTCGCTCCTGAGATTGCGGGAGCAATTCGTAAAGCAGGAACCGCGCAGCTATCTGTATTTCGGCGTCACCCAGGTGCTCGACATGCTCGGCCGCGCTGAGCAGATCGCGCAGTTCGAAGCGCAGCCCGAGCACCCGGATGTATTCAAGTGCGGCGCGGCCATCGTCCTCGACGGCTATCCCAGCCTCTTCGCCCCCAAATCGGTGCGCTATCAACTGCTGCCCGACTATATTTACGAGCCCGCGAATGCGAAGGAGCATCCGCTGCCGCCGGGCGCCGATGAGAAAGACCATACGCCTGAAGCTGTCGTCGCGAAGATAGCCGCCAGCGGCGCGCGCTGTGTAAAGACCTTCATCGAAGATGGTTTCGGGCCCCGCTCGGACTGGCCGTTGATGAGCCGGGAGACGCTCGCTCGTTTGCGGGCGGCGGCGACCAGGCACAAGCTCCTGCTCATCGCTCATGCCAATGCGATCGACATGCAGCGGATTGCGCTGGAGGCCGGCGTCGACGTACTGGCTCACGGGCTCTGGAACTGGAACGAGCTCGATCAGGATGAAGGGATCCCCGAGCAGATCGCGGCGCACTTGAGACGGATTCAGGCGCAGCACATCGGCTATCAACCGACGCTGCGAGTGATCGCAGGCACGGCAGACCTGTTCCGCGCCGACACGCTGAAGGATCCGACTTACGCGAAGGTCGTGCCCCCTGCGCTGCTCGCGTGGTACGGGACCGAGGCCGGGCAGTGGTACAAGAACGAAATCAGTCGTGAGTTCGGCGGCGCGCCGGGTGAGCGGATCGCAAGAGCCTGGTTGCAAACCGGCGAGCGCGGCATGCGCGCGAGCCGATATCTGCACGGGCTGGGTCATCCGCTTCTGCTCGGCAGCGATACGCCTTCCGCCCCGACGTACGGCAATCAGCCTGGGTACGACACATACAGAGAGATGCGGCTGATGGCGCAGTCCGGGATCCCGCTCGCCCACGTGCTCCGGGCGGCAACGATCAGCAATGCGAAGCAGTTCGGGCTCGATCGGGACTACGGGACCGTGAGCCCGGGCAAGATCGCGAACTTGCTGCTGCTCAAAGCGAATCCGCTCGAGAGCCTGATGGCGTGGGAGCAGATCGACAAGATCATCCTGCGTGGCAAAGTGATCGAGCGGGAAAGTCTGGCGGCGGACCAAGCGGCTTCACCACGGGGGTGAGCGGGCGCTCGTGCATCCACGCGAGCTTGCGTAAACTCGGGGCCATGCGCGAGCAGTTCGATCTCGGAAGCTATTTGCGACGCATCGGCTATGCTGAGCAGCCAGTCCCCACGCTCGAGACTCTGCGAAAGATCCACGAGCGGCATCCGCACGCGATTGCGTTCGAGAATCTGAACCCGCTGCTGCGCATCCCGGTGCGCCTGGACGAGGCTTCGCTCGTCAAAAAAATACTGCACGGCCGCCGGGGCGGTTACTGCTACGAGCACAATCTGCTCCTCAAGCGAGCGCTCGAAGAGATCGGCTTCGAGGTCACCGGGCTCGCCGCGCGCGTCCTGCTGAACCGCCCCGAGGACGCGATCACGCCGCGCACGCATATGCTGCTCAGAGTCGATCTCGATGAGGAGACCTGGATCGCGGACGTAGGATTCGGCGGAATGACGCTGACGGCGCCATTGAGGCTCATCGAAGACGAGGCGCAAAGCACCCCGCACGAGCCGTTTCGCGTCGTTCGATTCCATTCGGACTATCTCCTGCAAACGCAGGTTCGCACCGAGTGGCGCACGCTGTACCGCTTCAATCTGGAAGAGCAGCACCTGCCCGATTACGAAGTGGCGAACTGGTATCTGTCCAACAACCCCGAGTCGCACTTCGTGACCGGCCTCATCGCCGCGCGCTCATCACCAGGTCGTCGCTACGCCCTGCGCAACAACGAGCTGGCCGTGCACGAGTTGGGTGGCAAGACCACTCGAACGCGTCTCACGACGGCAGGAGAACTGCGCGAATGCCTCGAGAGAACGTTCGGGCTCGAGCTGCCCGAAGTGCCGGAGCTCGGCCGCACGCTCGAGCGAATTGCAGCCAGCACGCCGGCCGAAGGTTGAGGCGCCCCGCGATCACGCTCAAAACAATCGCAGCGAGCGAGGCGATGGAGGCGGCGGCGCGCCTCGCATCAACGCAGCGACCACCTCGACGCTTCGAGGCACGTCCTCGGGATCGAAAGGCTTGCCTATGAGGCCCAAAGCGAGCTCGCTGTTCTGACTCGCAACGCCGTGCTGCGCACTGACGAACACCGATTGAACATCCATCTCGCGAAGGAGCCGCGCCAGCTCGATCCCCTCGCCTGGATGCTCGAGATCGATGTCGACCAGCGCGAGCTGAGGCCTGAAGCGCTGCGCGAGACTGAGAGCCTCGGCCTGTCTCGAAGCGGGGCCGATCACGGCATGACCGGCCTCCTCCAGTGCGTAGGCCACGCTCAGCCCGCAGATCGGGTCATCCTCAACAATCAATATCAGCATCGTCGTGCTCGAGCGTGGGGCGCTGCTTCGCCCCCAGCAACGCTCGGGCGGACGGAACGTTCCTCTCCGGCACGCGAGTTTCATGCGCGTTCGTACGTACCGATCAGCAGTCCTTTCGCGATCACGTGTCCCTTGATCCTCTCGAGCAGCGCTGCACGAGCAGGCGGAGAGTCGAAGCGCAGCGCGATATCGAGCGCGAACACTTGGAACACGTAGCGGTGCGTCCCATGACCGCGCGGTGGGCTGGGCGGCGTGTACGTAGCGGACTGGAGCGAATTGCGCCCGAGCGCCTCACGGGGAGCCGGCGCCTTGGTGCTTGGAAGCGCCGCTTCAGGGAGCGATGCGTCGGTTCCCGGCAGATCCCACACGATCGCATGGACGAACGGCTCGGGCGTCGGCGCGTCCGGATCCTCCACCAGCAGGACCAGACCTTCAGCGTTCATGGGCACGCCGCGCCATTCGAGCGGCGGGGAAATCCCTTCGCCGTCGGCGGTGTACTTCACCGGAATCGGCTCCATGTGGCCGAACGCCGGACTTCTCACCTCGATCGAGGCGTTGACACCAGTCAGCTCGGTGAGAGCGACGACGAGACCTTCTGCGCCGGTCCCCGCTCCCCGGCCGCCACGGCCGCGAGCGGACGAGGTCTTTCCGAGCATCTTGCACCTCCTTTCAGAGAACGCGCTCGCCCGCACTGGCGAGCGAGGCTGGAACCGCGTTTCCGATCCAACCCGGCGGCCGATGACAAGTTCCGGCCAGATGACAGCCACGGCCCCTCCATTCCAGGGCTCGCGTGCATCACGACCGACACGATAGGGAAATTGCCCGCAAGCCATCGCGCGCGAGTAAAGGCAACAGCGAGCTGGCTGACCCACGCACACCGTTTCGAAGCCGAACCTGTTGTATTCGGCGCGGACCGCAGCGAAGATTGCGCGAGCGGATCAACAGAGAACCGATTGGGACCGTGAGCACAGAATCGCCGGCCGCCGAAGACCAATCCGTCGAAGTCCTCATCGTCGATGACAACGAGGACGCCGCCAACAGCCTCGGGATGCTCCTCGAGCTCGAGGACGTCGGGGCCGCCATAGCCGCGGATGCCGAGGCCGCGCTCCGACTCCTCGAACGGCTTCGCCCGACGTTGCTGCTCATCGATATCGGCCTGCCGGGAATGAACGGGTACGAGCTGGCGAAGCACGTGCGCAAGCTCCCGGGCGTGCGTGAGGCAACGCTGATCGCGCTGACCGGCCGGGATGCGCCGGCCGACACCACCGCCAACGGGTTCGATCAGTTCTGGACCAAGCCCTTCGATCCGAAAAAGCTCCTCGAAGAAATCAAAGCCCTGCTGGATCGAAAGCGCGCCTGCGTTCCCGAGAGCGGGACGTAAGCCTTCCCTGGAATCTCGAAAGCGGGTGCAAGCGGCGCACGCTGGTGCGTCTAATGATGACCTGCGCGCCGGAACTCCAACGAGAATCCTGCCTCGTCGTTGCGTGCGACTTTTCCACCGGCCGCTTCGACCAACTCTTTGAGCTCCCGGGCAGTGAGCGCGACCGGACGATGGCCAGCTTCGGGCGCGCTGGAAGGAGCGGCGTCGAATCGAGCATTGATCGCGACGCCGTCGGATGGACGGCCCTCTACCGAAAATCGCACGCTGGAAGCCGCGTTGCCGAGACAATGATGAATGAGCAGATGAGCGAGCCTCGTCGCATCCGCCTCGATCGAAATCGATGCTCCCGCTCCATCCGGCTCGTACGCGACTTGCATGTGTCGGCGCGATGCACGCAGAAGCAGTGCGACTTCCGACATCAGCTCATCGAGCTCCAAAGGAGCGACTTTCGGCGCGCCCGGAACAGACAGGTAGCGAGTCAGCCGCGCGCTCGCCATCCGTAAGCTCGCGAGGGCCGCCTCGGCGGGATCCACATACGCGGCCGCGCGCTCG
Organism: Steroidobacteraceae bacterium; assembly: GCA_036381695.1. Lineage (GTDB taxonomy): Bacteria > Pseudomonadota > Gammaproteobacteria > Steroidobacterales > Steroidobacteraceae > Steroidobacter. Next base: position 9,408 of record DASVCI010000051.1, read on the forward strand.
CGAAGCTTCGCATTCGTCGGGTCGCGGGCCATGCGCCCGAACAGCTCCAGGCTGATCTGGATCGCGTGAATCGGATTGCGCAGGTCATGCAGGAGCTTCCCGAGCAGCTCCTGCTGAAGCTCCCGCTGCACACGCTCGAGCAGCGGCTGCGGCGATGTGCTCGGCGCAGGATCCGGTCGGGAGGAGTGCTCATCCATCGTGATGCCTCGAGAACCGCACGGCGGTTGAGTTGCAGTTGAGGGCAGATCGATTGTGTCGAGGCAAAAACGCTTTAAATGATTCAGCGCGGCAGAAGGTTCCTGAATCGCCCGATCAGTTTGCGGCCGCGCGGCAATGAGCCCGCGCGCACGCAAAACCTGACGCGACCCCTGTAGTTCTTCTATTGCGTCGCCACAACCATGTGGCTATGTTCGCCCACAACACCAGCCCTCGAAAAGCGGCGGGCACAAAGGGGCGCCGGGGATATCAGCGCGAGGCTCGAATCCCTTGACGGAAGATCGTCCGCCGCGGCCGGGCTTCAGGGTAGCGTCGACGGCACGGCCTGATTTGCCCGGGTTTGGTGAAGCGAAGTTTTCTCGCGTCCGACTTTCTCGGAGCTTCCCTCGATGGAAACGCCAGACCGAGTGCGCACCCAGACCTCCTCCCGAGCCAAGCGCAAGCGTCCGGTCGAGGCCGACGGCGAGCTCGATCTGAAGCAACTGCTGCGAGCCTTGCAAGCGGTGCGCGACGGAGACTTTACCGTTCGCCTCGCGAGCGATCGTACCGGCATCGTGGGCAAGATCGCAGACACGTTCAACGAAATCGTCGCTTCCAATCAGCGCGTCGCGCGCGAGCTCGCGAAGGCCGGCAAAGTCGTCGGCAAGGAAGGCAGGATCCGTCATCGCGTCACCATGGACAGGCGCTCCGGCGCCTGGGGCGAGATGGAAAGCACGGTGAACACGCTCATCGACGATCTGCTCTGGCCCACCACTGAAGTCACGCGCACGATCACCGCCGTCGCCAAAGGCGATCTCTCGCAGACGATGCCGCTCGAAGTGGAAGGCCGCCCGCTCATGGGCGAGTTCCTGCGCTCGGCGAAAATCGTCAACACCATGATCGAGCAGATGAGCGCGTTCACTTCGGAAGTGACGCGCGTCGCGCGCGAGGTCGGCACCGAGGGCAAGCTCGGCGGCCAGGCTGAAGTCCGGAATTTGAGCGGAAGCTGGAAGGACCTGACCGACAACGTCAACTCGATGGCGAGCAACCTGACGGCACAGGTCCGCAACATTTCCGAAGTGACGATCGCTGTCGCCAACGGCGACCTCTCCCGCAAGATCACCGTCGATGTGCGAGGGGAAATCCTTCAGCTCAAGGAAGCGATCAACACCATGGTCGATCAGCTCCGCTCGTTCGCATCCGAAGTCACGCGAGTGGCACGCGAAGTCGGCACTGAAGGCAAGCTCGGTGGTCAGGCAATCGTCCCGGGCGTCGCCGGCACGTGGAAGGATCTCACCGACAACGTCAACTCGATGGCGAGCAATCTCACCGGCCAGGTGCGCAACATTGCCGAGGTTGCTACCGCCATCGCGCGTGGCGACTTGTCGCGCAAAATCACCGTCGACGTGAAGGGAGAGATTCTCGAGCTCAAGAACACCATCAACACGATGGTGGATCAGCTCAACGCGTTCGCAGCGGAGGTGACACGCGTCGCACGCGAGGTCGGCACCGAAGGCAAGCTCGGAGGCCAGGCGATCGTACCGGGTGTCGCTGGCACGTGGAAAGACCTTACCGACAACGTCAATTCGATGGCAAGCAACCTCACCGGTCAGGTGCGCAACATCGCCGAGGTCGCCACCGCCATCGCAAGCGGAGACCTCTCGCGCAAGATTACCGTCGATGTGCGGGGCGAGATTCTGCAGTTGAAAGAGACCATGAACACCATGGTCGACCAGTTGCGATCGTTCGCTTCGGAAGTGACTCGCGTGGCGCGCGAAGTCGGCTCGGAGGGCAAGCTCGGTGGCCAGGCGAATGTGCCTGGCGTCGGCGGCACCTGGAAAGATCTCACCGACAACGTCAATTCGATGGCGAGCAACCTGACGGCGCAGGTGCGAAACATCGCCGAAGTATCGACCGCCATCGCCCGCGGCGACCTCTCCCGGAAGATCACGGTGGACGTGAAGGGGGAGATTCTCGAGCTCAAGGAAGCCATCAATACGATGGTTGATCAGCTCAACGCGTTCGCTTCCGAAGTGACGCGCGTCGCGCGCGAAGTGGGCACGGAAGGCAAGCTCGGCGGCCAGGCCGAAGTCAAAGGTGTGAGCGGTGTATGGAAGGACCTCACCGACAACGTCAACTCGATGGCGAGCAACCTCACCGGCCAGGTTCGAAACATCGCCGACGTGGCGACCGCGATCGCGAACGGTGACCTGTCGCGCAAGATCACAGTGGATGTGCGCGGCGAGATCCGTCAGCTCAAGGAAACGATCAACACCATGGTCGATCAGCTCAACGCGTTCGCCGCCGAGGTGACGCGTGTAGCTCGCGAGGTGGGCACCGAAGGCAAGCTTGGCGGTCAGGCCGAAGTGAAAGACGTGAGCGGTGTCTGGAAGGACCTGACGGACAACGTCAATTCGATGGCGAGCAATCTCACCGGCCAGGTGCGCAACATCGCCGAGGTCGCCACCGCCATCGCGCGTGGCGATCTCACGCGCAAGATCACCGTCGATGTGCGCGGCGAGATCCTGCAGCTCAAGGAAACCATGAACACCATGGTGGATCAGCTCAACGGCTTCGCCGCCGAGGTGACACGCGTCGCGCGCGAGGTTGGCACCGAGGGGAAGCTCGGAGGCCAGGCGATCGTGCCGGGCGTTGCCGGCACGTGGAAGGATCTCACCGACAACGTCAACTCCATGGCGAGCAACCTCACCGGCCAAGTGCGCAACATCGCCGAGGTCGCGACCGCCATCGCGCGCGGCGACTTGTCCCGCAAGATCACGGTCGACGTCAAGGGCGAGATCCTGCAGCTCAAGGAGACCATCAACACGATGGTCGATCAGCTCAACGCGTTCGCCTCCGAAGTGACCCGTGTGGCTCGTGAGGTCGGCACCGAAGGCAAGCTCGGCGGCCAGGCCGAAGTCAAAGGCGTGAGTGGCGTCTGGAAGGATCTCACCGACAACGTCAACACCATGGCGAACAACCTCACCAACCAGGTGCGAGGCATCGTCAAGGTGGTGACGGCCGTCGCGAACGGCGATCTGCGGCAACGCCTGACCGTGGAATCGAAGGGCGAAGTCGCGGCGCTCGCCGACACGATCAACAGCATGACCGACACGCTTGCGACCTTTGCCGATCAGGTGACCAGCGTCGCGCGCGAAGTGGGCGTCGAAGGCAGGCTCGGCGGCCAGGCGAACGTGCCCGGCGCCGCCGGCACCTGGAAAGATCTGACGGCGAACGTCAACTTGCTCGCTGCGAATCTCACGACGCAAGTGCGCGCGATCGCCGAAGTGGCCACGGCGGTGACCAAGGGCGACCTCACTCGGTCCATTCAGGTCGAAGCGCGCGGCGAGGTCTCCGATCTCAAGGACAACATCAACGCGATGATCGGCAACTTGCGCGCGACGACCGAGCGCAACACCGAGCAGGACTGGCTCAAGACCAACCTCGCCAAGTTCAGTCGCATGATGCAGGGCCAGCGCGACCTGGTGACGGTGGGCCAGATGCTGCTTGCCGAGCTCGCGCCGCTGGTGAACGCACAGCAAGGGATCATGTACGTGATGGATTACGACGAGCGCGGGCCCGTGCTCAAGCAGCTTGCAAGCTATGCCGACGCGCTGGAAGGAGGCGAGCCCCGGCGCTACGCGCTGCACGAGGGCCTGGTTGGTCAATGCGCTGCCGACGGCCGACGCATCCTCACCTACGACATCCCGCCCGATTCGCTCCACTTGCGCAGCGGTCTCATCGGCGCGCGCGCCCGCAATCTGATCGTGCTGCCGGTGCTCTACGAAGGACAGGTCAAGGCGGTCATCGAGCTTGCCTCGGTGCACGAGTTCACCGCCTCGCACCTCGCCTTCCTCGAGCAGCTCACCGGCTCGATCGGCGTGGTGCTGAACACGATCGAGGCGACAATGAGGACCGAGCGTCTGCTCAAGCAGTCACAGCAGCTCGCGGCGGAGCTCCAGACCCAGCAAAGGGAGCTGCAGCAGACCAACGAGGAGCTGGCGAACAAGGCGCGGCTCCTCGCCGAGCAGAACGCCGAGGTCGAGCGCAAGAACCAGGAGATCGAGCTCGCGAGGCGCGCGCTCGAGGAGAAGGCGGCGGAGCTGGCGCTCACCTCACGCTACAAGTCCGAGTTCCTGGCGAACATGTCGCACGAGCTGCGCACGCCGCTCAACAGTATTCTGATTCTAGGGCAGCAGCTCGCCGAGAATGCCGACAACAACCTCACGCCCCGGCAGGTCGAGTTCGCCAAGACTATCCACGCCGCCGGCACCGATCTGCTGAACCTCATCAGCGACATTCTCGACCTGTCCAAGATCGAGTCGGGCACGGTCACGGTGGAATCGGAAGACCTGCAGTTCACGCACTTGCGTGAAACCATCGAGCGCAACTTCCGGCACGAGGCCGAGGCGCGCTCGCTCTCGTTCGTCACGGATTTCGATCCGGCGCTGGGGCAGCACATCAGCACCGATCCCAAGCGGCTCTTGCAGATTCTCAAGAACCTGCTCTCGAACGCGTTCAAGTTCACCTCGCACGGGAGCGTGCGCTTGCAGGCCTCGCTCGCCAAGAGCGGCTGGAGCCCGGACCATCCGGTGCTGAGCCAGGCCGCGGCAGTCGTCGCTTTCTCGGTCACCGACACGGGCATCGGCATAGCGCCCGAGAAGCAGAAGATCATCTTCGAAGCCTTCCAGCAGGCCGATGCGGGAACCGCCCGAAAATACGGCGGCACGGGGCTGGGCCTCGCGATCAGCCGCGAGCTCGCGCACCTGCTCGGCGGCGAGCTCAAGCTCACGAGCGTCCCGGGCAGCGGCAGCACATTCACTTTGTATCTGCCGATCGCGTACATGGGCTCAGCCTATTCGCAGAACATCGTTCCGGCGCCGGCCGGCCTGCGTCCCAGCCCGCCGTTCCAGCCAAAGGCGCTTCCAGTGCGTGTGGAGGAGATCGTCGACGATCGCACGAGCGTCGGGCCCGACGATCGCGTGCTGCTCGTGATCGAGGACGATCAGCACTACGCGAAGGTGCTGCTCAATCTCGCGCGGGACGCAGGGTTCAAAGCGATCGTGGCGAAGACCGGTGCCAACGGACTCGCGCTCGCGCGCAAGTACCGGCCGACCGCGATCTCGCTCGACGTGTTCCTGCCCGACATGCTCGGCTGGACCGTGCTCAACCAGCTCAAGCAGGACCCGGCGACGCGCCACATCCCGGTGCAGATCCTCACGGTCGAAGAGGAGCGCCAGTACAGCCTCGAGCGCGGCGCTTACGCCTTCATGAACAAGCCGGCCACGACCGAGGAGCTTCAGGCCGCGCTCGAGCGGATCAAGGAATTCGCAGCACCCCGCCTGCGACGCTTGCTCGTGGTCGAAGACGACCCGGCCGAGCAACTGAGCATCGCCGAGCTGATCGGCTTCGATGACGTGGAGATCACCGCGGCAGGCAGTGGAGCCGAAGCAATGCGCGCGCTGAGCGAGAAGGAGTTCGATTGCGTCGTGCTCGATCTGCACCTGCCGGATATCTCCGGCTTCGAGCTGCTCGGCCAGATTCAGCGCAACGAGCAGCTGCGCGACACGCCGATCGTGGTCTTCACCGGCCGCGAGCTCTCGCCGACCGAAGAAGAGGAGCTGAGACAAAAGGCGAAAAGCATCGTGGTCAAGGGCGTGCGCTCGCCCGAGCGGCTCCTCGACGAGACAGCGCTCTTCCTGCACCGGGTCGTGACGGATCTGCCGCCCGCCAAGCAGCGCATGATCGAGACGCTCCACCAGGGCGATGAGGCACTCAAGGGCCGCAAAGTGCTCGTCGTGGACGACGACATCCGCAACATCTTCGCCCTGAACAGCCTGCTCGAGCGTCACAAGATGCAAGTGATCAGCGCCACGAACGGACAGGATGCGATCACGCTGGTCGAGCAAACCGACGATCTCGCGCTGGTGCTGATGGACGTGATGATGCCGGAGATGGACGGCTACGAGACCTTGCGTCGCATCCGCGCCAATCCGCGATTCCGTTTGCTGCCCATCATCGCGCTCACTGCCAAGGCGATGAAGGGCGATCGTGAAAAGTGTCTCGAAGCGGGCGCGTCCGACTATGTGGCCAAGCCCGTCAACACCGAGCAGCTTCTGTCGCTGGTGCGAATGTGGCTTCATCGTTAGCCCGAGCCGCGGCCGTGAGCACTGGATTGCAGGCGAACAAGCGACCGGACAAGGTCAACATCCTGCTGGTGGATGACCAACCGGCACGGCTCCTGTCGTACGAAACCATTCTCGGGGAGCTGGGCCAGAATCTCGTGACCGCCCGCTCCGGCGTCGATGCCCTCGCACGCCTCATGAAAGAGGACTTCGCGGTAGTGCTGCTCGACGTCAGCATGCCCGGCATGGATGGCTTCGAGACGGCGGCGATGATCCACGAGCATCCGCGCTTCGAGCGCACCCCGATCATTTTCGTCACGGGCGTGCACGACACAGAGCTCGATCGCTTGAAAGGCTACAAGCTCGGCGCGGTCGACTACGTCTCCATTCCCGTGGTGCCGGAAATCCTGCGCAGCAAGGTCTCGGTGCTGGTCGAGCTGTACTGCCAGCGACTCGAGCTCGAGCAGCTCAACCGGAGCCTCGCGGAGGCGAACAAGCAGCTCGAGCAGGCAAACACGACGCTGCAAGCGGAGAAAACCCGCGAGCTGGAAGCGCTGAACCGCGATCTCAAGCACGCGAACCTGGAGCTGGAAGACTCGAATCGCGCCTTGCAGGCGGAGATCGTTGAACGCTCACGCGCGCAGGCCGCTTTGATCGAGGCGGACAAGCACAAGGACGAGTTCCTCGCGATTTTGGCGCACGAGCTGCGCAACCCCCTCGCGCCGATCCGCAATGCCATCGAGATCATGTCGCGCATCCCGATCGAGAATGCGAAGCTCAAGTGGTCGCGCGACGTGATCGACAGGCAGGTGCTGCACCTGACGCGCCTGGTGGACGACTTGCTCGACATCTCCCGCATCACGCGCGGCACGATCCGGCTGGCCCAGGAGCCGGTGAGCGCCGAAACGCTGCTCGCCCGCGCGATCGAGGCGCTGCAGCCGCTCATCAGCGAGCACAAGCACGAGCTCTCCATCGAGTGTCCGGACGGCTCGCTCACCGTGCGGGGCGATCCCACGCGGCTGGTGCAAGTGCTGGGGAATCTTCTCAACAACGCGGCCAAGTACACCCACGACGGAGGCCGCATCGTACTGAGCGCGAAGCGCGAGGGGCGTTGGCTGGTATTTCGTGTGAAAGATACGGGCATCGGCATTCCGCTCGAGTACCAGGCGAAGCTCTTCACTTTGTTCTCGCGACTGCACGGGAGCGACGATCGTACGCCGGGCGGGCTTGGAATCGGGCTCGCGCTGGTGCGCAAGCTCGTAGAGATGCATTCGGGCGAGGTGTCGATGTACAGCGCCGGAGCCGGAAAGGGCGCCGAGTTCACGGTGCGCCTGCCCTTGATCGAAAGCACTCCGGGTACAGACGAGGCTTCTTCGTCGGATGCCGATGTCGAGCGCCGCTTGGCGCCTCGCCGCATCCTGGTCGCGGACGACAATCCGGACGCGCTAGAGAGCCTCGCGATGCTGCTCGAATGCGACGGTCATCATGTGTGGAAGGCCGCGGACGGCGCTCAAGCCATCGAGCTTGCGGCGAAATGGCGGCCCGACCTGGCCCTGCTGGACCTCGGCATGCCGGTGATGGACGGCTACGAGGCTGCGCGCCGCATGCGCGCGCAATCCTGGGGCAAGGACATGATGATCGTTGCGCTGAGCGGCTGGGGCCAGAATTCCGATGTGCTGCGCTCGCGCGAATGCGGCTTCGACACGCATCTCGTCAAGCCGGCGAGCTCCGAAGCGTTGGCTCAGCTCCTCGCCCGCGTCCCGGGCCGCGAAGTTGGCGGAGTGTAGTGCCACACCGCATCGGGTTGACCTCGCGCAACGCACTCCTGAGCCGCAGCTCCCCGCACGAGAAACCATTCGACCCGATTGGCTGTTCCCAGCGCCGTCGCGACCGCGTCCTTGAAGCAAGTCTCGAGCGCTGATCGGGGAACGACGAGTTGCCGTCCGGGTGCGGCGACCAGCCATCGTGCGGCATCGGCCCTCTCCTGCTCCGCTTCACGCCAGCGTGCATGTCCGAAATGGACGATGGGTCGATGCAAGTGCAACAGGTACTGCTCCTTGAATGCGATGAGCCCGAGCTCGCCCTGCGGGTCGGCTGCCTGCTCGATGCGAGCGACGAACTCAGCGCCCGAGCGCGCGGCATTCATCACCGGATTGATCCAGAAGCTCACGGTCAGAAGCGCGACGGTGAGCACACCGGCGAAAGCGGCAAATCCACGCCGAGGCTTCGCGATCGCGCACACGAGCGCACTGGCTACTGCGATGACGGCGAGCGGCCCGATCGGATCGATGTCGTAAAGCGCGATGAGCTCTGTGCGCTCTTGCGGACGCACGAGGACATAGCCCAACGCCAGCGCACAAATGCCGCCGACGGTCGCTGCGAGCGCAAACATCACTCGCTGGGCTGCGGCCCGCTTCACGAGCTCTGGCAGATACGGAGCGCAGGCAAGTGCGAAGGCAGGGACGGCGGGAAGCACGTACACGCCCCGCTTTCCGCTGCTCAGGCTGAAGAAGAGAACCACCAGCGCGATCCAGCCGAGGAGCAGTGCGATCCTGAGATCGTGTCGACGCAATGAGTCCCGCCACATCCTCACGAGCCAGGGCAGCAGGAAGGTGAGCGGCATCCACAGCCACGGGATCACTTGCACGAGGAAGTACCAGAACGGCTCGCGGTGATGCCAGGCGTTGGCGTATCGATCCACCGTCTGCTGGAACAGGATCTCGTCGCGATAGGCGGCGAGCGTCGGATTGCCGCGTGCCGCGAGCAGCATGGGGACGAGCCAGAGGCCGATGGCGAGGAGGAACGCGAGCGGGCCTGCGAGGGCTTTGAACAGTGCCCCCACCCTGTCCCTCCCCCGCAGAGCGGGGGAGGGGACGTAATTGGAAAGCACCGCCTCTCCGCTTCCCCGCTTCGCTGCCTCGTCTCCGCTTCGCCGCGACGCGGCCTCTTCTCCGCGTCCCCGCAACGCTGCCTCTTCTCCGCTCCCCCGCAACGCCGCCTCTTCTCCCTTCCCCCGCAACGCTGCCTCTTCTCCCCTCCCCCGCTCTGCTACTTCTTCCCCCCTCCCCCGCAATGCGGGGGAGGGCGGGGTGGGGGCATTTGAATCACCAACAACGCCCGCACCCAAAACTGCCTGCGCCGACCAACCCCGAGCCCGAAGAAGCGCATGAGGAATCAGCACGAGCAAAGGAAGAAACCCCACGCCCTTGGTGATCACTCCAAGGCCGGCGGCAGCCCATCCGGTCACATACCAGCGCCACGCGGGGCCGAGCAGCAGATGACGCAGCAGGCCGTACAGACCCAGCGTCGTCCAGAAGCACAACGTCGCATCGATCTGCGCCTGCCTCGCCTGCCACACGAACTGAATCGTGAACAGCAAGGCCAGCCCCGCAGCAAGACCGACCTCCCTGTTCCACAGCCGACGCGCGAGGTCGTACACGAGAAGCACACAACCAAGCGCCGAGAGCGCGGAAGGAAGCAGGAAAGCGATCCTCATCGAGCCCGTAAGCTCGAGCCCGAGCGCGATCAACCAGAAGAAAACCGGGGGCTTGTCCGCGTACGGCTCGCCACCGACTCGAGGGAGCAGCCACTCGCCGCTCGCGACCATGTCTCTGGCGACGAGCGCAAAGCGGGGCTCGTCCGCCGGCCAGGGATCACGCAAGCCGATCCCCGTCGCGACCAGGACGAGAGTGAGACCAATGAGCCAGTACCAATCGATCCTGACGTCGGCGACGCCGGTTCGTCCGGCGCGAAACAGCTTCTCGACCGCTGAGGGCGTGTGCATCGAGAGATTGTAAAAGAAGCCGTACTCGCTTTTCTCAGCCGAGCGTCAGGCCCGCAATCCGACGGCGACCAGGTTGGCGATCTCGATCGCGATGGCCTGACGGCGCTGAGGATCGGTCGGCACGTCGTCCTTCACGAGCCAGCTCAGCAGCCCGGGCAGCATCAGAGCACGGGCCTCGATATCGAGCTCCCGAATGCTGCCCTCGTGGATGCCCTGGCGAATCAGCCCGTGATAAGCCTCGCCGAGCGCGCGCGAGTTCGCATCGAATCGAGCCTGCCCTTCGGGCGAGAGTGCACCGTACCCCACGAGCGGCGAGAGCGGGCTCAGCTCCTCGTTCGGATAGGCGAGCGCGAGCGCATGCATCGCGGCAGCGAGCGCTTCGAGACGCGAGCCCTGATATTCGAGCATCCGGTCCTTGATGAAGAAGAAGATCCCGAACGCGCGCTCGTAGCACGCCGACACCAGTTCCTGCTTGCTGCCGATATGGTGATGCAACGTGCGCTTGGTCGTGCCCACCTGCTGGGCAATCTCCTCGAGCGAGGTCGCATCGATCCCCTTTCTGTTGAACAAGCGGGAGGCGACCCGGATCAGCGTCTCGCGCTTGGCGGCGAGCGCGGCGTCCCGATCGAACGCGCTGATGACCTTGGGCGAGAGCGTGCTCAGATCGAGCGGTCGGATCTCCGGCAGCCGTGTGCCGGTGGAAAACCCGTCGAACACCGTCGCCATGACGGCCGACAAAAGCCGCGTCGGGCCGAGCGGCCCGGCCGAGTGCGCCCATGGCCGCGCGAGCGGCGCCCAGGTCACGAGGCTCAGGAGAATCCGGGCGTTCACTTCGAAGTCACATTGACGAAATGCGCCTTCGCGCCAACCTCCTTCGAGCAAATCAGCGATCCGCGCGGCGAGCGCATCGTACAGACCCTGGATGGTGTCGCGCTGGATCGGACCCATCATCGCGATCTCGGCCCGCGCGGCAATCTCGGGCTCCGATGGGTCCAGCATGCGCTCGATGAACCTGCGCAGCACATCGGCCGCAGTCCCCGCACTGCGCGAGGCTTCGAGCAAGTGACGAGCAGTCACCTCGGCCGCACGGCGATAGCACTGGTAGACGAGATCCTCCCGATCGGCGACGTAGTAATACATCGCCCCGCGCGTAAGCCCGAGCTTGGCGGCGATCTCGGCGAGTGAAGTGAGGAGCACGCCTTTCTCGTTGAGCTGCCGGGCGGCCTCATCGAGCAGGCGATCGCGTCGGTTGATGGCGGCGTTGCCGGCGGCCGGTCCCGCCTGCCTGGGCTTGAAGCTCATCGTTCGCGTGACTCGAAACGATCCTGGGTGGCGTCGGACGAAGCGCAGCCGCCTCCGGCCGCCCAAGTCCCCCTTCGCATGGTCTCGATGTCGAGCGTACCGCCCCGCCCGCCTCGACCCAAGTCCTGAATGTCATGTGGGGCAGCAGGAGTTGGCGGGAGCGGCGGCTCAGCGGGCCGCAGCTGCCCGGGCCGCAGTGCCGCGCCTTTCCTTGCACGCCGAAGCGGTCACTTCGCGAATGATCTGCGCGAACCGCCTCGTTCCCGGCCCGACGACGTCCGAATCGGCGAGGACGAGATAGAGATGCTCGATGCGCTCGCGGCCGCCGCGCAGCGGCAGCGGCTTGAGCGTGCCCTCGGCCAGCTCCGTTCGAATCTTGTCGACCGGCAGCCAGGCGAAACCGTGCCCGCGCGATGCCGCACCGATCGAAGTTGACATGTTCGTCACGACCCAGCGTCGCTCCGCATGGAGTGTGTTGGCCCGCTTGTCGCGCTGGCTGCTCGTGTCACGCACGAGCAAATGCCGATGCTTTCGCAAGTCCCGCATCGTCAGCTCGCGCCCGAGACGATGCAGCGGGTGATCGGGATGCGCCACTGGGATGAATCGCACTTCCGCGAGCGGCTCGCCATTGAATCCAGGCGGCACGCGGGGAGTGATCGCCAAATCGACGCTGCCGTTACGCAACGCCTCGGGCGCTCCGCCAAGCACGGTTTCGAACCACTCGATGCGCGTCTGCGGACTCTCGAGCCCGAAGCGGTGCAGGCACTCGAACATGAGCCAAGTCGGATACAACGTCTCGACTGCGATCGCGATCTCGAGCTCCCATCCTGCCGAAGCACGACGAGCCGCGCGCTCGAGCGAGCTCGCCTCCTCGAGCAACACGCGAGCGCGCGCATAAAGCATCTGGCCTGTCGGCGTGAGCACGGCCTTGCGCCCTTGGATCTCGAACACTTTGACGCCGAGCGTGCGCTCGAGCTTTTGCACGGCGTACGTCACTGACGACTGGCTCTTGTGCAGGACCTCGGCCGCCTGCGCATAGCCACCCGCCTCGACCACGGTCGCAAGGCAACGCCATTGCTCGAGGCTGATTCGCGGCTGGGAGGGGGCAGAAGCAGCTTTCATGATCGGATTTCTCGATGAATTAACCCGAAATATTGTTCTTTTTTATCGGATTGCTCAATCGTTTAATCACGGTCCTCCGAGTTTCCACCCTTTCAGAGGACCCGACCATGAAAACTTTGCTCAAGATCCAGGCCAGCCTGTATGGCGCCAATGGCGCCTCCTCACGCCTCGCCGAAGAGTTCGCAGCTCGCTGGCTCAAAAACCACGCCGATGGACGCGTCGTGACTCGAGACCTCTCGGTCTTGCCTGTTCCGCACCTGACGGCCGAGCGCTTCGCGGCTTTCAGGACCGCTCCCGAAGCTCGCACTCCGGAGCAGCGCGAGCTGGTCGCTTATTCGGACGCGTTGATCGAGGAGCTGCTCGCGGCCGATGAGATCGTCTTCGCCGTGCCGATGTACAACTTCAGCGTGCCTTCGACGCTGCGCGCGTATTTCGATCACATCGCACGCGCCGGCGTCACTTTCCGCTATACCGAGAACGGTCCGGAGGGCCTGATCAAAGGCAAGAAGGCGTACGTCCTCGTCACGCGCGGCGGTATTTATAACGGCGAAAGCGATACGCAGGGCCCTTACCTGCGACAATTCCTGAGCTTCCTCGGACTGACCAATTTGCAGTTCGTCTACGCGCAGGGCTTGGCGCTGCCTGACGGAGAAAAGGCCCTCGAGGACGCACGCCGTATCGTGGCTTCGATCGTCACGCCGCTTGCAGCAGTGGCTTGAGGCAGACTTCAAAGCTCGCTCGATCGCGCGGCTTCGGCCGCGCGTTGCGAGGTTTCCCGCTTCTCCCTTTCTACGCGCTCGTTCAATTTCTGCCGGGCGTTGGCCGCGTAATCGCGGCAGGCGCCCGCCTTGATGAGCGCATCCGGGTCGCCTGCTTCGCGCGCGGCCAGTTTCTCCCAAAGACCGGTGGCTTCAGGATGAGCAGTGATCAGGATGTCGCAAGGCAGGCTCTCGAACACCCCGAAGCTCTTCCGGAAATCCTCGAGCACGTGCGGATAAGTTTTGCTGTCGCTGAAACGGAAGTCGTCCTGCGAGACCGCGGTCAAGCTGTCGCCATACACGAGGTTGAGACAGCGCTTTCCCTCGCACGATTGCCACGACCACGACATCCCGCCCGGCGTATGTCCGGGCGTGTAGTGCCCCGTGATGGCGATCGGCCCGACACGCAACGTGTGCCCGTCCTGGATCACCTCGACATCCTTGATGGCAGGAAAACCTTCGCGCAACTCGGCTTGGGGGTCGCTCGCAATCGGCAGACCGTGCTCGAAGGCGAGTGCGGAGAGCGGGCTCGTGGCGAGCGATGCGCCGCTCAAACGCTTGAGCTCCGCCAGGCCGCCGGCATGATCGAAATGCGTATGCGAATGGAGAAGGACCGTGACATCCTCGATCTTGAAACCGAGCTTCTCGATGTTGGCGGCGATCACCGGCGCCGATTGAGGCAGCCCGCCATCGATCAGAACGTGGCCTTCGGGCGAGGTGATGAGCACCGAGCTCAATCCTCGCGGACCCACATAATAAGTGTTGCCATAGATGCGGAACGGCTCCTGCGGAGCGTTCCATCGCTCGCACATGGGGCAGTCTGTCTTTCCAGCGCTGACGCTGAACGCAGCCAAGCCAACGACGAGCGCCGAAAAAACCGTCGCAGGAGCGATGCTGCGGCTCATGCATGAACCTCTCGTGAAACCGGTCGCAACAGTGTGGCCGCCGATTGTGCGGCGGCGCGGGCGGAAAGTGGCGAATTGTGGCGCCCGCGAGCGCGCCGCTCCTCGGGAGAGATCGCAACCACACGCGGCTGCTCAGGACAACGGCTCGGGCTTGGGCTCGGGCTCTTCCGGCAACGGGATGAACTCGTCGCGATCATCGACGGGCAGCTCGATGCGGCCGGCGCGCCAGTCGGCCTTCGCCTGCTCGATGCGCTCGCGCCGTGAAGAGACGAAGTTCCACCAGATGTGTCGCTCGCCCAGCGGTTGTCCGGCGAGCAGCATGACGGTCGAATCTTCGGGCGCCGCAAGCGACAGCGTCGCGCCAGGCGCGAACACCGGCATTTTTCCGACCTCGTGCAGAGCGCCATCGATTGCAACGCTGCCTTTGGCGATGAATACGGCGCGCTCGCGGTGCTTGCAGGGAATCTCTATCCGCGCGCCTCGCGGGATTTCGAAATGCGCGTACGCGAGCGGTGAAAGTGTCTGAACAGGGCTGGTCAGACCCAGCACGGAGCCCGCGATGACGGTGAAGCGCACACCATCGAGCTCGCCACGCGGCAACTGAGGCCCATCGAAATGCGCGAAAGAGGGCGCGGTCTCTTCGTGCTCGTCCGGAAGCGCCACCCAGGCCTGGATGCCGTGCAGAAAGCCGCCCCGCTCACGCATCGTCTCGAAGCGCTCGGAATGGCTGATGCCTCGACCGGCCGTCATCCAGTTCACCTCGCCAGGGCGAATGACCTGCGTGCAGCCGAGACTGTCCCTATGCACCATCTCGCCGGCGAAGAGATATGTGATGGTGGCGAGGCCGATATGCGGGTGCGGGCGGATATCCGCGCTCTTCGGCAGACCGGGCGAGAGGGTGACGGGCCCGATGTGATCGAAAAAGATGAAGGGCCCGACCATGCGGCGATTGCGCCACGGCAAGACGCGCCCCACTTCGAAGCCGCCAAGATCTCGTCGTCGCGCTTCGATCACGCTCTCGATGCTTGCCTCGCTTGCGCCGCCCTCGGTCATGAAGCTCTCCTTCCGAAGGTCACCCGACCCTTTGTTGATGCTACGCGATCGTCGTCCCACTCGGGGCGCAAGCGCCGATCGCAGCGCCCGGACACCGGGACAACGCCCGAAAGGGGAGCGGGTTCGCCGCCGGACGCAAAAGAACGCGGCGGCTGTGCTCGAGTCCGCTCTATAATCGGCCGCTCGGCACAAAAAGGGAGAGGCTTCATGCACCGCATCTCGACCCTCGCGCTCGTCCTGCTGCTCGCCGCCTGCTCGAAGGCCCCCGCCCCGGCCGAGCCGACCCCAGCCAACCCGGAGACGACCACGGCGCAAAGCGACCCGCTGGTCGAAAGCGTCAACGGGCCGTGGCGCAGCGAGAGTGACAAGGCGCGCGACCAATACCGCCATCCGATCGAGTCGTTGAAATTCTGGGGCCTCGAGCCCGGGATGACGATCCTCGAAGTGCAGCCGGGCGCGGGCTGGTGGACCGAGATCCTGGCGCCGTTCGCGCACGCGACCGGAGGGCGCTACTACGCGACCGCAGCAGATCTGGACAATCCCGATCTCTCCCCGGCCGCACGCAAGGCCCGCGAAGAGTTCGCAGCGCGCTTTGCCGCGAGGCCCGAGATTTACGGCCAGATCGAGCTCGTGAACTGGGGCGCCAAATCCAAGCCGCTTCCCGAGAACACGTTCGATTTCATCCTGACCGCGCGCAACGTGCACGGCTGGATGGCGAACAGCATCACCGAGAAGGTGTTCAATGATTTGTACAGCGCGCTCAAACCCGGGGGCATCCTCGCGCTCGAGCAGCATCGCGCCAATCCGGGCGAGCAGGACCCGAAGGCTGCCTCGGGCTACGTGACCGAAGAATTCGTGATCGAACAGGCGCGCAAGGCCGGCTTCGAGCTGGTGGAGCGCTCTGAGATCAACGCCAATCCGCGCGATACCAAGGATCATCCGTTCGGCGTGTGGACGCTGCCGCCGACCAAGCGCACGCGCCCCTACAGTGAAGGGCCGGATGCGCACGACCCGAACTTCGATCGCAGCAAGTACGACGCGATCGGCGAGTCGGACCGAATGACGCTCAAGTTCACAAAACCGGCGGCCACCTGAGCCGGCGAGGGGCAGGTTTCGCGGCTCGTCCCCTCATAGCAGGTTAGAGGGCTTCTGATTCGGACGCACTGCTATGGCTCACGCTGCGCGACGCGTAGCGCCCCCCTCGCCGGAAGCAGTCGGCCGATCGAGGCCCTCTTCAGACAGGAGCTCGAGACGGAATCGACCAGATGTCCTCATCGGGGCGCAGTCAACGCATCGCCGAGTGGGCCCGCAACTGGAACGCCGGGCTCACGCGCTTTTTGCGTCGGCGCCTGCCCGACAAGATCGATGCCGAGGACCTGGCGCAGGAGGTGTATATCCGCCTGCTGCGCGTCGAGAAGCTCGATTCCATCGATGAGCCGCAGGCGTATCTGTATCGCGTGGCGAGCAACGTCGCGAACGAATGGCGCATGCGGGCTTGCCACAGCAAGCCGCACGGCCCCGAGGAACTCGACAACCTGGTGGCGGCCTCCACGCCCGAGTCGCTCCTCGATCAGAGCGAGTTCGCGCGCCAGCTCGACAAGGCGCTCAGAGCCTTGAGCCCGATGGTGCGCGCGGTGATCTACCTCAAGCTTCGCGACGGCATGTCGCACGAGGAGATCGCCAGGCACCTCGGCATCACGACGCGCATGGTGCGCCGCTGTCTGACGACTGGCTACGCTCATCTGCGACGGACTCTGGTGCTCGATTGACCATGCGCCGCGGCAACGATCCAAAAGGCTTCATCGACCGGGATGCCGAACACGCGGCCCGGGGCGCGGCCCACTGGCTCGCCGTTTTGTCGGATGAGCACTGCACCGAGGCCGAGCGCCGGGAGTTTTTCGAATGGCTGCGCAGCTCCACGCGCAACGTCGATGAGTTCCTGCGCCTGAGCACGCTGGTGCGCTCGGCCAGCAATCCCGAAGTGTGGCCGAACGAGAGCATCGAATCGCTGGTCGCCGCCGCCCGGAACAGCTCCAACGTGACGGAGCTGCAACGCGCCGACGAACAGGAGCCGGGGCGCTCGCCCAGGAGGTTCATTCCATGGGCGCTCGCTGCGTCACTGGTCGGGATTCTGGTGCTGGGTGCGGCGCTGCTCACGCAGGCGCCGATGACGAGCTGGCTCGAAACGACCTACACCACGCGAATCGGCGAGCAGCGCTCGATCACTCTGGAAGATGGCTCGCTCGTGCAGTTGAACAGCCGTTCGCAATTGCGCACGCAATTCACCGATAGCGTGCGTGCGGTCGAGCTCGATGAAGGCGAGGCGATTTTCCGGGTGGCGAGGGATCCTTCGCGTCCGTTCCGCGTTCGCACGCGCGCCATGGAGATCGTTGCGCTCGGCACCGCTTTCAATGTCAACGCGGACGAAATGCGCACCGTCGTGACCGTGCTCGAGGGGCGCATCAAGGTCCAGAATCGGATCGAGGTGCCGCAGAACGTCGCGAGCCCCACCCCCCGCGAATTCGAGCTGGCGGTAGGCGAGCAACTCATCGTCTCGCCTACGCATCCGGTGGTGCGCGTGTCTCTCGCCGACGTGGAGAAGGTGACGTCCTGGACCGAGCGGCGACTCATCTTCGAGAACACGCCGCTTGCCGACGCGGCCCGCGAGTTCGCGCGCTACAGCCCGCGCGAGATTCGGATCGAAGACCCGCAGATCGCCGCGCGGCAGATCAGCGGAGTGTTCGACGCCACCGATCCGGCCTCGCTCGTCGAGTTCCTCAAACAGGACGCGACGGCGGAAGTGCTGCCGCATGAAGACGGCTGGGTAGTGCGCAGCCGCCGCTGACCGGTTTTTTGCAGCCGTCCCTCTGCCCCGGCTCAGCCACCGAGCGCGATCTCCACGCGCTTGTTGTGCTTGCCTTCGTTGCGGATCCGTATGACGCGGATTGCTCCGATCTCGCTGATGTTGCGCACGTGAGTGCCGCCGCAGGGCTGCAAGTCGATGCCCGGAATGTTGAGCAGGCGCACTCGTCCCGCTCCGCGCGGCGGTTTGACGCTCATCGTCTTCACCAGCTCCGGACGAGCGTCCAGCTCCTCGTCGGTGATCCAGACAGTCTCTGTATTCACCGCCCGCGAGATGAGCTCATTGGTTTCGCGCTCGATGCGCCCCGCATCGAGCAGGCTCATGTCGATGTCGAAGTCGAGCCTGGCCTTGTCCGGCGCAATGTTCCCTCCCGTCACCGGAGCCACGACGACGCACGACATCACGTGCAAGGCTGTGTGCAGGCGCATGAGCGAGTAGCGGCGCTCCCAATCGATCTCGAGCGTGAGCGGCTCGCCTGGCTCGAGCGCTGGCGAGCCGGGCGCCGGGATGTGCACGACGGTATCGGGAGTTGCGCCCTTGCGCGTGTCCACAATGGAAACGCGCTCTCCGTTCTGGCGGACGAGCACGCCGGTATCGCCGGGCTGACCGCCTCCAAGGGGATAGAAGATCGTGCGATCGAGCTCGATGCCGCGCTCGGTGACCGCCACGACGCGCGCGTCGGCGGTCTTCAAATAGGCGTCTTCGCGAAAGAGTAATTCGGACATCTCGAAAGCTCGCAGACGGAAACAGGAACAGGGTACTCAATCTCGGCGTGGCCGCAGTACGCAGTTGGGCGCCGCTCGAGGCGTCACAGTGAGGAACCCCCACCCCGTCCCTCCCCCGCACGCGGGGGAGGGAATGAAGAGAATTGCGCGTGATTGTTGCGTCCCTTCCCCCGTGAAAACGGGGGAAGGACAGGATGGGGGCAATGAAGAATGCCCCCTATCCCTCCCCCCCGCGTGCGAGGGAGGGAAGAAAGTCAGCTAGCAGGGGAGAGGATGGAAAGCGCCGCCAGACCGTGCGCTCTCTCCTTCCGACTCTTCGATGCAGGTTTGCGTGGAGCGAGATTTGGATAGAGCGCGAGGAGCCGGCGGAGAACGCCGTTCGTCCAGCCGAATCCGTCCTGCAGCGGATACTCTCCGCCGCCGCCCTCGGCGGCGCCCGTGACGTCGTATTTCTCGACGAGCTTGCCGGTCGCGTGAAACACTTCGAGGTTCTTCGCCACCCAACGCTGCGCGATGACGCCGGCAAGCGACTCCTGGCCGTAGTGGCGCAGCCCGCCGATCGCAATCCATTGCAACGGAGCCCAGCCGTTCGGCTCATCCCATTGCTCGCCCGTGTTGACAGTGCTCGTCGAGAGCCCGTGCGGACGCAGGAGCTTCGCGCGTACGGCTGTGGCGACCATGCGCGCCTGCGACTCATTGCTGAGTTTGAAGTACAGCGGATATAGCGTTGCGGCCGTCACTCTCGGGACGCGCTTGTCCGTGCGCCACTCGTAATCGGTGAACGCGCCGAGCTCGGGATCCCACAGGAACTTGCTGACCGCCGCCTTGCGCGCCTTTGCGCGCGCGCCCATGTCGCTGGCGCACGCTTCGTCCTCGACGATGCGACAGGCTTTGGCGATCGTTTGCTCGAGCTGATAGAGCAGGCTGTTCAGATCCGGCGGAATCAGCTCGACCGTACGGATCGTCGCCAGCGTTTTGCCGTCCTCGAACCAGCGCGAGCTGAAGTCCCAGCCGCTTTCGGCCGCAGCGCGCAGGTTCCGGTACACCTCCGCGGCCGGGCGGCCCGATGAGCGCGCAGTCGCGACATCTTCCTTGTACGACTCCTCACGCGGCGTGTCCCGGTCGTCCCAGTAACGATTGAGGAGCGAGCCGTCGCTCAGCCTCACCACGCGACGATGCGCCGTGCCCGGCGCCAGCGACTCCGAGCCCTCCATCCAGAACGCATACTCGCGCTTGAGCTGAGGCAGGTACTTCTTGTACGCGCTCTGCCCTTCACGCTCGGCGATCAGCTCGATCATCGCCGCGAAGAACGGTGGCTGCGAGCGGCTCAGATAGTAGCTCCGATTGCCGTTGGGAATGTGTCCGTACGTGTCGATCAGGTAGGCGAAGTTCGCCACCATGTCGAGATTCAGATCGTGCCGCCCGCTCGTCTCGAGGCCGAGCATCGTGAAGTACGAATCCCAGTAGTAGATCTCGTTGAAGCGTCCGCCCGGCACGATGTACCGGTGCGGCAGCGCGAGCCGCGAGGAATACGGGCGCTGATCGTCGGGCTTGCGCTCCAGCACGCTCCAGAGCCGATCGATGTGATCGCGCACGTCCTGACCGGCGATCGTGTGATAAGGCGGGATGTGCGCAGCGGTGGGCTCGAAATGAGCTTTGACGAACGCGGCGAGATCGAATCCTGGCCGCTCGCGTGCGCGGCGATACTCCTCGAGGATGACTTCAGGCGGTTGCATGGGCAGCGCGTCGACGAACGTCTTGCTGTCCGGATAGACGCCCTCGAGCTGCACGCGCTCGAACAGTTCGCCGTAGATCTGCGACGGCGTCGGCACCTCGGCCGCGAGCACCGGCCCAGTGAGCCACAGCGCCGCAAACAACACGCGAATGATGGATCCTCGCACGTGGCACCTCGTCAGTCTCTTGTCAGTACTTGTAGGTGACGGACCCCATGAACGAGCGCCCGAACAAAGGCCGCGCCATGTAAAGCGGGCCTATCGCCCCGGCGTGCACGTCGGTTCTGGGGTTGGCCTCCGTCAGGCCGATTTCATCGGTCAGATTGTCGCCGCTCAACTGCAGCGTCCAGCGGTCGCCGAGATCGAACATCACCCCTGCGTCCAGCTTGTGGTAAGCCGGCAGCCGGATCGTGTTCTCGTCGTTCGCGAACCGTTGGCCGGCGTAAGTGTAAGTGAGATACACGCGGCAGCGGGCATCGAGGAGAGAGAGCGTCGGAGTGACGCGCACCATCGTCTTAGGGATGCGGCGAATCGTGTTGCCGGTATTGTCGAGGAGCGCTCCGGTGAATGCGCGGTATTCCGGATCCTGGCGCGTGATGCTGAAGCGCACGTTGAGCTCCGGGCTCGGTTGCAGCTCCCCCTCGAGCTCGAGGCCGCGCGTGCGCGTTTGCGCGCGCCGCACGATCGTCGTGCCCCCTGCGGCGATGTCCTGAAATGGCACGTTGTCGAATGCTGTCTGGAACAGCGTCGCGAACAGCACGAAACGGTCGAGCGAAGTCTTGTAGCCGAGCTCGAGATTGGTGACCCGATCCTTCACGGTGAGACCGTTGCGCACATCATCGAAGCTCGGGAGCTTCGCAGCATCAGTGTAGTGAGCGAATACTGCGTGCCGGGGGCTGAGCTCATAGTTCAGACCAAGGGAGACCGCGAAGTTGTCGAAGTCGGCCTCGACACGACGACGTCGCGGGCCGGCGAGTGAGGTTTGATTGTCCCACGGCGTCGAGGCGTCGCCGTCGAGATCGACGATGAGCCCTTCACTGATCGAGCCGTCGAGCTGCTCGGAGTCATAGCGCATGCCGAGGTCTATGCGCAGCCGCCCGGTCGCCTGCCACTCATCGGCCCAGTAGAGCGCGTACTGGGTGGCCTCGTAATCGGCGAGCAGATTCATGAACGAATACTGCGTGAACCCGTCCGGATCGGTCACGCCCGGCAAGGCGAGCCGCCGCGGCCGATCGCTCACGTCCATGAGAAGGCGGTTGCCCAAGCTCCAGCGATCGGACATCGAGTAGTCGGCGAGATACAGGCCGAACGTGAGCTGGTGGCCGCCCGGCGCGTAGTGGAGCCTGAGATCGTTCTGCAGGGCCTCGAACTTCTTGTTGACGACCCAATAGCCATGGTTCTGCACGAGCGCAGAGGCGGGATACGAAGCGCCGGTCGCGAGCACCGTATAAGCAGGTGACACTCCGTGGCTCGCAGCGAACTCTTCGCCGGTGACCGGTGCGTTCTCGGGGAAGAGTCCGTTGAAGCGCACTTCGCCGGTCGTGTAACGAACGAGATTCGTGAGCGCGACCGGGCCTGCGGGCTGCCAAGCGAGGCGTGCGCCGAACGTTGCCACTTGCGGATGGATGCCATCTTCCAGGCTCGAGTCCTCGAGCCCTACTTCGGCCGCCGAAGGTGGAAGGCCCGCACGAGCCAGGTCTTCGCTATGCAGCGAATAGGTGCCTGCATCCGCTCCCGCAACCCCGCGCGGATCGGAAGGATCACCCGTGAGCGGGATCGGCACGACGAACAAGGATCGATCGTCGATGTACTTGGCGAAAAGCTCGAGCTCGCCCGAAGCGAATGCGCGCCCGATGTTCAGGCGCAGCTGCCCGCCCTCATCCGCCGTGTAGCCCGGATCGCGCACGCCCTCCGAAGCTCGCAAGTAGCCGCCGAATGCGCCGCGCCAGCCCGCTGCGATCGGGCCAGTCCAGGAGAGGTCGGTTCGATAAGACCCATAATCGCTCAACCCGAGCTCGAGCGTGGCCTCGGGCACGGGGCTCGGGCGACGCGTGACGAAGTTGATCGTTCCGCCGACCGCGCCGGCAGTGAAGATGGGCGCCGTGCCGCCGCGCACCGCTTCCACTCGCTCGATGGTCTTGTCGATCCGCACGAACTGATCGGGGTTGTAGAACGACAGCTCGAAAACGGGATAAAGAGGAATGCCGTCCTCGGTCAGCCCGACGTACCGGTAGCCCCCGTCCTGTATGATGCCGCGCGCGAACACGTTGCCCTGAGTCGTCCCCGAAGTGGACTCGACCCAGAATCCCGGCACGGCGGCGATCAGCTCCGCAGAGCTTTTCGGCGCCTGCTGAGCGATGTCCTCGATGTCGAACGTCGAGATCGCCACGCTCGATTCGAACTTCGTGCGCGTCGCCACTGCCGTTCCCGTGACGATCACTTCTTCCATCCCGAAGAGCGCAGCAGGCGGTGTCGGAGAATAGCTGCGACTTGCGCGCCCGGCAGTCTGCGGAGCAGCCGGCGCCTGAGCGAGCCGATACGGGGCGAGCGAAGGCGGGCGCTTGTCAGAAACGGACCGCACCGGAGTCTCAGCCCTGATCGCGACTGTCTTCGAGTTCAAGCGCTGCGCGACGAGACCGGTATTCTCCAGCAACTTTCGCAACGCCTCTTCCCGCGTATACCGGCCGCGGACCGGGGCCGACTCGCGACCTCGACCGATGTCGGAATAAAAGACGACTTGATCCCCGCTCTGCTCGGCGTATTGGCGCAGTGCCTCGGCCAGCGACCCGGCTGCGATATCGAACTCGCGCGCCGCCGCCTCCGCCCCAGAGTCGGAAGGAGCCTCGGCGCCGAGCACAGGCTGGGAGATGAGCGCGAGCGCGCCGAGCGCCGCCATCGCTGCGAGCGTGAATCCTCCTGCTCGCCTGAGCAACGAGGGCCGCCCGGGATACCTGTGAGCCGTTTTCAGTGGTCGCACCATGAGCTTCGATCGATCTGGCATCCGGGCGGGGAACTTTCGAGCTCGGGGCGACAACGGTTCCTTTCAGAGCGGCTCAGCGCAAAAAATGCCCTTCTCCGGTCCACCGATCGACCCTTGGGCCGCACCGGAGACGGCGTCCACAACGATCCGAAGAGTGCCACCACCGTGCGTCGAGTTCTATCCGAACATGGGTTCCAGCGGCGACATGGCCGCGCGCTGGGGGGTTGCGTTAAGCTCGCGGTTCCCCCAGGACCATCGACACGGGTTTCGCGCATGCATTCATCCGACGAGAAGCCGGAGCGAGCCGATCGCTTCGAGAGCCTCACCGAGCAACTGACTTTCAAGTCGCGCTTCGTGCTGGTGTTCGGCGAGATCAACCACACGCTGGCGCGTCAGACCTGCGAGCGGCTGATCGCGCTGGCACAGCATTCGAATGCGCCCATTCGCGTCCTCATCTCCTCGCCCGGCGGGCACGTGGAGTCGGGAGATGCGATTCACGACACGATCCGCTTCATCGAAGCGCCCGTCACCACCATCGGGACGGGATGGGTCGCGAGCGCCGGCACGCACATTTTCCTCGCCGCCGAGCGGGAGCGGCGCGTGTGCCTGCCGAATACGCGATTCATGATCCATCAGCCGGGCGGCGGCGCCGGCGGTCCGGCGACCGACATTGCGATCCAGGCCAAGGAGATTCTGCGCACCCGCGAGCGCATCGCGCGCGTGATCTCCAAGCAGACGGGGCAGCCCTACGAGCGGGTGATCGCCGACATGGAGCGCGACTTCTGGATGAGCCCCAAGGAAGCGATCGAGTACGGCATCGTCTCCCGCGTGATCGAGTCGTACAAAGAGCTGTCCTGAGGAAGCCCCACCCTCCCCTCCCCGGCAAGCGCGGGAGGGGAATGTGCTCGTCCCCGCCCCCGCTTGCCGGCGGGGACAGGGTCGGGCACCGCGAACCTCAAAGCTCCCCAGGCGCTCGAGTGGCGATCCGCAACCCGTAAAACCGCGTCTTCTGCTCGAGCGCCGCCCAGACCGCCTCCGGCTCGAGATTCGCACCGGCCAGCTCCGCATAGTTCAGGTCGAGCACGCGCATGCCTTGCTCGCGCACGACTGCGATCCGGTCCGGCCGCACGATGGCGAAATCCGCATACTCGCTCAGTACCAGCGTCTCGCGGCCGCCCGGCTCGAAGAGCGAGCGGCCGACGCTGTACGTGTAGAAAGGCTCCCGGCAGCCGAAATACCGTTCGAGCAAGGTCGGCACCACGTCGAAATGCGTGGTGCGATGAGTATGCAACGCGGGTGCGAGATCCGGGGCATGCAAGAGCAGCGGAACACCGGTCTGATAACGAGTGAAGTTGCTGCCGTGACCCCAGTAGTTGCGGCCGCTGTCATTGAACTCCTGCCCGTGATCACCCGTGACGATCACGATCGACTCCTCGAGGAGCTTGCGCCTTTCCAGCGCTTCGAGCGCAAGGCCGACCAGGCTGTCGACGTAGTGCACGGAGTTGCGGTAGCGATTGAGCAGCGGCAAGGGATTGGTGTCACGCTCGAGGCGGAAGTAGTCGACGTCCGGCGCGCTTGGCCGAAAACGCGGCCCTCCTTCCCCTTGCGGGAATTCGAACTTGTGCGGCGAGTCGTAGAAGAGCAGCGCGAAGAACGGCCCGCGCGATGCGGGTGAGTCGAGGAATCTGATGAAGTCCTCGGTGAGGTCGCGGTCGCGTTCCACCGAGCTTCGGCCATCCGAACGCAGGCGCACGCCCTCAACCGCGGCGAACACGGTCCTGTCGAACTCCGGGCTGTAGAGCGGCGCGCTTCGGAAGACCCGCACGTCATAGCCCGCCTCCAGGAGCTTGTCGACGAACACCGGCCCCTGCCGCTCCATGAGCATGCGGTGCCAGTAGGTCCCCGGAATGGCGTAGAACAACGAGAAGACTCCGATGCGCGTGGCGTTCCCGCCGCTGTGATGGTCCATGAAGCGGACCGAGCGCCGGGCGAGCGCGTCGAGATTCGGAGTCACTTGTCTGTCGAGCGCATCGAAGCGCCACGAGTCGATGAGAATGACCACGATGTTGCGGCGCTCGCTCCCGCCTTCGCAGCGCACTGGACGCAGCGGATAAGCGAGGTCGCCCTTGTCGTTATCCGGCGGGCCCGCCAGCAAAGGTCGCGGGCGCACGTTGACTCCCAGCGCGCGCAACGATCGCTTCGCTGTCGCGGCATAGCGCAGCGGCAAAACAGACGTTTGCTCCAGAATCGGCTCGTGCGCCACCACGTCCGCCCAGATGTGCACGAGATGAAAGGCCAGCACGGCCGTGGCCGTTCCCGCAACAGCCACCCTGCGCAGGCGCTTACGCCCTGGTGTGCTTCGAACGCGGCGCCACCAGAGAAACGCGCTGATCGCTTGCAGCGCAGCCACGCCTGCAGCGATCAAAGCCGCTCGAGCGTACATCGAGCCTGAGAAGACGAACGTCTCCGCAGCTGCGCCCCCGAACAACAGGTTCAGCACACCCGCGTTGATGTGGAAGCGATAGAGCTGAAAGACCTGCGTGTCGACGAGCAAGCCGAGCAACAGCGCGACCGAGATGAGCCACGCCAGAGCGATCGCGAGCGAGGCCCGGACGCGCAGCAGAATCAGCAACAGCACCGGTGACAGGAGCAGCGCCGACAGGGTCGTGAAATGCGCGACCAGCATCACCGCCCGAAACAGCATCGACGGCGGCGAGGCATCGAGGTCGGCGACCGCGTAATACCGCAGCGCAATCGCGAGCTCGAGGAGCACGGTGCTCGACAGAAATCCCCCCCACCATCGAAGCAGCGGGCGAGGCGAAGGCCTGGAAGGGCAGCTCGTCATGGGACTTCGGGTCGCATGCATGGACTAAGCGCACGCGGCCGGCGCAAAGTTTCAACGTGTACGGGGCCTTCCGGATCCCGCCCGGGTGCGGATCGGGAACAATGGCGGCTCGCCGACATTTGCCGGGCCTCGAGCCCATGAG
The DNA here is from genome assembly GCA_036381695.1 of Steroidobacteraceae bacterium. GTDB lineage: Bacteria > Pseudomonadota > Gammaproteobacteria > Steroidobacterales > Steroidobacteraceae > Steroidobacter. Next base: position 35,940 of record DASVCI010000051.1, read on the forward strand.
GAGCTGCTTATGATCCGCTCGTTGCTCATCCCCGCGCTCTCAGCCTGCCTGTCCCTGGCGGCCTTCCCTGCCCTGGCCGCCGAGGACGAGAACCCGCCGGTCTTCGAGTCGCTCGACAAGGACAAGAACGGGAAGGTCAGCGTGAACGAGGCGACCGAGCACGATGCGCTCTTCGTCGCCTTCGAAAGCCTCGACCAGGACAAGGACGGCGAGCTCACGAGAGAGGAGTTCGCCAAGTACCAGCCACGCGGTTAGCGAGCGGCATCAGGCTGTTCTTCCTGGAGCAGCCGGGCGGAGGTTCACCGGCGGGCGGGCCATAGGCGCGAAAAGCTCGTGTACCATGCTTCGGCCCGCCTCGCTCCGGCTCGTGACCGGTCCGGGCGGCGCGGGCGCCTGTCTCGACAAATAACAGGATCGCGCCATGCCATCGCACCGTTCGTCGTACGCTGTTCTTTGGGTCGCCGCCCTGGCTTCGCTCGTTGCGTGCAGCAAGAAGACTCCCGAGCCCGCGCCAGCACCCGAACAACCCCCCGCGCCCACGGCTGAAATCACGCGCCAGAGCTTCGGCCAGCTTCCGGACGGAACGCAGGTCGAGTTGTTCACGCTCCGCAACGCCTCCGGCCTCGAAGTGCAGGTCACGAACTACGGCGGGATCATCACTTCGATCAAGACGCCCGACAGAGAAGGGAAGCTCGCGGACATCACGCTCGGGCACGCTTCGCTCGAGCCGTACCTCGACAATACTCCGTACTTCGGCGCGATCGTCGGGCGTTACGCCAATCGCATCGGCAAAGCCCAGTTCAAGCTCGACGGGAAGACATACAAGCTGCCGGCGAACGACGGCCCGAATACGCTGCACGGCGGGACGCAGGGATTCGACAAGGCAGTCTGGAAAGCCGAGACGTTCGAGCGGCCGGGTGAAGTGGGCCTCGTGCTCACCCACACGAGCCCCGACGGCGACCAGGGCTTCCCGGGCAATCTGTCCGTGCGCGTGACGTACACGCTCAACGACCGCAACGAGCTCGCGCTCGATTATCACGCCACCACCGACAAGCCGACCGTCGTCAACCTGACTCAGCACCCGTACTTCAATCTCGCCGGCGAAGGCTCGGGCGACGTGCGCGCGCACGAAGTCCTGATCAATGCGAGCCGCTACACCCCGGTGGACAAGACGCTGATCCCGACAGGCAAGCTCGAGAGCGTCGAGAACACGCCTCTGGACTTCCGCACGGCCAAGCCGATCGGCCAGGACCTCGCCTCCGATCACCCGCAGATGAAGCTCGCCGGCGGGTACGACCACAATTTCGTGATCGACCGCGAAGGGCCGGGCCTCGTGCTCGCCGCGCACGTCGAAGAGCCGGTGAGCGGTCGCGTAATGGAGATCCACACGACCGAGCCTGGCGTGCAGTTCTACACCGGCAATTTCCTCGACGGCTCCATTGTCGGCAAGAGCGGGCGCCCCTACATCAAGCACGGTGGCTTTTGTCTCGAGACCCAGCACTTCCCCGATTCGCCGAACAAGCCGTCGTTCCCGAGCACTACGTTGCGCCCGGGTGAGGAATACACGTCGCGAACGGTTTACACGTTCAGCACGCTGTAGCGCAGCGAAATGGCCAGTGCGGATCGCGGCATGACGACAGACCCGGACCATGAGCGCCGAAGACCGCATCGACCGCACTGTGCCCTCACCGCGCGAGCCCGGGCCTTACGAAGCGCGGGCCCTCGAGGAATTGCGGCACTGGCAGCGCGAAATGACTGCCACGCCGCGCTTCTGGAATCAGGCGGCGCGCGCTCTGCAGCGTCGAGTAAATCGCGTCATACCGGAGCGGGTTCACGAGGCGATCACGAGCGTCATCAAGCAAATGACGCGCGCGGTTCTCGCCGGCTCGAGCTTCACCGCTCCGGCGCCCCGCGAGAGCGGTACGCTCGCCGAGCGCGAGCAAGCCATCAGCACCAGGATCGATCGCTATTGCCGCGCTGCGGCGCTGGAAGGCGGGATCACCGGAGCCGGGGGCCTGTTCCTCGGACTCGCCGATTTTCCGCTGCTGCTCAGCATCAAGCTCAAGCTCCTGTTCGACATCGCCGCGCTCTATGGCCACTCGGGTGCGGACTTCAGGGAGCGCGTGTACATCCTGTACGTCTTCCAGCTCGCCTTCTCGAGCGATGCGCACCGCACCGACGTGTACTACAAGATCACCGACTGGGACGAGCGGGCAGCGGAGTTGCCCGGCTCGATCGATGAGCTCGACTGGCGCTCCTTCCAGCAGGAGTACCGCGATTACATCGATTTCGCCAAGCTCGCTCAGCTCGTGCCCGTGATCGGCGCGCCCGTCGGCGTGATCGTCAACAACCGGCTGGTCAAAAAGCTCGGCTACACGGCGATGAATGCGTATCGGATGCGCTGGTTCGAGCGCGAAGGGCTCAAGTGAGGATCAGTCGGGAAGGCAGCGCACGCCGCTCAGAAGGATCTCGTTCATCGCGCGCGCCTTGGCCCTCGCCTCCTCGATGCTGCTGCCTGAGGCCAGCGACACGCCCATTCGCCGGTGCCCGCGCACTTCGGGCTTGCCGAAAAGCCGCAGCGCCGTGTCCGGCTGCTTGAGCGCCCGATCGACATTCTCGTAGCTGATATTGCTCGAATCGCCATCGACGAGCAGCGCGCAGGAGGCGGCCGGGCCGCGCTGCCTGATCACCGGAATCGGCAATCCGAGGATCGCGCGGGCGTGCAACGCGAACTCGGAAAGATCCTGAGAGATGAGAGTGACGAGCCCGGTGTCGTGCGGGCGCGGGGAGACTTCGCTGAAATAGATCGTATCTCCTGCAACGAACAGCTCCACGCCGAAGATGCCGTAACCGCCCAGGTTGTCGGTGATCGCTCGAGCGATTCGTTGCGACTCTGCCAGCGCCGTGGGGCTCATGGGCTGCGGCTGCCACGACTCGCGATAGTCACCATCGACCTGAAAGTGCCCGATCGGATCGCAGAACGTCGTGCCGCCCTGATGACGCACGGTGAGCAAGGTGATCTCATAATCGAAGGCCACGAACCCTTCGACGATGAGCCGCCCGCTCCCAGCCCGTCCGCCTCGCTGGGCGTACTCCCAGGCTCGGTCGATATCCTGAGGCGAGCGCACGATGCTCTGCCCTTTCCCGGAGGAGCTCATCACGGGCTTGACGACACAAGGCAGTCCGAGCGCTTCGATCGCAGCCCGATATTCGGCCTTGGAATCGGCGAAGCGATAAGGCGAGGTTCTGATCCCGAGCTCTTCTGCGGCGAGCTTGCGGATTCCTTCCCTGTCCATCGTGAGCCGGGCGGCCCGCGCCGTCGGAATGACGGTGAATCCTTCGCTCTCGAGCTCCACCAGCGTCGGCGTGGCGATCGCTTCGATCTCCGGAACGATGAGCTGCGGGCGCTCCCGCTCTACGACCGCCCTCAATGCGGCCCCATCGAGCATGTCGATCACGTGCGAGCGATGCGCGACCTGCATTGCGGGCGCGTTGGCATAGCGGTCCACCGCAATGACTTCGCAACCGAAGCGTTGCAGCTCTATCGTGACTTCCTTGCCCAGCTCGCCGGAGCCGAGCAGCATGACGCGTGTGCCAGAGGGAGAAAGCGGGGTGCCGAGAGTGGTCATGCTTCGTGCTCAGGCGGGTTCGGGCTCGCGCGAGTATAACCCTCGCGGCTGACGCGTGCGGCGCGTATACATTTGCTCCGACCGCCATGCGTCTTTACCCTTGCCCACTCGCTTTTCCATACAGGGTGTACGGCATGCGCTTGACTGCTTCGATCCCGCTCGTGCTGCTCGCGACGACACTCCTCGCCGCCGAGAACGAGACCAAACCCGCCTGGGACGTCAACTCCCCTCCGGGCGAGCGCCGCGAAATCAAGCTGGATGTGCGCTCGGGCACCTGGATGAGCGTCGATGTGAGCCCGGACGGCTCGCGCCTGGTGTTCGACCTGCTGGGCGACATCTACGAGCTGCCCATCGAAGGAGGCGAGGCGCGCGCGCTGACCTCCGGCCTGGCGTGGGACATGCAGCCGCGTTACTCGCCGGACGGTCGCTCGATCGCGTTCACCTCCGATCGCGGCGGCGGCGACAATCTGTGGATCATGGGCGCCGACGGCAGCTCGCCGCGACAGGTGACCAAGGAGCAATTCCGGCTACTCAACAGCCCTGCGTGGCATCCGAACGGGCGCTACATCGTCGGGCGCAAGCACTTCACCACGCGCCGCTCGCTCGGCACCGGCGAAATCTGGATCTACAGCCTCGAGGGCGGCGAAGGCGTGCAGCTCGTGAAGCGGCCGAACGAGGAGTTCCAGAAGGAGCTCGGAGAGCCGGCGTTCTCGCCCGACGGAAAGTTCCTCTACTTCACGCAGAACACGAGTGGTGGCAACACGTTCGAGTATGCGCAGGACGTGAACCGGGAAATCTTCACGATCCGCCGGCTGGAGCTTGCCAGCAGCAAGATCGAGCCGTTCGTGACAGGCCCGGGAGGGGCGGTGCGTCCTACGCCCTCGCCGGACGGCCGCTATCTCGCGTTCATCCGGCGCCTTCGCACAGATGATGCGTTCGAAACCGCGCTCTATGTGAAGGATCTGCGCTCCGGCGAGGAGCAACCGATCTATACGGATCTCGACCGCGACATGCAGGAAACCTGGGCGGTGCACGGCGTGTATCCGAACATCGACTGGACGCCGGACAGCCGGAGCCTGGTGTTCTGGGCGGGCGGCAAAATCAAGCGGCTCGAGCTCGAGACTCGGGCGGTCCGCGAGATTCCGTTCCACGTCGCCGACTCCCGCACCGTGCTCGCTCCTGTGAGAGCCGAGACCGAGGTCGCTCCCGATGAAGTGCACGCTCGCATGGTTCGCTTCGCGAGCGTCTCTCCGACCCAGGATCGGGTGGTCTTCGAAGCGTTCGGGCGCTTGTGGGTCAGAACGCTGCTGGACGGAAGGCCCCGACGACTGACGCGCGATGAGGAGCCTGCATTCGAGCTCTTCCCCTCGTGGTCACGCGACGGCAAGCGCATCGTGTTCGTGCGCTGGACGGACGCCGAGCTCGGCCGGATCCATGTGGTCGATGCGAGCGGCGGGCGCTCGCGGGTGATTACCGATCAGCCGGGCCACTACTTCGACCCGCGTTTCAGCCCGGATGGCTCGATCATCGTGTTCCAGCGCAACACCGGCGGCGATCTCACTTCGCCGCTCTGGTCACAGGAGCCGGGGCTCTACAGCATTCCCGCCAATGGCGGCGAGATGAAGCGGCTCACCGACAAGGGCCGCGATCCGCACTTCGTCGTCAACGACGGGCGCATCTACTACATCGAAGATGCGCGCCCGCCGAAGGAAACCGAGCCCGCACACGAGCTGGTCAGCGTCGATGCGAACGGCAAGGACAGGCGAGTGCACGCGCGCTCGAACTATGCCTCCAGGATGGAGATTTCGCCGGACGGAGCGTGGCTCGCATTCCGGGAGAACTTCCACGTCTATGTCACGCCCAGACCGCCGGGCGGCGTGCTCGAGGTCTCGCCGAAGATCAAGTCGGTTCCGTTGCGGCGCGCGAGCGACATTGGCGGCGATTACCTGAGCTGGAGCGATGGCGACACCCTCACGTGGACGCTCGGCCCATCGCTTTATCGCGCCGATATGTCAGAGTTCTTCGCTGCGGGAACCGATGCAGCGAAGACGCACGGCCGCGAAATCGTCAATCTGTCGATCAGTCAACCCGCGGACAAGCCGTCCGGAACCGTCGCGCTCACTGGCGCACGAATCATCACGATGAACGATGCTGGTGAAGTGATCGAGAACGGAACGGTGGTGATTCGCGACAACCGCATCCTGGCGGTGGGTCCTTCGGACCAGGTGGACGTGCCGGCCGACGCGAAAAGGCTCGACCTCGCGGGCCGCACCATCATGCCGGGCATCATCGATGCGCACGCGCACGGTCCACAAGCTGTGAACGATCTCATCCCGCAGCAGAACTGGTCGGCGCTCGCGCATCTCGCGTTCGGCGTCACGACGGTGCACGATCCTTCGAACGATTCGACCGAGATCTTCGCCGCCTCCGAGTATCAGCGCGCCGGGCTCATTCTCGCCCCGCGCACGTTCTCGACCGGCAACGTGATCTATGGCGCGCGATCGGAGGGGCTCGCCGACATCGAGACTCTCGAGGATGCACGCAATCACATCCTGAGGCTCAAGGCCCAGGGCGCCATGTCCGTCAAGAACTACAACCAGCCGAGGCGCGATCAACGTCAGATGGTGGTGACCGCCGCACGCGAGGCAGGCCTTCTGTGCGTGCCCGAAGGCGGTTCCCTGTATCACTTCGACATGACCCTCATCGCCGACGGCAACACGGGAGTCGAGCACAACGTGCCGCCGGAACGGTTCTACGACGATGTCATGCAGTTCTGGCCGGCTACGGGCGTGGGCTACACGCCGACGCTGGTCGTCACCTACGGCGGACCGGGCAGCGAGCACTGGTTCTATCAGGAGTCGGAAGTCTGGAAGCATCCGATCCTCTCGAAGTTCGTGCCGCCGCACATCCTGCAACCGCGCTCGGTGCGCAGACAAATGGCGCCTGAGACCGATTACCAGCCGTTCCGCGATTCAGCCGCCAATGCGAAGCGGCTGATGGAAGCAGGCGTGCACGTCAACATCGGCGCTCATGGCCAGCGCGAAGGATTGGGTGCGCACTGGGAAATCTGGGCCTTCACGATGGGCGGCATGTCGCCGATGCAAGCGCTTCAGGCCGCGACGATCCACCCTGCGCGCTATCTGGGCCTGGAGCGCGATCTGGGCTCGCTCGAGCCCGGCAAGCTCGCCGACATGCTGATCGTGGAAGGCAATCCGCTCGAAGACATCTACAAGACCGACGACATCGCGTACGTGGTGTTGAACGGACGCATCTACCAGGGCGGCACGCTGGCCGAGCAGTTGACCGGCGATCGCCGGCTCGCTCCCCTCTACTGGTACGAAGGCGAATGATCGAAGGACGCAGCGGCGGCACACACCGCCGCTGCGTCGGGCGAGTATCACTGAGTCACCGAAGCTTCCGGCTGAGCGCTTCAACGCAACGCGCAGACGAAAGCGGGCGCGCGCCGGTTGCCCGGCGCCGCCGCATCCCTCGAAGGCCTTGACCCGTCAAGCGGCGACCTTGATGCGCCGCGGCTGGGCTTTGGCCTGCTTCTGGATCTCGATCTCGAGCACGCCGTTACGACCGACGGCCTTGATTCTCTCCGCATCGATGCTGTCCGGCAGGATGAACCGGCGATGGAAGCGGCCGGTGCCACGCTCGATGCGCGCGCGAGTCTCGCGCTCGTTCCTGTCGACGGCCTTCTCCCTGGTGCGCTCGCCGGAGAGCGTGAGCACGCCGTTCTCCAGCGTGACTTCGACGTTCTCGGGCGGAACACCCGGCAGATCGACGTAGAGCTCGAATCGATCGTCGTACTCGTAGATGTCGACGGCAGGGATCCAGGCGGCCGTCGCACCGCTGGTCTCGGTATCGTCCAGGGCGCTGAACAGCCGGTTGATCTCCTCCCGGAGCTGAGTGATGGGCGACCAGGCCCAGTCACGATAGGGCACGAGTGCCATATGCGTTCTCCTCCCGAAAGACGGAAATTTCCACTGCCTGACGAGTTGGGAAGGCCCGCTTGAATTTCAAGAGCCGCTGAAGTACAGAAACCGTCACGCTGTTACGCAGGCGCGCGCGGATTGCCGATGCCGCGCGAGACATCTAGAAACTTTTGCCTGAGACAGCACGTTACGTTGCCCGTTGTGGTCCTGCTGGCGGCCGCACGGCCGCACCGTTACAAGATGCACATCGCGCAAATCGCTCCGCTTTACGAATCTGTTCCGCCCCGGTTTTATGGGGGCACCGAACGCGTCGTCGCCCACTTGTGCGACGCGCTGGTCGACCTCGGGCACGAGGTCACCGTGTTCGCAAGCGCCGATTCCTCCTGCCGCGGCCGGCTGGTTCCGGTGCGCGATCAGGCCATGCGGCTCGACCCGGCGCCGTACAAATCCGACCTCGCGGCCCACCTGACGATGCTTACCGAAGTGCGCCGTCACGCCTGGCAGTTCGACGTGCTGCACTTTCACCTCGACCTGCTGCATTTCCCGATGTTCGAGCAGTGCGCGCACAAGACGGTTACGACGCTGCACGGGCGGCTGGATCTCAAAGACCTGTCGCAGGTGTTCGCCCAGTGGCCCGCGTACGGGCTCGTCTCGATCTCGGACTCGCAGCGTCGCCCGCTCCCGGATGCGAACTGGCTCGCGACGGTGGGCCATGGTCTGCCGGCCGACAAGTACCGCTTCAAGGAGCGACCCGACGGCGGCTATCTCGCGTTTCTCGGCCGCATCTCGCCCGAGAAACGTCCCGATCTCGCGATCGAGATCGCGCGCCGCGCGGGCCTGCCGCTTCGGATCGCAGCCAAGGTCGACCCGGCTGACGTGACCTACTTCGAGACCGTCGTCCGTCCGCTCCTCAACCATCCGCTCGTCGAGTTCATCGGGGAGATCGGCGATGAGGACAAGAGCGGGTTTCTCGGCGATGCGCTGGCGCTCCTCTTCCCGATCAACTGGCCGGAGCCCTTCGGGCTCGTGATGATCGAGTCCATGGCTTGCGGGACGCCCGTGATCGCGTGGAACTGCGGCTCGACGCGCGAAGTTCTCGACGAGGGCGTGACTGGTTTCATCGTCGAATCGCAAGAGGAAGCCCTACAGGCAATCGAGCGCGCCGCGACTGCCGACAGGCGGGCCATACGCGCCACGTTCGAGCAGCGGTACACTTCGAGGGTGATGGCGCAGCGCTACATCGAGGTCTACGAGCAACTGCTCGAGCGTCACCCCCTGCGTCGCGCTTCCTGATCCTGCCGACCGATTGGAAGGAAGGACCGATGGTGGAGGAACCCGCTGAGCGACGCGGACTCTTACCGCGTTTTACGCTCAAGGACGGCGACACGTTTCTGCTGGCGGACGCTCTCGGCGACGTGCAATCGAGCGACGACGGGCTGTTCACCAACGACACGAGGATGCTGTCCCGGTTCGAGCTGTCGATCGCCGGCCGGCGACCGTCGCTGCTCGGCGCGGCCATCAATCAGGACAACACGCTCTTCACGGCGCATCTGACGAACCGGCCGCTGGCCGCGCCAGGTGAGTTGTCCGTGCCTCAGGGCGTGATCCACATCGAGCGCAAGCGCTTCCTCTGGCACGGCCGCCTGTACGAGCGACTTCATTTGACGAGCTTCGGCGAGCGCGATGTCTCGGTTCCGCTCGCGTTCGTGTTCGAAGCCGATTTCGTCGATATCTTCGAAGTGCAGGGGCACTCGCGCCCGCGCCGCGGCGAGTTCCTGCCGCCGGAGATCAACGGCCGTTCGGTACGTCTCGCGTATCGCGGGCTCGACAATATCGTCCGGACGACCCACCTCGAGTTCTCCGTTCCGCCGATCTCGATTTCGGCGCGCGAGGCGCAGTTCATGATTCATCTGCCGGCGGGACGGGACGCCGAGCTTCTGCTCGAGATCGGCCCGGAGCCGGGCGCGAGCCCGGCGCGCGCGCAATTCGAATCGGCCGCGAGCGAGCTGTCGGCGAGCATGCGCCGGCGATTGGGACAGGGCGCGTCGGTGACGATGTCCAACCGGTTGTTCAATCAATGGGTGGAACGCTCGCGCGCGGATCTGGCGCTGCTCACCACTCAGCTTCCGACCGGCCCGTATCCTTACGCCGGAATCCCGTGGTTCGCCACGCAGTTCGGGCGCGATGCGATCATCACCGCCTTGCAGACGCTGTGGCTCAATCCGGACCTTGCGGCCGGCGTGCTGACGTTCCTCGCGCAGACGCAAGCAAAGGAGGAATCGAAGTTCAGGGACTCGCAGCCGGGCAAGATCATGCATGAGACGCGCCGGGGCGAGATGGCTGCTCTGCACGAAGTGCCGTTCGGGCAGTATTACGGCGGAGTGGACACAACGCCGCTTTTCGTGATGCTCGCCGGGGCTCATGAGTTCCGCACCGGCCGACCCGAGCTGGTCGATGACATCTGGGACTCGCTGCTCGCCGCGACCGCCTGGATCGAGCGACGGCTCGACTCGAGCCCGACAGGTTTTCTCGATTACGAGCGCGGCGAGCACAGCGGCCTCATCAATCAGGCGTGGAAGGACAGCCACGACTCGATGTTTCACGCCGATGGGCGTTTTCCGCGCGGCCCGCTCGCAGTCGTCGAAGTGCAGGGCTACGCCTATGCGGCGCTACGCACGATGGCGCATCTTGCCGCGAGGCGCGGCGATCACGCTTCGCACAGGCATTGGCTCGAGCGAGCCGCCCGCCTGCGCGTCGAGATCGAAAGAAGATTCTGGATCCCGCAGATGAGCTACTACGCGCTCGCCATCGACGGCGATGGCGAGCCCTGCAAGGTGTATGCGTCGAACGCCGGCCACCTGCTCTTCTGCGACGTGCCGAGCGAGGAGCGAGCGGCGCTGGTCGCCGCGCAACTGCTCTCGCCGCGTTTCTCGAGCGGCTGGGGAATCAGGACGCTCGCCGAAGGCGAGCCACGCTACAACCCCATGTCGTATCACAACGGCTCGATCTGGCCGCACGACACTTCGATCTGCGCGGCCGGGATCTCGCGTTACGGCGGGCGCGCGAACGTCGCTCAGGTTCTGAACGACATGTTCGAGGCGGCCAACCAGTTCAACATGCGGCTGCCGGAGCTGTTCTGCGGATTCACTCGCGTACCCGGACAGGCGCCCGTTCCCTACCCAGTGGCCTGCCTGCCGCAGGCCTGGGCGTCAGGTTCGGTGTTTCTGCTGCTGCAAGCTTGCCTTGGCATCGAAATCGACGGTGCGCGCAAAGAAGTTCACGTGCGACGCCCGACTTTGCCCATCGGCGTCGAATCGCTCTCAGTGCGTGACCTGCCGGTCGCGGACACGACGATCGACCTCGAGTTTCATCGCATAAGCGAAGAGGTGGTCGTGGTCCCCACGCGGCACCTCGAGCATGGCGTGCGCGTGCTCGCGCACCTGTAAGCCTCAGGCGACCAGCTCCACCACCTCTTTTTTCTGCGCCGGCGTAAGCAGCGGGCCGAAGCCCGCGCGAAGATTGTCGCTCTGCCTGTCAGGCTTGCCCGTAGCGGGAATCACTGCCGTGACGGCATCGTGGCTGAGCGCGAACTTGAGGAACATCTGCGCCCACGAGGTGATGCCCATCTCCTTCGACCAGCCGGGCAACGCTTTGTCGCGCACGCGGTTGAACAAGGCGCCGTCATCGAAGTTGCGGTTGGCTAGCACTGCGACTCCCAGATCCTTCGCGACCGGGAAAACGCGCTCCTCGGCACCCCGATGAGTGACGGAATAGTTGATCTGCAGAAAATCGGGCTTGGAGGCGCGAACGACCTCGGCGAGCTCATCGTGCGCCGAATCGAGGTAATGCGTGACGCCGACGTACTTGACCTTTCCTTCCTTCTTCAGCTCGCGCGCCACCTCGAGCTGCGTCCGCCAGTCGCCGAGATTGTGGACTTGAAGAAGCTCGACGTGATCGGTTCTGAGATCAGCGAGAGATTTCCGGAACTGCGCCATGCCCTGCTCACGCCCCCGCACACCGGAAAGCTTCGTGGCAATGAATGCGCGCGGGCGGAATCCGCCAGCCTCGAGAAGCGGGCCGAGAATCTGTTCGGCGTTGCTGTACGTCGGCGCCGTGTCGATGAGCTTGCCGCCCCCTTCGAAGAAGCGCTTCAACACTTCCTCGAGCGCCTCGTGCTCGGCGCTGCCTGGACGTACTTCGAAGCTGCCCGAGGTGCCCATGCCGATGACGGGCACTTCCTCACCGGTGGACGGAATTTTTCTCTTGAGCATCGTTGCTCCTCTTGCGCCTTGTGCGGCGGCCAGGCTCGAGGATGCCGAGCCAAGAACCAACGATCCTGCCAGGGCGCAGGTGCCGACGACGAACTCGCGACGGGTGCTCATGTGCAGCGACTCACTTCGGGAACGCGGCCGGCCGGCCGCCGGATCGAGGCGGACGATACGATGCTCCGGCCGACGGAGGCAATGGCGGATTGGCGAAGTGCGCTCGTTATCGTGGACAAAGCAAGCTCCGCCACGGCGCTTCGCACTTCAATGAGAGGAGCGCACACACCGTTGCGAGCGCCCGCACAGTGGAAAGTGCTCGCTAGTGCTGCGTATGTGAGCGCCGAGGTGCGTAGGCGATGCACTCGAGCTCGAGACGCGCGTTGAGCGCAAGCCCGCTCGCGGCGAAGGCGCTGCGCGCCGGATATGGGCGCTTGAAGAACTCGCGATAGATCTCGTTGAACACCGGCCACTCGGCGATGTCGGCGAGAAATACCGTGCACTTGACGACATCTTCGAGGCCGAGCCCATTGCGCTCCAGCACGGTCTTGATGTTCTCGAGTGTCTGGCGCGCTTCGGCGCGGATCCCGCCCGGGACCACGCGGCCGTTGGCATCGGTGCCGATCTGCCCGGAGAGGAACACGAAGTCACCCGCCCGCACCGCCTCCGAGAAGGGCCAGTCCTGCTTCAGGGCTTCCGGCGAGTTCAAGAACTCCGGCCGATCGGAGCCGGCCTCCGCCGCTGAAGCGCCGAGCGGCACGAATGAAACGAGCGTGATCAACAGCGCAACGCGATACAACGAACCATGCAGCGTCATCACTGCAACTCCTCCCGTGAACATGACCGACCTGCCGCCCGCGAGCTCACTGCGTCGGCCGCGATCAATGCCGGCTCGCATGCGTCTTGGGCAGAAACATCGCAAGAATACCGAGAAGCGGCAGGTATGCGCACACGCGGTACACGAACTCGACGCTGGTCGCATCGGCGAGGTGGCCGAGCACGGCCGCCCCGAGGCCGCCCATGCCGAAAGCGAAGCCGAAAAACAGGCCCGAAATCATGCCGACGCGGCCCGGCACCAGCTCCTGCGCGTACACCAGGATGGCCGCGAACGCCGAAGCAAGGATGAGCCCGATGACGACGCTCAGGATGCCCGTCCAGAACAGGCTCGCGTGCGGCAGCAGCAGCGTGAACGGCAACACTCCGAGGATAGAGAACCAGATGACGTACTTGCGCCCGAAGCGGTCGCCGATCGGCCCGCCGGCGAGCGTGCCAGCCGCAACCGCGGCGAGGAACACGAACAGATGCACTTGCGCCGTCCACACCGACACGTGAAAGCGCTCGATGAGATAGAACGTGTAGTAGCTCGTCAGGCTCGCGAGATAGAAGTACTTCGAGAAGATCAGCACCAGCAGGATCGCCAGCGCGCCGATCACCTTGCCCTTGCCAAGTGACACTGCAGGCGCGTGAGAATCGCGACGGGACACCGAGCGCGCCACGAGGTGCTGACCGTACCAGGCGCCTATCCTGGTGAGCAGGATGATGCCGAGGAGCGCCGCGAGCGCGAACCATGCGACGCTCTTCTGCCCGTTCGGCAGCACGATGAACGCGGCCGCGAGCGGTCCGATTGCGGACCCGGCGTTGCCGCCGACTTGAAAGATCGATTGCGCGAAACCATGTCTGCCGCCGGAAGCCAGCCGCGCGATCCGCGAGGATTCCGGATGAAACACGGATGAGCCGAGCCCAATGGTGGCGGCGGCGAGGCACAGCATCGGGAAGGAGCTCGCGAGCGACAGCAGCACGAGCCCGACGAGGGTGAACCCCATTCCGCACGCGAGCGCATAGGGCATGGGGCGCCTGTCGGCCGAGAGTCCCACGAGCGGCTGAAAGAGCGAGGCGGTGACCTGGTAGACGAACGTCACCATGCCGATCTGCGCGAAGTCGAGCCCGAGGCCGCTCTTCAGGATCGGATACATCGCCGGCAGGAGCGACTGCATCATGTCGTTGAGCAAATGGCAGACGCTCAACGCGCTCAGGATCGCGAGGGCAGTGGTGGCTTCCCGGGCGGGCGCCTCGACATTGGAGCTCATGCGACGTGATCGGACTGGCGGGGAGAGTGAAGGATATCGCGTCCCCGGCCGCGGCGCTGGTTCCCGTCAAAAAGCGCCTTTCGAGTCCCCGGCGGAATCGGCCTCGATGAGGAGCTCGGGAGCGGAGATCCGCGGGTTCGAGGGCAGATATTTGAGAGCGATGGGCTGCCCGACCGCGACCGATCTGGCCTGAGCGTCCGAGACGAGCGAGCGTCCGGTCCGCTTGCGGCCTTCGACTGTGTACTCGTACACGAGGAGCCAACGCGAGGTGGGCGATCCACCCGACAGGCTCTGCTTGGACAGCACGACGCCCTGCACGCTCGCTCCTTCCCGCAAGAGCCCGCGAACGTCACTCGTTTTGCGTGAGCCGCGCAATGCCGTCAGGATGACGAAGGCGATGAAGACCAACGAGAGCAGGAGCCATTCCATATTTCGAGCGCAACGTGCAATCAGCCGGTTCACCTGCCGCAACGCTCGTGCGACAGCGACCGATAGGACTGTCACAAGTCTGCGCGAGCGGACCGAGGATCGCCACTGCATCGGCTCGGGAACCCCGGACCTCCTGCGGCATCAGAAGGGGTATGCTTGTAGCGAAAGCAACGGGATGAGCGGAGGAGTTATGCGTTCGTCATTCAGCATTCGTTTAGCTGCGGCGTGCGCACTTGCGACATTGGCGGTCACGGCCCGCGCCGCGGCCCCCGAGAATGCGGATGCGGTGCAATCGGTCTGGCGGCCAGTGGAGATCAAGTACTCCTACGTCGGCTTCACGACGGCCTACGATTGCGATTCGTTCGAAGACAAGATGGAGCGGATCCTCGCCACGCTCGACGCGCCGGCCGGGACCAAGGTCCAGGCCCTGGGCTGCCGCTACCTCAATCGGCCGGATCGAAACTTCTTCGTCACGATCACGACGGCCGTGCCAGTGCCCGTCGAGGAGGCGGAGAAGGAAGAGAGCAAGAAGAAGACCGAGCGTGAGCTGATCAAACGGCTCGGCGGCACCAAGGCCCTGCCGGAGGAGCCCTTTCAGGCGGCGTGGAAAACGGTCGACCTCGGCCGTGATCGGCGCCTCAGGCTCGAGCCGGGCGATTGCGAGCTGATGGAGGGGCTCAGGGATCACGTCCTGCCGAAGCTGCGGGCGAAGATCGTCAAGCAAACGATCAACTGCACGCCGAATCAGCTCGGCATCACTACGCCCGAGCTCGTGGTCTCGGTGCTCGCGCCCCTGCCGAGCCCGGACGAGCCGGAGCGCTGACCGGTCAACGGAGAAGCGTCCACTCGGGATCGTTCAGGGCACGAGCAGACGATCGAGATGAGAGCGGATGTGCGCGGCCTGCTGCGGAGTATTCGCGAGCGCAATCGCGCGATCGAACGCCTCGCGCGCCTCCTCGAGGCGCCCGAGCTCCTTGAGCCAGGCGCCCTTGACGCCGAAGTAATGAAAATAGCCGGATAAGCGCTCGCCGAGCGGCTCGATCATCTCGAGCGCGGCGGCTGGCCCGCGCAATTTCGCGACCGCGACGGCGCGATTGAGCGTGACGATTGGCGAGGGTTGCAGCTCTTCGAGCGCACCGTAGAGCCGATCGATTTCGACCCAATCCGTGTCCTCTGCCCGCCTCGCCCGCGCGTGGATGGCGGCGATCGCCGCCTGAATCTGATAAGGACCCGCAGCCCCATGGCGCAGCGCCTTCTCGACCAGGACCAGGCCCTCGTCGATCAACGCCCGATCCCACTGGCTCCTGTCCTGATCCTCGAGCAGCACGATCTCGCCTTCGGCATCGAGCCGGGCCGGCGCGCGCGAGTGTTGGAGGAGGAGCAGGGCCGTAAGCCCGAGAATCTCCGGCTCACCCGGGAACAGCCTGACCAGCAGGCGCGCCAGGCGAATCGCCTCCTCACACAACGGCAGCCGGACGTGCGCTTCGCCGCCGCTCGCCGAATAGCCTTCGTTGAACAGCAGATAGATCATCGCTGCGACGGTGCCGAGCCGGTTCGCACGCTCGAGCGGGCCCGGCGTTTCGAAGGGAACGTCGGCCGCTGCGATTTGGCGCTTGGCGCGCGTGATGCGTTGTTCCATCGCGCTCTCGCTCACGAGGAACGCCCGCGCGATCTCCTTGACTGTGAGCCCCGAGACGATCCTGAGCGCGAGCGCGATCTGCTGGGTCGCCGGAAGCTGCGGGTGGCAGCAGATGAAGAGCAATCGGAGGATGTCGTCCCGATAATGTGACGCGTCGAGTTGCTCGGCGAGCGCGCCTTCGACGTCCTCGCGCTCGCTCAGCACCTCATCCGACGGCAATTCGGTCTGTTTGCTGCGCCGGCGCAGGTCGTCGAGCCCGAAGTTGCGTCCGACGAAAATCAGCCACGCTGCCGGATCGCGCGGCGGACCGTTCACCGGCCAGGCCTTGAGTGCGCGCAGGCAGGCTTCCTGAAAGGCCTCCTCGGCGACATCCAGATCGCGGAAATACCGCAGCAGCGCGCTCATCGCCTGAGGGCGCGCGCTGGTCAACGCCGATTCGATCCAGGAAACATCCGTCACTGCGTGGCTTCCAGATTGAAGCCGGCCTGCACCGGCCGGATCTCGAGCGCCCCGGTCTCGACCACGAGGCTAGAAGCGATCTCGATCGCCTCCTCGAGCGAGGCGCATTCGACGAAGTGCACGCCGAGCAGCTGCTCCTTCGTTTCCGCAAACGGTCCGTCCAGCACGACCGGAACGCGCCCCGCGCGCACCGTCGTCGCCGCAGTCGTCGGCATCAGTTTGGCGAACGCACTGAGGCGCCCCTCGCTCCGTAGCTTTTCCGCGATCGAGCGGCGGTGAGCCATGACGGCCTCAGCCTTCTCCCTGGGCCAGTCGTCCACGACGCTTTCGACGTTATAGCAGAGGATCGCGTACAGCATCGGATCTTCCAGGCATGCGGCGGCGGGGCCGCGAGGGCCCATGCCCTGAAGACGA
Organism: Steroidobacteraceae bacterium; assembly: GCA_036381695.1. Taxonomy (GTDB): domain Bacteria; phylum Pseudomonadota; class Gammaproteobacteria; order Steroidobacterales; family Steroidobacteraceae; genus Steroidobacter. Next base: position 52,797 of record DASVCI010000051.1, read on the forward strand.
TCGACGCACCGTTCGTCCGACATCCTGGCGTAAAAGGGGGAGCAATCGAGGCGAGGGAGCCTTGCAGACGAAATCGGCCTTCTGGCGCTGTACCCAGGGAGCAGGTCGAGCCCCTCCCTCTTCGCCGGGGCGCCAGATTGACGACGACGGGCCGCTTCCCTGCCGGCACTCTCTATACAATACCGCGCCCCGGCGGGAGCGAGCCGCCACGCGCCCCATCAACGAGAGGGCCTCGTGCAACCGATCATCCAAGTCCGCAATCTCGTCAAGACCTACGCCTCGGGCTTCGAGGCCCTCAAGAACGTCAGTCTCGACATTCATCGGGGTGAGATCTTCGCGCTGCTCGGGCCGAACGGCGCCGGCAAGAGCACGCTCATCAACATCATCTGCGGCATCGTCACGCCCACCTCCGGAACGGTGACGGCCGACGGTCACGACATCCAGCGCGAGTACCGGGCCGCGCGCTCGAAGATCGGGCTGGTGCCGCAAGAGCTCACGACCGATGCGTTCGAGAGCGTATGGGACACGGTCAAATTCAGCCGCGGCCTGTTCGGCAAGTCGCTCGATGCCGCTTATCTCGAGAAGGTGCTGCGTGACCTGTCGCTCTGGGACAAGAAGGACACGAAGATCATGCAGCTCTCGGGCGGCATGAAGCGGCGCGTGATGATCGCCAAGGCGCTGTCGCACGAGCCGCAGATCCTGTTCCTCGACGAGCCGACCGCGGGCGTCGATGTCGAGCTCAGGCGCGACATGTGGGACATGGTGCGCTCGCTCAGGGAAAGCGGCGTCACCATCATCCTGACGACGCATTACATCGAGGAAGCCGAGGAGATGGCCGATCGCATCGGAGTGATCAACCACGGCCGGATCATCCTCGTCGAGGACAAGCGCACGCTCATGCGCAAGCTCGGGCGCAAGCAGTTGACGGTGCACTTGCAGGCGCCGCTCGAGTGCGTGCCGCCTGAGCTCTCGCACCCGAGCCTGGAGCTCAAAAGCGATGGCACCGAGCTGATCTACACCTTCGATGCGCAGAGCGAGGACACGGGCATTGCCAGGCTCCTGAGGCGCCTCAACGAGCACGGCATCGACTTCAAGGACTTGAGGACCGAGGAAAGCTCGCTCGAGGAAATTTTCGTGAACCTGGTGAGCTCGCGACGCTGATGAACACTTACGCCATTCAGGCCATTTACAAGTTCGAGATGGCGCGCTGGTTTCGCACCGTCGTGCAAAGCGTGCTCTCTCCGGTGATCTCCACCTCGCTGTACTTCATCGTGTTCGGCGCTGCGATCGGCTCGCGCATGGCCGAGATCGACGGTGTGAGCTACGGCGCCTTCATCGTGCCGGGCCTCATCATGCTGTCGGTGCTGACGGAGAGCGTCTCGAACGCCTCCTTCGGCATCTACATGCCGAGATGGGCGGGCACGATCTACGAAGTGCTGTCGGCGCCGGTGTCGTTCGTGGAAATCGTGCTCGGCTACGTCGGCGCGGCGGCGACGAAATCGATCCTGCTCGGGCTCATCATCCTCGTGACGGCACGGCTCTTCGTCGATTTTCACATCGAGCATCCGCTCTGGATGGTGGCGTTCCTGCTGCTCACCTCGGTCACGTTCAGCCTGTTCGGCTTCATCATCGGCCTGTGGGCGAGCGGCTGGGAGAAGCTGCAGATCGTGCCGATCATGATCATCACGCCGCTCGCCTTCCTCGGCGGCAGCTTCTACTCGATCAGCATGCTGCCGCCACTCTGGCAGAGCATCACGCTCTTCAATCCCGTCGTGTATCTGATCAACGGCTTCCGCTGGGCGTTCTACGGCATCGCCGATGTGAGCGTCGCGCTCAGCCTGGGCATGACGCTCGTGTTCATGGCGCTGTGCCTGGCGGTCATCGCCTGGATTTTCCGGACCGGGTGGCGGCTCAAAGCTTGAGGACTCCTACATCCCCTCCCCCGCTTGCGGGGGAGGAACAGTGTGGAGAAACGCCTGTCTTACGTCCCCTTCCCGCTTGCGGAGGAGGAACAGTGTGGAGGGACGCCTGTCTTACGTCCCCTCCCCGCTTGCGGAGGAGGGACAGGGTGGGGGGACGCCTGCCTTACATCCCCTCCCCCGCTTGCGGGGGAGGGACAGGGTGGGGGGACACCTGAACCGGCTCCTGACTCTTGCGAGTAGCGAGCCACGAGCCGACCAGAATCATCAACATCCCGACGGCGGCGCCGAAGCCGAACGGCTCATCGAGCACCCACACTCCCGCCAGAGCCGCGACGCCCGGGCAAACGTAAGCGACCACTGCGGCACGCGCCGCTCCCGCCTCGGTGATGAGATACAAATAAAGCACGAGCCCGGCCGCCGTGCAGAGCGTCCCAAGCACGACCACCGACACTATCGAAAGCATCGAAGGCATCCGGGCGGGAATCGAAAACGCAGCCAACGGAGCAAGCAGGACGGCGGCAACGACGAGGCTGGCGGCGACCGCTCCTGTCTCGTCCACATCCGCCAGATGCTTCTGCACGAGGAGCGGGCCGATCGCATAGCCGATGCTCGCGACCATGACGCAAGCGACGCCCGCCCAGAGCATCGGCCCCTGATTCGGATCTACACCAGAAAGCGTGAGCACGCCGAGAAATCCGATGAAGAGGCCGAGAAGCCGCGCGGGCCCGAGCCTCTCGGACAGGCCGAAGAGCGGCGCAAGCAGCAAGACCAGCATCGGCACCGTCGCGACCAGGATGCCGGCGAGCGAGGAGCTGATCCACTGCTCGCCGGTTCCGATCAGAACGAACGGCGCGACGAGCTCGATGATGGCGAACGCCACGATCGCCCCTTTGTGCTCGAACACCTTATCGAGCGCGCCGCGCTTGCAGGCAATCGGCAGCAACACCGCGGCAGCGAGTGTGATGCGGGTGAACGCGATCCAGACGGGCGAGAGGTCCGCGAGAGCGAGCTTGATGAAGAAGTACGGAACTCCCCATACCACGCACAGCACGACAAACGTTATCCATGCACGCCACGTCACTCGGGACACCTGCTTCGAAGGGATTTTGGGGGGGATGAAGACGCCGCACGTTATCTCAGTTGCACGGCTGGAGTGAATAGCCGAGCTCAGGAGCCTTCGCCGCAGTGCGCGCACACGAAAGGCTGCCCCCCACGCGGAGGTTTGCCGGCACGCGAGCCCCGAGGCCCGGAACTATGACCCGGCACAGCCATTCAACGTAGGTCAGCCTTGGGGAGCGCGCGCTCGCGCCGACTGCTCATGAAGCCATCCACACTCGCCGTCGCTCTGGGCCTGGCGGGCTCGGTGACGCTCGCCTTGCAGGGATGCTCGGAGGGGACGGTCGCGCAGACGGCCGAAGTCGAGCGCGTTGCTGAATCGGCTCAATCCTCTACGAACCCGCCCGCACGAGCAACGTACGCCGGCTCGCTCCCGGACTTTGCGCCTTTGGTCGCCCAGTACGGCGCCGCAGTCGTGAACGTCGAGGTCGTACAGCAACTGCAAGCCGCTGAGGGCGGCGCGGCAGCTGAGGACAACCCGCTTTTCGAATTCTTCCGGCGCTTCGGCTTGCCGGTGCCGGAGTCGCCCGGCGGCAACGTGCCCGTGCGAGGCGCGGGCTCGGGCTTCATCGTTTCACCCGACGGCTACATTCTCACCAACGCGCACGTCGTGGCCGAAGCGGATGAAGTCACTGTCCGCTTGACCGATCGACGCGAGTTCATCGCCAAGGTCGTCGGCTTCGACAGGCGCACCGACGTCGCCGTCATCAAAATCGATGCGACAGGGTTGCCGACAGTTCGCATCGGCGACCCGGCCACTCTGCGGCCGGGCGAATGGGTCCTCGCGATCGGCTCGCCTTTCGGTCTCGACAACAGCGCCACCGCCGGAATAGTGAGCGCGACCTCGCGGGCCGTCGGCGGCGATATCTACGTGCCTTTCATCCAGACGGACGTGGCGGTCAACCCCGGCAACTCCGGCGGGCCGCTCTTCAACATGAGCGGCGAGGTCGTCGGCATGAACTCGATGATCTTCAGCCGCACGGGAGGCTACATGGGCCTCTCGTTCGCGATTCCCATCGATGTCGCCAACGATGTGCGACAGCAGTTGATAAAAACTGGCCGCGTGGTGCGCGGACGAATCGGCGTCGCCGTGCAGGACCTCAACGCGCAGCTCGCTGAATCCTTCGGGCTCGATCGTCCGCGCGGCGCGCTCGTGAGCGCAGTCGAAGAAGACAGCCCGGCGGCCAAGGCGGGCATAGAGCCCGGCGATGTGATCCTGAGCGTGAACGGCCGCGAAATCGAGCGCTTCGGAGAATTGTCGGAGCTGATCTCACGCCTGAAACCTGGTACGCGCGCGGAGCTCCTCATCTGGCGCGACGGCAAGCAGCAAGAAAAAGTAGTGACGACCACCGAGCTGAAGGAGCCTGAGGCCGAGCGCCCACGTCCCGCCCGTTCCGAGCGCGGCGATGAAGTGGAGCAGCTGGGTCTCCTGGTGCGTCCATTGACCAATGAAGAGAAGAAGGTCGCAAGCACGGAAGGCACGCTCCTGGTCGAGGAAGTACAGGGCGCAGCCGCGCTCGCCGGCGTGCAGCCCGGAGACATCATTCTCGGTGTCGATGGCAAGCCGGTCGGCTCGCTGAAAGAGCTGCGCGAAGCGGTCAAGCGCGCCCGGAGCACCGTGGCGTTGCTGATCAAGCGCGGCGAAGCGCAGGTGTTCGTACCTGTACGCGTCGGCTGACCACCCGGGCCAGGCCCCGCCCGGCCTCGATCACCGCGCGGTTCGAGACGATTGCGCCCACCTCCCGACGGATCTATTTTCGGACCCATGGTCCGCTCGAGCCGCCTCTTTGATCCGGGCAGCGCGCTTTTGCGCCGAATGTCGATCGGTGCTCTTGCGGCCGTCACCGCGCTCGCCACATTGAGTGCCGACACCAGGCCGCAGCCGTTTGCTGCAAGCGGCACCGAAGAGGCGGCCGAGTTCCGCTTCGTGCGGCTCATCTATACGGACAACGCGTTGCGATTCGGCGGCGGGCGTGAGCGTTGGCTGACAGACTGGCCGCAGGCCGAGCAGCACTTGATGCGCGGCGTGCGGCGTCTGACGCGCATCGATGCCGCCGAGGAAGGCCAGTACCTGCCGATCATGGACGACCGATTGTTCGACTACCCGTGGCTCTACGCTGTCGAGGTCGGAAGCTGGGTGCTGTCCGATGAGGAAGCAGCGCGGCTCAGAGAGTACTTGCTGCGAGGCGGCTTTCTCGTGGTAGATGACTTTCACGGAAGCCTCGAGTGGGCAGGCTTCGTCCAGAGCATGCATCGCGTGTTTCCGGACCGGGCGATCGTCGACATCCCGCCCGACGATGCCGTGTTCCACGTCGCGTACGATCTGAACGAGCACATTCAGATCCCGGGCATCCAGTCACTCTACAGCGGCTTGAGCTACGAGCGCGATGGATTCACGCCGCACTGGCGCGGCATTTACGACGACGACGGGCGGCTGATGGTCGTCATCAATTTCAACATGGATCTGGGGGATGCTTGGGAGCACGCCGACGTGCCCGAGTACGCGCTTCAATACACTACGCGCGCGTACAAGTACGCGATCAACTATATCTTGTATGCGATGACCCACTGACGGGCCGCAGGGCTCGCTGCAACCCTCGCGTTCTCACCTGAAGAGTCTGAATCGCCAGTAGACCGCGGCCAGCACTTCGTACGTGTTGAGGTCGGTCTTGGTGAGCTCGCAGTCGCCGCCTCCCGCATCGCAAACGAGGCGATCGAACTCGACCTCCGAGCGGTCGATCGCGATTTCGAAGCTGACATGCGTGAAGTCGATGCCCACCGCTGCGAACAAGCCCGGGGTCGAGCTCGAATACTGATCGCCGCTCGCGAAGTGATGAACGATGCCCGCGCGCACATACGGCGTCCAGGCCTCTTCGGGGGTGAAGTTGTAGCCGATCGTGCCAGTGAGCGGCACCTCGACGTGCTCGATGTCGCCGCCGATCAGGAAGGTCGGGCCCAAACCCACGTCGGCGCGCATCCCCGACGGCCAGTCGTAAACGAAGCTCGCCGCCAGGCCGAGCGGAAATTTGAGGTCGACGTTGACGTCGAAGCCCGCGTTGCGAAGGTTGTCCTCGTAAAGGTCGGTTACATCGCTCAAGCCGCTCGCGTAGGCCACGCCCAGCCGCCATTCCATCGCGTGCGCCGGACCAGCCAGCAGGAGCAAGAGAATCGCTGCCGTCACAACTCGCATCGTTTGACCCTCGTCGGACGCGCGCGGCGCCGTCGGAGTAATACCGACGAGCCCCCTGGCGGGTTCCCACATGCGGCGGTTGCGAAAGAGCCGGCCAGGCCGGCCGGCGGAGCCAACTACGGTTGGGCGGCGGCGGGGCCGAGAATCTCGATTTCCAGCTCATCCAGGGCTGAGCGAGCCACCCGCGGCTCGGCGCCGAAGGGGCGCTGATAAGAGAAAAAGACCGAGGATCCGTACTGGCTCTCGAGCGTATGGCCGGCGCTCATGGAGAACGAGCCCCGACCAACGCTCATGCTCTGCTTGAGCGCGATCAGATCCGTACGCTCGCGACCCCACGTCGTTTGCGTCGCATACGCAAGCGAGAGGTTCGCCTCCTCGCTTAGGTGGATGCCGATGCTCGCGAGGCTGCGCTCCATGATCGGATCCTCGAGAAGCGTCGAGCCCACTTCCCTGAACTCCCGGCTTTGCAGGCGCGCCCGATACATCAGGCTGAAGAGCGAGTTCGTGTGCTCGAAGCCGATGCGGGCGAGCCATCCTTCGCCCTCTTGCGCGCGACTCGAGGCCAGTGCGATCGAGGCGGTGCCGATCGGACCGATACGCCGGGCGAGGCCGACGCCAAACGCTGCGAGCTGATCGCCCAGATACTCGCCATGCCCTTCGACGGTGAATCCAAGCGGTGCTGCGCACGCGACCGTCGTATTCGCAAACGCCGGGCCGTATTCGTTGCTTTCGAGCGCGTAATCGCGCCGCACCTTACCGAAACCCAGCGAGAAATCCGCGCAGCCTTCGTTGACGAGGCGCGTCGGTGCAATCATGCGAGCGCGAATCGATTGCGAGCGCCCGAGCGCGTCGGTCGCGATCAGGCTCCACGGGGTCGTGCCTTCACCTCGGATCGAGCCGTCGACCTCGACACTCTGCGCGTTGAGCGGATTGGCAGAGCCGCCCGCGGACGCGAAGAGCGCGTCCTCGACAGTCGGCAGCACGGCCAAGCCCGTCGTCGCCAGCCTCGAGGTGATCACATCTTCGCGCGGACGAGTGCTGGTGCCGAACTGCACACCCCCGAAACGCACGCTTCGTCCCCACATGCCGGTCCGGCTGATCGTGTCGCCGATCCGCAGCGTTTCCCGATCCTCCCCGAGGGGCCGCGTATAGGTGGACTCGAGGCGGGTCACTTCCTCGAGGTTCGCATCGAGCGCCGCTGCGAAGCTGTTCTCGATCACGGCGGCGTCCTTGAGGATCCGGGCGTTGAACGAGGAATACTCCGCGCTCAGCGCGTCAGCTTTGACCACGACCGCAGGCTCGGGCGCGCCGGGCGCCGTCGCGCACCCTGCCAGGCCGCCCAAGAGGGCGGGCACCGGGGCCAGGGCAAGGAGGCGGCGCAAAGCGGAAGACATCGGCAATGGGCTTGAGGCGCAGGGCTTGGAGGTCTCGTTCGAGCCGGCAAGTTTAGGCACACCCCCCTCCCCGGGCTATCATCCGGACCCTGTCCGAGGTCGACCGACAAGTCGGGGGGCTCGGGGCGGAAAAATGGGGTCCACGGGGTGGCTGCAATGGAGAAGGCCGGGGCGGCCGCCGGCAGGCGTGTAACTTTCGCTGGCAGCCCGTGTCCTCCGCTTAAACGATGGCAGTTCTGTGGCAAGGCAAACCCCGGATTCCGTCAACAGCGCCGAGTTCGCGAGCTTCATGCGCGCCTACCAAGACATGGTTTTCACCACCGCAGCGCGGATCGCCGGCAATGACAAGCAGGCCGAGGACATCGCGCAGGAAGTGTTCCTCAAGGCCTACGAGAACTACGAGCAGATCCGGAACAGCCCGACCGTGGGCGGGTGGCTGAAGACAGTGGCCACGAACCTTTCCCTGAACTACCTCGCACGCTACCGCCGGCGCTGGCGGCTCTTTTCGGAGATGCACCGCCAGGACGAGGACGAGGATCAGGAAATGGAGCTCCCCATGCCGGAGAACGTCGCAGCGGGCGTCGATCTCGGCATGCAGCGCCAGCTCATCGAGCAGGCGTTGCAGCGCTTGCCCGAGCCGCACCGGGTGCCGCTCGTGCTCTATCACTTCGAAGACATGTCCTACGAGGAGATCGCCAAGCGTCTCGGCGTCTCGCTCGCCAAAGTGAAAACCGACATCTTTCGCGCGCGCGTCGCGCTCGCGAAGTTACTCACTCGCAAAGGCCTTGGGGCCGATATCGCACTGTCGCCATGAACGCAGATGATCGCGAACGAGAGCTCGAGCAGCTGATCGGCCGCCTCCTCGGCGAGCAGCCGCTGCGCCAAGCGCCTCGCAGCCTCGAATTGCGCGTGATGGCCGAGATCGAGCGCAGAGCGCGCCTGCCCTGGTGGCGCAGGAGCTTCGCCCAATGGCCGCAAGCCGCTCGTGTGGCCTTCCTCGCCGCTTCCGCCGGCTTCGTCTACGTGGGCCTCAGGATCGCAATGTGGGTCACCGAGCCGATCGACTCGGCCGCCCGCACCGTCGAATTGCCCGCCGCAGTGACCTGGATTCAGACGCTCATCACGGCGCTCATCACCGTAAGTGAAAGCATGCCGATGCTGTGGATTTACGGCGGCCTCGCAGTGCTGACCGTCTTGTATGCGGTGCTGTTCGGTGTGGGCACCGCCGCCTATCGCACGATTTACGCCGCGCCTTTGAGATCAGCCTGAGCTCGCCAATGATTCGCAAACTTCACCCGCTGATTCTTCCTCTCGCCGCCCTGTGGGTGTGCCTCGCGAGCTTCGCTCTGAGAGCGCAGGAGAACGAGCGCTCGGCCGAGCCTCCGGCGCAGCCGCCCGCCGCCGAGGCGCCCGAAGAGAGTGCATCGGACGAGCGCGAGTCTTCACGAACCGAAGAGGCCATCGGGGAGGATATCGGCGAGCGTATCGAGAGACGCATCGAGCGCAGGCTCCGCGCTCGCCATCGCGACAACGCCATCATCCATTTCGGAGACGATTCGCACCTGCCCGCCGACCGGGAAGCCGACGAAGTCGTCGCCATCTTCGGCTCGGCCACCGCCGAAGGCACGGTCCACGACAACGTCATCTCGATATTCGGCAACACCCGCGCAACAGGCCCAGTAGGTCGCAGCGCCGTCGCGGTGTTCGGCGATGTGTATGTGAATGGCACGGTCGGGGAAGACGTCGTGGCCGTGATGGGCAACGTCGAGCTCGGCCCCGAGGCCGACGTGGATGGCCAGGTCGTCGCAGTCGGCGGGCAACTGGTGAAGCAGCCTGGAGCGTACGTGCGCGGCGACGAGCAGGAGATCGCGATCGCGGCCGGCTGGCTCAAGGCCGAGAGCGCGCGCACCTGGGTCGAGCAATGTCTGCTGCTCATGCGCCCGCTCGCGTTCGAGCCGAACCTCGGCTGGGCCTGGGGCATCGCATTCGCCTTCCTCGCTTTCTATATCGTCGTGACGCTGATGTTCGGCTCGGCGGTCGAGCGCTGCGTGCAGACGCTCGAGCAAAGGCCCGGGCAGTCGTTCGTCACCTCGATTCTGAGCGTCCTCGTCACGCCCGCAGTGTTTCTGCTGCTCGCCATAAGCGTGATCGGCCTGCTGCTGGTGCCGTTCGTCGCGACGATCCTCTTCGGCGCCGTCCTCTTCGGCAAGGCGGTCGTGCTCGCTGCGCTCGGCAGGCGAGTCACCCGCTTCACCGGCATCGCTCCGATCAATCATCTCGCCTTCGCGGTCTTCGTCGGCGGCCTGATCGTTCTCGTGCTGTACGTGATCCCGGTCGTCGGCTTCATCGCGTACAAGCTCCTCGGAATCCTGGGCTTCGGCGTCGTGGCATACACGATGCTGCTGACGCTGCAAGATCGGCGCGCGCGTGCGGAGCCGGCTGTTGCCCAGGCAACGGCTGCGGCCGGTCCGGGCCCCGGCGCCGCGTTCAGCCCCGGTCCGGGCGCCGCTCCCGCTCCCGAAGCGCCCGCTTCTGCGGAGAGCTCCGCAGGCACAACCGCCGAAGCCGGGCCGCAAGCCGGCACGACTGCCGAAGCTCATGCTGAAGCCGCCGCACCTCAGGCCGGCGCGCCTGCGCCGGCAACCGCTGCAATCGACGTAACGACTCTGCCGCGCGCCGGCTTCTGGATCCGGATGGGAGCGCTCCTGATCGACGTGATTCTGGTCGCTGTCCTGCTCGAAATCCTGAGCCCGTTCGGCGACATCATGCTCGTGGCGCTCGGCGTTTACGGCGCACTGATGTGGAAGCTGAGGGGAACTACGGTGGGCGGCATTGTCTTCGGCCTCAAGGTCGTGCGACAGGACGGGCGCGAGATGAGCTGGGATACCGCCATCGTGCGCGCCCTGAGCTGCTTCCTCTCGCTCGTGGTCGCCGGCCTCGGATTTTTCTGGATCGCCTTCGATCCCGAGCGCCAGGCCTGGCATGACAAGATCGCCGGGACGCTGGTCGTGCGCGCTCCGAAAGGCTCCGCGCTCCTCTGAGCGTTCGCCCCGCCCGGGTCTGCGCGGCTTCTGCGACATGAGCGTCGCAGTCTGCCCTTGCGGGCAACGCAGACGCCATTCTCACCCCCATGAGCTAGCATGCGGTCGATCCACTGCGCGGATCGACCGCGTCCCGCTTTTCGATCCTCCCGGGCGCAGTGGCGGCTTCGATCGCATTCGAGTGCCGCGGAGTGAGCCAGAGCGAGAAGACAACCGATCCCTTGTCGGAGCGCGCCCGCCCCCGGCGGCTGCGAGCGTCACGCCGCACGCTTGCCGGCCTCGCTCTGCTTGCCCTGGCCCTGCTGCTTGGCTGGGCGTTCCTTTGGCCGGTGGATGCCTGTCAGCATCCCGCCTGCGCGCGACAGCGCTTCGCGCTTGCGCTCGAGGTCGATGCGTTCCAGCGCGTGCCGCCCGTGCAGTTCGAGCTGAAGAACCGGAACGAGCGCGTCTCGCTCGTTTCCATTCTGGCGGCGGGTGGCATCGACATCGAGCCGTTCTACGATCAGAACGATCTGCCCTATCGCGCCGCGAGCGGTCCGCTCGATCGCGCCGACCTGTATCAATTCGCACGCGCCTGGCGAAACGAGAGTGTCCCGCCGGGCGCCGACGCGAAGATCTACGCTTTGCTCGCACCCGCGCTGGTGTCGGACACCGGCGAGCCGCTGTTCGGCATCATGTTCGACTTCGCCGACCGCGAGGGAATCGCAGTCGCTCCGACAGCCACCAAGCATCGCTTCGCCAAGCGCGAGCCTGATTCCGTCGAGCTCCTGCAGCTTCGCACGTTCGTGCACGAGTTGCTCCATGCTCTCAACCGTCGGCACATGGATGCGCTCGAGATGCGCGACGGGCGGCTCACGCTGGAAGCGCCGACCCGATGCATTTCCGGCGAAGAGCGTGGCCACTGGTTCCTGCGGGAAGAGCCGCTGATGGCGATCAGTCCGCAAACGATCCGTTTCTTCCAGACTGCCGCCAGCCGAGACGTGCTGCCCGGGCGCGAGCGCAGCTCGTACGATTTCGGCCGCGCCTCGCCGACCGAGTGCCAGGATGTGCGCTCGAACCGATGGGACGATCTGGTCGAATCGCGCTGGCAGGTCGCCTTGAGGCGCTTGCTCGGACTGGTGACGATCGGGTCGGCGCGCGCGGCGGATTCGGAGGATCCGGAGGATTCGGAGGGTGCAGAGGACGCAGAGGATTCGAACGATGCAGAGGAAGCGCCGGAGGAGCCGCCGGCGCCGCAAGTGGAGCTGCGTCTTCAGCTCCTGCCAGCCGCTTACCCGCTCGGTTATCCCATCGCGGCGCGCATCATGGCGCTCAACACGGGCTCCGAGCCTTTACCGATCCGCGGGCGCTTGCATCCGGGCTACGGTATGGTTCAGATCGAGTATCGCGCGGCCGGCGAAGAGGAATGGCAGCTCTTGAAGCCTGCCGTCACGTTCGAGCCCGTCGATAACGACGAGACCCTGCTCGGGCCCGGCGAGCGGACCGAGCACACCGCCCCGCTTTATTTCGGCGATCAGGGATGGACGTTCGCCGAGCCCGGCGACTACGAAGTGCGCGCCAAGCTCCACCTCGGGTCCGATGGAGGCGAGGCTCTGAGCGATGCGGTTGCGCTCACGATCGAGGAAGCCCGCACGCCTGACGATCAGGCCGTCCTCGCACCGTTGCTGAACTCAGAGGGGCAGCTCGACCTCGCGGTCGGCCAGCTCCTCACGTACGGCGGGCGCATCGGCTCACCAAAGGACCTCACGCCTCTCGAGGAAGCCACGCAGCAATATGGCCACACGGCGCTCGGGAGCGCCTTGCGCCTGACGCTGATCTCTCAGCAATTGCGTCCTCCCATCGATCCGCTGACCGGAGAGCGCCCGGCCCCGGACTTTGCCGATGCGCGGGAGCTCCTGAAAGAGACCTGCACCGACAGCGGTATAGCCGCGCTCAAGCAGCAGTTGCTCGAGCGACATTCCGGCGCGATTCCCGAGGGCATGCACGATCGGGCGGAAAGCGCCGCGGCCGCCTGGGATGGCACGACTGCCCGGCCGGGAGAGACGATCCCGACCTATTCCGATCCGACGCTCGTCCCCTGGGGCCCTGCTCTGCATTTCTGCTTCGGCGAATCGCGATTGCGCGTACCGGCGCGAGCCGAAATTCCTCGCCTCGCGCGCAAGCTGAGGTCTGCTGAAGCGAAACGCATCGTGATCGTCGGGCACGCGGATTACGCAGGGACCTGTCGATACAACGATGCGATCGGCTTGCGAAGAGCCGATGCGGTGCGGCGCGCGCTCGCGCAGGCTGGGGTGCCAAGTCGCAAGATGCAGATTGCGAGCCTCGGCGAGCGCCGGCCGCTCGATTTCGCAGCGGCGCCCGACGCGCATGACCTGAATCGGCGCGTGGAGATTCTGGTCGAGGGGTTCGAGCCGGCGGACGAACCCACCCGACGCGCGCTCCCGCGCTGTCCGCCTCACGCGCAAAGCCGTTGAGACTCAGGGCGTCGTGACTGCCATCGTCGGGGCATCAGCCGACGCGGCGTGCTCGAGCTGCGAAAGCTCCTCGAACTCGGGCATGTCGTGCGAGCTCAGGACGCGCACGGATTGACCATGCGCGCGTTTCAGCTCGCGCAGCCGGTGCTGGTTAGCGAGGCGCGCCTTGCGGTCCTTCTCCATCATCCATTGATAGAAGCGTAGCCCCGGCGTGCAGTAGGGATGCTGCAAATGCATTTCGTCGTGATAGAAGTACGCATCGCCGGCAAGCAGCAGCCAGTCGCCCGCGCTGCGTTGAACCGCGACCCCCGCGTGGCCGAGCGTATGGCCGACCAGCGGGACGAGCAGAATTTCCGGCGGCACTCCGGCAAGCTCGCGAACGCAGGAAAACCCGAACCAGGGCGCGCCTTCGTCGGCCGTATAGGCACACCAGCTCGGACGAGTGGACCATTGCTGCGGACGGTATCGCATGCGATCGAGCATCGAGCGCTGCGCGATCGCATCGTCCCGCTCCGCGCGCAGCATGTGCACAGCCGCTTGCGGAAAATCGTCGAGCCCACCGGCGTGATCGAAATCCAGATGCGTGAGCACGATGTGCTGAACGGCGGCCGGATCGTAGCCGAGCCGCTCGATCTGCCGCACGGCTGTCATCTCGGCACGCAGCTCCGGAGCCAGCAACGCCAGGAAGAACTTGCTGAGCCGCGAGTAGGGGTCGGCAACGTCGCGCAAACCGAATCCCGTATCGACCAGCACGAGCATGCTGTCGGTCTCGATGAGCAAGCAATGACAGGCGAGCCTGCCTCTCAGCCCGCGCGTACGCCCGTCCATGAGCGCCCCGCCCAGCGGACACGTGGAGATGCTGTTCAGATGATGGATCCGCATGCTCGTTCAGCTCGCGCCTCGAAGATCGAACGGGCGAGCTACCCGGCGGTTCCGCGCCGGCGGTGTGGTCAGTCAGGCGACGAGACGAGCGGGAAGGACGACAGCTTGCGTCACTGGGGAGAGCAGGAGATTCGCTTCAGATCGCGGGACAGGCGAATTGCGTCCTCTATGCCGCTGTAGTAGCCGGGCGCGCGGCCACACTCGCTGAAGCCCAGCGAGGCGTAGAACTTGCGCGCCCCGTGATTGCTCGAGCGCACTTCGAGCTTCATTTGAAACAGGCCCGCGACGAGCGCGCTCTCCTCGATCCAGGCGACCAGCCGCCGCCCGATGCCCCGTCGCTGGTAGCCCTCGGCCACGGCGAGCAACGCGATGTGTACGCTCTCCTCGCCGAACTGGGCGAGAGCGAAGCCCGCAAGCTCGCGCCCCGACGTGGCAATGAGTGCTAAGTGCTCGCGCTGCCGCATGTGCGCTGCGACGCGACGCGGCGTCCAGCTCCAGGGGAGCCCCGCTTCGATCAACGTGCGCGATAAGTGAGCGATGCGGGGAGCATCTCCCAAACGCGCGAGAGCCAGGGTAATCGTGGCCATTGGGAAATTTCGGGTGTGTCCCGCGAGATTCTACGTGGGCCGGCGCCCCGGCCCGCAATCGGATCTGCCGCAGTCCGCTGCCCCCACCCTGCCCTCCCCCGCAAGCGGGGAGGGGATGAGAAAAGCATCGCGCCTCACTTTGCGTCCTTTCCCCCGTGGAAACGGGGGAAGGACAGGCTGGGGGCGCAAGGATGGATGCAGCGCGCGAAGCGTTAGTGCGACTTTCAGGCTCCCCCGCCTTGCGTCCCTTCCCCCGTGGAAACGGGGGAAGGACAGGATGGGGGCGCAAGGATGGATGCAGCGCGTGAAACGTAGTGCGACTTTCAGGCTCCGTTGCGAGCCCCGCTGGACGTACGGCCCGCGCGCGCCTTACGCTGCGCGCCAAACGGATTGCGGAGACTTCTGCATGCGAGCATTGGTCGGACTCCTGGCCGTCACATTCGCGAGCCTCGCCGCCGGCGAGTCGCTTCCCCCTCCCGAAATCGATTTCTGGAAAGTGCCCTGGGAGAGCACGCGTCCACGTGACCCGGACGTAGATGCGAACGGCATCGTGTGGTTCGTCGGTCAGACTGGCGATTACATCGGGTCCTTCGAGCCCGAGAGCGAGCAATTCCACAAGATCGCGCTCGACCCGGGCACGGGTCCGCACAACATCATCGTCGGAGAAGATCGCGCCCTCTGGTACTCGGGCAATCGCGCGGCGCACATCGGGCGCGTCGACCCGAAGAGCGGCAAGATCGAGAAAATCCCGACCGCAGGCGTACGCGATCCGCATACGCTGATCGGCGATGGGCGCGGCCACATCTGGTTCACCGCGCAGGGCGCCAATTACATCGGCCGGCTGACGCTCGCCAACGGCAAAGTGGATCTGGTGAAAATGCCGGTAGACGGCTCGCTCCCGTACGGAATCGTCGTCGATCGCAACGGTCGGCCGTGGGCGAACCTGCTCGGCACGAACAAGCTCGCGACGCTCGATCCGAAGACGCTCGCGCTCGAGCTGATCGACTTGCCCAGGCAGGACGCGCGCAGCCGCCGGATCGGCGTGGCCGACGACGGAGGCATCTGGTACGTCGACTATGCCGGCGGATACATCGGGCGGGTCGATCCGAAGACCCGCAAGATCAGCGAATGGCTTCCCCCGACCGGGCCGAAGACGCGACCCTACGCGATGGCGCTCGACGATCGCGGCCGCGTGTGGTTTGCAGCCACCGGCCCGCAGCCGAATCACCTGATGGCGTTCGATACGGCCTCCGAGCAATTCGTGCTCGATGTGGAGCTCGAGGACACGCGCGGCGCCGTGCGGCACATGATCTTCCACGAGCCTTCCCGCACGCTCTGGTTCGGAACCGATACGAACTATCTCGCACGCGTGAAAGTGCCTTGAGACCGGCCGGCGCGGCGCAATCCGCGTCGGCACCTTTGTGCACAACGTAATCGTTCTCGCGCTCGCGCAGATGCTCGCCTCCTCGGGGATGACGGTTGTCGTCATCCTCGGTGGAATCGTGGCTGCGCAGATGGCGTCGCCCTCTCTCGCAACGGTTCCCCTGTCCTTGGGAATCGTCGCGGTTGCGCTCACTACCGTGCCGGCGGCCCTTCTGATGCGTCGTGTCGGCAGACGCGCCGGATTCATTACCGGGGCGGGCATCGGAATGCTCGGCGGGTTCGTGGCGGCGCAAGCCATCTCGATCGCGAGCTTCCCTCTGTTCTGTCTCGCGACAGCGCTGCTCGGCGCCAGCATCGCCTTCACTCAGCAATATCGCTTTGCCGCCGCGGAGAGCGTCCCTTTCGAGCAGTGCAGCCGGGCGATCTCCTATGTCCTCATAGGGAGCCTGGGCGCGGCGATCCTGAATCCCCAGCTCGCGCTCGCCGCCCGCCATTGGCTCTTCGAGACCGAGTATGCCGGCTCCTTCATCGCCGTCAGCCTGATGTATCTCGGCGCGATGCTGGTGCTGGTTCGATTGCGCCCGGTGGAGCCGGCTCTCACTCACGAGGCAACCGGTGAAAAAAACGAGCCGGCCGCGCCGCTCGGATTGCCGTTCCGCACGGCCGTGTTTGCGGGCGCCGTGGCCTATGCGGTCATGAGCTTCGTCATGACCGCCGCCCCCATCAGCATGCACAACGTGGATCATCACGATGTGCACGCCACCACCTGGGTGGTCCAGAGCCACGTGCTCGCGATGTACCTGCCGTCGCTCTTCACCGGTCAGCTCGTGAGCCGCTTCGGCGAGCGAAGAATCATGATGTGGGGAGGCGCGCTGCTCGCCTCGTGCGCGGCGGTGAGCGTGCACGGGCACCAGCTGATGCATTACTGGCTCGGCCTGGTCCTGCTCGGTCTCGGCTGGAATCTCTTGTTCGTCGCCGGCACCACGCTCCTTGCACGCAGCGTCGAAGGGCCGATGCGACATCGTGCGCAGGCGATCAACGAGTTCACCGTGTTCGGCTCACAAGCGTGCGCCTCGCTCCTCGCCGGCTTGGCAGTGCAGACGATAGGCTGGCAAGCGCTCAACATCGCGACGCTCCCGCTGCTCGCCGCGATGATTTTCGCCGCGACGCGACTTCCTGTCGCTGCGGCGCAGCCGGCCGCAGTGACAGTTCCCGCATCCGACGCTTCGCGCGCCCGACCCGCCGATTAATCCTTCGTGCTCAGTGCGGCCGGACCTCGGGCGAAGGCTGCTGCTCCATGGGCTGCGGCTGCGGCCGGCTGACCGCCTGCGGATTCAGCGTCTCTTTCGCGAGCCCGCTCAACTGCTCATCCACCGCCTCGTCGCGCTCGGCGAGCTGATGGAAGTGCGCCGCCTCCTCGTGTCGACCGAGTGTCTTGGCATAGGCCGCGATCGTGCCGTAGCCCGCGATCTTGTAGTGGAGGATCCGTTGCAGCGAGGCGGCGAGCGCTGCATCGCGCACGCCCGCATCTGGCAGCTGCGCCATCTTCCGCATCTCCTTGAGGAGCGCCTGCATGGCATCGTCCGAGTGCTCTCGTTTCGTCACGCCCAATCGCGCGAGAAAGCCTTCCAAGTCGGCATCGCGAGTCTCGATTTCGGCGGCATACTGTCGAAACCGGTCGGCGAGCGGGGTGTGGCGGATCTTCGGAGCGATCTGGCGCGCCAGGGCACAAAGCTGCTCCTCGGCGCTGCGCAATTCCTGAAGCTCCGATTCGTAGAGCGAGGTCATGCTGTCGATGTGCTTCGCCCGGGTCCGCATCGGGCGCGCCGCCCTCGCTTGCTCGACGCCTGAGCCCAAGCGTCGCCACTGCTCCTTCAACCCCTGGCCCATCGAGCCCTCGCCCTGCACGGCCGCTTTGATCGCGCAATAGCCCGTCGCACCACGCATGAGCAACGGAACTGCCACTCCGGCGCGCGCCACTCTGCCCCAGGTGCTACCGCGCCCCGCAGTGAGCAGCAGTCCCATGCCCGTGAGGAGGGAGACCCATCGTTCAGTCGGCCCGACGTTCGCCGAGGCCGCCGACATCGTTTGGGAAGACTCTGCCGCAGGCTTCATGACAACCTCCACGCAAGAAGCGATGAGTCCGCAACGCGCGCCGCGCTGCTCGAGCCGCCGGAAGGCGGGACCGTCCCATTAACTTCTCGTGAGAGGCGAGGTTCCGTCGCGAATCGCTCGCGCCATGCATGCGATCGAACGCATGCCGAAAGCTGCGGGAGCGGCGCATTGCGGACCCGGAGCGGTTCAAATCAGCTTCGCTGATTGCTGCGGCCGCGCATGCTCGCAGCCGCTGACGATCTGCCGCCGGTGGATGGCGGTATTACTCGATCAATAGCTTGCGAACACCGAGGTGCTGCCGTCTTCGTGCACGAGCAGGACTTGGTACGGCTCGACGCGCCCGCCCTGCTCCATCCCCGGCGAGCCCATCGGCATGCCCGGCACCGTCAGCCCCCTCGCTTTGGGCTTTTCGGCGAGCAGCCGCTGTACTTCGGTCGCCGGCACGTGGCCTTCGATGAAATACCCTCCGACCTCGGCCGTATGACACGAGCCGAGCCCGTAAGGCACTCCGGCCCGCTCCTTGACGGGACCCAGGTCGTCCACGTTCGTGACCTCGACCGGAAAGCCGTGACTTTGCATGTGCTCTACCCAGAGCTTGCAGCAGCCGCAGCTTTCGGTCTTGTATACGACGACGGTCGGGTGGATGTTGGCGGGAGCCGCATCCGCCGCCACAGTGGCCGGGTCGGTCGGGATCGGAGCTGCCGAAGACTCCGTGTTCTCGCGCTTGCACGCACTCAATACACTCGCGGCGCACATCGCGATCAACACGTGTCTGAGAGTCATAGCGGCCTCGCGAATACCGATCGGTGGGAAGCGGCGCATTATCCCTCATCCGGGCCCGGGAGCCGACTCCCGCGGAGCATTCGGACCGAGCCGCAGCGCTCAGCGCGTCGGATGTGACCGACGCGGGGGCTCTCCGGCATCGGGGGCGGAGCACGAGGGCTAAATTTCCTGCCGCTGCGCAAGCGGCCGCCATCCATGGGCTACCATTGCCGCCTCGATCCACCGACTTGCGGACTACAAGACGCTCACCGCGCCCGATCCATCCTTGGGGGAATTCTATGAACAGGTCTTGCGCATGGTTGACGCTCGCCGCCGCCCTGGTCCTTTCGCTCGCCGGCTGCGACGCCCGAACGCCGGCAGAAGGCGACCGGTCCGCCCAGGCGACGAGCGCCGCGCCGCAGAAATACGACGCCGAAGCGTTCTTCACCACGACGAGCTATTCGCTCGCGCCGGGCTATGCCTGGTCGCCGGATGATCGCCGGCTGCTGATCAACTCCGACGAGACCGGCATCTTCAACGTGTACGCGCTCGAGGCGGGCGGCGCGAGCAAAGAGCCGCTCACCACCTCCACCACCGACTCGACGTTCGCCGTCTCCTGGTTTCCTCACGACGGCAGGATCCTCTACACGGCCGACAAGGGCGGTAACGAGATCAACCATGTCTACGTCCGTGAGACCTCAGGTGCCACGCGGGATCTCACGCCAGGAGAGAAGACAAAAGCGAGCTTCATCGGGTGGTCGCTCGATGGAGAGCATTTTTATCTCATGACCAACGAGCGCGATCCGAAGGTGTTCGACGTATATCGCTATGCGATCCGCGATTACGAGCGCACTCGCGTGTTCACCAACGATGCGACGTGGCTCCCGAGCGCCGTGTCCCCGGATGGTCGCTACCTCGCGCTGATCAAGTCCCGCACGAGCGCCGACCAGGATGTCTATCTCTACGATCTGCGGACGAAGGGCGCCAGGCCGAAGCTCATTACCGCGCACCAGGGCAACGTGCTGCACGATGTCTACGCCTTCACGCGGGACAGCAAGCAACTCGTGTACAGCACGGACGAGCATGGCGAGTTCCAGCAAGCCTGGAGTTACGACCTCGCGAGCGGCGAGAAAGCCCCTCTCATCCAGGCGGATTGGGACGTTACCTTCGTCGCGTTCTCGGATTCCGGTCGTTATCGCGTATGGGGCGTGAACGAGGACGCACGCACAGTAGTCCGGATTCTCGACACGCAGACGGACAAAGAGCTCGCGTTGCCGGACCTGCCGCCCGGCGACCTTGCGCAAATCCGTTTCTCGCGGGACGAAAAGCGCCTCGCGCTCATGGTCAGCTCCGACACTTCGCCGCCCGACGTGTACACCGTCGACCTCGCGAACGCGGACAGCTCGCGGCTCACTCACGCGCTCAACCCGAAAATCAACGAGGCAGACCTCGTCGCTTCCGAGGTGGTGCGCTACCGAAGCTTCGATGGGCTCGAGATCCCGGCGATTCTCTACCGACCGAAGACGGCGAGCGCCGACAACAAGGCGCCGGCGCTCGTTTGGGTCCATGGCGGGCCGGGCGGCCAGAGCCGGCGCGGCTACTCCGCGATGATCCAGCATCTCGTGAATCATGGTTATGCCGTGCTCGCCGCGAACAATCGCGGCTCCTCCGGTTACGGGAAGACGTTCTTCCACATGGATGACCGCCGCCACGGCGAGGTCGATCTCGACGATATCGTTTACGCCGGGAAATACCTGGCCGGCCTCGACTGGGTCGATGCCGATCGCATCGGCATCATCGGCGGCTCCTACGGCGGCTACATGGTAGGCGCTGCACTCGCGTTCCGGCCCGACGCGTTCAAGGTCGGCATCGACATCTTCGGCGTCATGAACTGGGTGCGCACGCTCACGAGCATTCCGCCGTGGTGGGCCTCGTTCAAAGAGTCGCTCTACGACGAGCTGGGCGATCCGGCCACCGACGGCGAGCGGCACCGACGCATCTCTCCCCTGTTCCATGCGAAGAACATTCGCGTGCCATTGCTCGTCGTGCAGGGGGCGAACGACCCGCGCGTGCTGCAAACAGAGAGCGACGAGATCATCGAGGCTGTGCGCGCCAACGGCGTTCCGGTCGAGTACGTGCTCTTTCCCGACGAGGGGCACGGCTTCACCAAGCGCGAGAACCGCATCAAAGCCTCCAATGCGTACGTCTCGTTCCTCGATCGCTACTTGAAGGGAGCTGCTTCCGCGTCCGAATGACCTTGCCGCGCGTGCTCACGAGCTTGCTCATCATCCTCGGAGTTACCGCGGCGGCGTTCGTCGGTCTGTGCCTGCTGCTCTACTTCTGGCAGGAGCGGTTCATTTTCTATCCGCAGCCGAACGATCCGCAGCTCGCCGAGCAATGGAAGCCGTATCGCCTCGAGATTCCATCCGGCGACACCTCGCTCGAAGGCTGGCGAGCGGTAAACCCGGACGCACGCACCGATGCGGTGATTCTGTACTTCGGCGGGAATGCCGAAGACGTGCTGTACACCCTTGCGGGCGCCAGGCAGATCGAGGCGAAGGAGCTGCTCGCCGTCAATTATCGCGGTTACGGAGCGACGCGTGGAAAGCCGAGTCAGCGAGCATTGTTCGCCGACGCGCTGGCTATCTACGATCACGTCGTTGCGAAGGAAGGAATCGACGCGCGCAACATCGTGGTGATGGGTCGCAGCCTCGGCTCAGGAATCGCCGCGATGCTGGCGAGCGAGCGTTCTGTTCGCGCCGCTATCCTGATTACGCCCTATGACAGCCTCGTGAACGTCGCGGCCCGGCACTACGCCATCTTTCCCGTGCGCTGGCTCCTCAAGCATCCCTTCCCTTCGGCCGAGTTCGCCCAACGAACCCGGGTGCCCGCCCTGATGGTGGCGGCCGAATACGACACCATAGTGCCGCCCAGTCACGCGCAGCGCCTGCACGAGGCTTGGAAAGGCGAAAGCAAGCTGCACGTGCTGAGCGGCGTCGGTCACAACGACATCGAGCGCCACCCGGACTACTACGCGCTCATCAACTCGTTCCTGGTGGAGACCCTCGGCGAGGAAGTGCGCTCCCGTACAGCTCCTCGGCTGACGGACTGAGCGACTCACTCATCCCGCTCCCTCGCGAGGGTGCCGATGGCCCGGTCGAGCTCGTCATAGACCTCGGCCAGGAGCTTTGCGGCGTGCCTCAGGCACACGACTTCGACATCGTCCGTGCGGCGGTCAGTTTCCTCTTCATCATCATCCAGCTCGCGCCATTGCTCGAGCGAGCGCACGGCGCATTCGAGGATGCAACGCGCGTCGCTGAAGCGGCTGAGGATCCCTCGCCAGTCCGGCTCTGTGCTGGAACGGGGCTCGGCAGGTTTACGGGACATCGAAAGGGTCCGTGGCGGCTTCAAGGACGGGTGCCGCTCGCACGCCTCGCACCGAGAGCGAACGCAAGCGAGCGGCGCAATGGCTCATCTGAATATTGACCGGTCGAGACGCCCACCTCATCCCCCGCCGGCAGGCGAAAGCCACACGCCCACGATGTATGCTCCCGTAAACCGTCGCGCCCGGTGGATCGAACCCGGGCGCACAGGTCGGCGTTATCGTCGAACCCGAGCCAGCAGCGCCCTTCATGGCCGACAACGCGCACCGTCCGAGCCCGAAGCGATTCAACCGCCCTGGCGGCCTCGCCGTCGAGGTGAACGCGAACGGATCCTTGCGACATTTCGCGTGCGGCGGGCTCGCGATCAACCTCTTCGTCGTCAACGAGCTCGAGGGGGGACCGACCAACCTGTACCTGCGCCGGCTCGGTCGCCCTGTAGAGTGGACGCCGCTTCTCGGCCCGCGCAGTCCGACCCACTTTCTGCCGCATCCCGCCGACAAGCTGGTGGGAGTCGGCGTCTGGCGCGGTATCGAATACTCGATCGTCCTCACGCTGGCCGAAAAGTTGCCCGCGTGGTTCTGGTACGTGTCGCTGGTCAACACGACCTCGGATCGGATCGAGCTCGATCTGATCTACGCGCAGGATCTCGCACTCGCGCCCTACGCGGCCGTGCGAATGAACGAGTATTACGTCAGCCAGTACATCGATCACACGCCGCTCAATCATCCAATTCGCGGACACGTGGTGGTCTCCCGGCAGAATCAGGCCGTTTTGGGGCGCCATCCCGCGAGCGTGATCGGCTCACTGAGTCACGCGGCATCGTTTGCCACCGATGCGTTGGACATCCACGGGCTCGCCCATCGAGCGCAACTCGAGCCGACGGCCTTGAGTCGCGGACTGCCCGGGCGGCGCTTGCAACACGAGCACTCCATGGTCGCGATTCAGGAAGCGCCCCTGATCCTCGAGACTGGTGCTCGCCTCGCGAGCGGATTCTTCGGTGTCGTCATCGAGTCTCACCCCGAGGCTGCCTCGGCCGCCGACCTGCGATTCGTGGACGAGGCGCTCGCCTGTCCCGAAGCGGCGCCGGTCACGGTCGATGGCCCGATCCCCAGCGCGAGCGCCCTCAGCAACGAAAGCCTGTTCAGCTCCGCGCCCGCGCTGCATTCGCTCGATCTCGATGACGGCGAGCTGATCGAGCACTTTGGATCTGATCGGCGACACGAGGAGCTCGGGGCGAAGGGCGAAAGACTCTCCTTCTTCACCGGCGACGACGCGCACGTCGTGCTGCGCGCAAAAGAAGTGCAGGTTCTGAGACCTCACGGCCATTTGCTCCGCACCGGACGGCACGCGACCCCGGATGAAACGTCCATGACCTCCACGGTGTGGATGAACGGCGTCTTCCACTCGATGCTGACGCAGGGACACGTGAGCCTCAATCGATGTCTTTCCACAGCGCGCAGCTACCTGGGCTTGTTTCGCTCGCACGGGCTACGCGTGTTCGTGGAGCTCGATGGGAGCTGGCACCTGCTCGAGCTCCCCTCAGCCTTCGAGATGCGGCCGCAGAGCTGCCGTTGGATCTATCGTCATGCCGACGGTGTTCTCGAAGTGCTCGCGCAGACTCACGATGATCCCCACGAAATGACGTTGTCTGTCAGAGTCCTTTCCGGAGCGCCGGCCCGATTCCTGTTTTCGCATCACATCGCGCTGAACGGCGACGATGGCGCCGAACGCGGGCCCGTTCTGTGGCGGCGTGAAGGTGATGACATCGTCGTCGTGCCTCGTCCGCAAAGCGAGCTTGCGAACCGATTTCCATCGGGCCAGTTCCGCATCAGTCCCGCGGCCGGGACGCACTTTCAGCACGTGGGCGGCGACGAGCTCTTGTTTCGCGATGGCGTTTCCAGAAGCGAGCCTTACCTTTGCATCCTCACCGGCGCGATCGCCTCGGCCACCTTGAGTCTGCGCGGTGAGCTGATCGAGGACACGACGGTCGCACCGCTGTATTTCGAAGCGGACCAATCGCTGGCACCCGAGTTGCGCCTGATTGCGGCTCCGCACGCCGGCGCTGAGGCTGTGCGACGACTCGTAGAGATCGCTCCCTGGTTCGCGCACAATGCGTTCGTTCACTACCTCGCGCCACGCGGGCTCGAGCAATTCTCAGGGGGCGGTTGGGGAACGCGCGATGTCTGTCAGGGCCCGGTCGAGTTGCTGCTTGGCCTCGGGCGCGCGGACCTCATTCGCGACATTCTGCTGCGCGTGATGCGCGCGCAGGAGCCCAATGGCGACTGGCC
Source organism: Steroidobacteraceae bacterium (assembly GCA_036381695.1). Taxonomy (GTDB): domain Bacteria; phylum Pseudomonadota; class Gammaproteobacteria; order Steroidobacterales; family Steroidobacteraceae; genus Steroidobacter. The sequence continues at coordinate 77,334 of DASVCI010000051.1, forward strand.
GCAATGGTTCATGTTCTTCGAGCGGGAGCGCTCGATCCGGGCTCAGGATTCGCATGGCGACATCGTGTTCTGGCCCATCCTCGCGCTCGCGCAATATCTCATCGCAACCGGAGACGGCGCCCTGCTCGAGGAATCCGTGCCCTTCTTCGAGGAGCGAGGCGAATCGGCCGCCAGCCCGGCGACAGTCCGGGAGCACGTCGAACGCGCGTTGAATCTCATCGAGCGGCGCGTGATCGACGGTACCGCGCTGGCTGCCTACGGACACGGCGACTGGAACGACGCCTTGCAGCCGGCCGATCCGTCGATGCGCGAGCACATGTGCAGCTCATGGACAGTGACGCTGCACTATCAGACCCTGGCGACGCTCGCGCGAGGGCTCCGAATCATCGGCCGTGGGACCGACGCCGAGCGACTCAAAGCCTGGGCCGCTCAAGTCAAGTCGCAGCTCCAGCGCCTCTTGATAGCGGATGGCGTGCTCACTGGCTACGCCCTGTTCCACGGCGGGCGAGTCGAATACTTGCTTCACCCGAGCGATGCGACCACCGGCGTACGCTATAGCGCGCTCGCGATGATTCACGCGATCCTCGAGGATCTGCTGACGCCCGAGCAAGCTCGCGATCATCTGCAACTTCTGCGTGAGAAGCTGAGCGGACCGGATGGAGTGCGATTGTTCGACCGGCCCCTGCCTTATCACGGCGGTCCGCAAAGAACCTTCCAGCGTGCCGAAAGCGCATCCTTCTTCGGGCGCGAGATCGGGCTCATGTACATGCACGCGCATCTGCGCTACGCGCAAGCGCTTGCACACGTCGGCGATGCTGAGGGCTTCTTCCACGCGCTGTGCCAGGCGAATCCCATCGGGTTGCGCACGCTCGTGCCGAGCGCGACGTTGCGGCAATCGAATTGCTATTACTCGAGCTCCGACGCGGCCTTCGCCGACCGGTACGAGGCGAGCGCCCAGTACGAGCGCATGCTGCGCGGCGAAGTGGCGCTGGAAGGCGGCTGGAGGGTGTACTCGAGCGGCGCCGGCATAGCGGTCAGTCTCATCATGCGCCGCTGGCTCGGGCTGGATATCGAAGCGGGCACGCTGCGGGTGGATCCGGTGATGCCGCGCTCGCTCAGTGGAATGTGCGTCGGGCTGCGCCTGCTCGGACGGCCACTCGAAGTCACTTACCAGGTGAAGGAACGGGGCGCCGGCGTCGAGTCGGTCGAGCTGAATGGCGCATCATTGCCGTTCACGCGCGAGGTGAACCCTCATCGACCAGGGGCCGCGCGCATTCAGGCGATCACGGCGCTCGAGCGAATGAGTGCCGAACGCAACGTGATGACGGTTTACCTTACTTGACCTGGCTCAGGGTTGCCCTGCGTGCAGCCGTAGCAGGTTGAGAAATTCCCGCCTGGTGCGAGGCCCGTAGGTTTCGAACGACGGGTTCGGCCGCTCCGCATACGCGACGCGCGTGCGGGCAACTGCATCATCCTCAGTGTCGCGCCTCAGCCGCTCCGGCGACAGCTTGTACGGCTTCATCGCGTTCAGCCCGAACACCTTGCGCCTGAGCTGCGGCGTGATCGTCGGGTATCCATGGCGCTCGCGCAGCTCCTCGGAAATCTGGAACGTGCGGAACGCCTGAATCTGATCCTGCGGCGAGCCGTACCAGATCGAATCGGTGCCCCAGAGCACGTTGTCCTCACCGATGTACTTGAAGAGCTTGCCGAGTGCGTGCGCGGCCGAAGTCGGATCGCGCATCGAAAGGAAGCGCCACGTCGAGCCCAGCTCCGCATACACGTTGCTGTTCGGCGGCACACCCGCCTCGAGCACGGAGGTGACGAGCGCATCGATTCCATCAGTGCGCTTCGGATCGTACGGGCCCTCATCCTGACCTGCGACGTAGCCCGAGTGATAGATGAGGAAGTTCATGTCCGGGAAGCGCCGCGCGATCGGGCCGATGTCGCGGCAGGTCGAGTGCTCGTAGCTCTTCGGCCCGAACGGCAGCCCCTTGTGGATGGCGATGTTGCGCACGCCGAGCTTACGCGCCTTCTCGACGAACGCGATGCCGACATCGTCGGTCATCCAGAAGCCCTTCCCCTCCGGCCCCCACTGCGTGTAGGTCTTGAACGCGACGACGCCGAAACCTTTCAGCCGTTCCATGTCCTCGAGGTCGCCCGGCTGATTCGGATTGACGCGACCGTGCAGCAGCAAGCGCTTCGTGCCTTCGAGCTTCTCGACGATGGCGCGCGTCTCGACTGCCTCTTCGATCGTGAGCGGCTCGCCGTCACGCGTCGACGGCACGAAGGAAAGCACCATGGCATCGGTGTCCGAGTCGAGAAAGACGTCCTTGATGAACTCCTCGCCGCTCAGGCACTGCAAGTACCCGCGCTCGCCTTCGCCCGCTCCTTTGCCACACTGCGTCTTGGGCATTTCCCTGAGCGGCTGCGCTTCGGGAGGCAGGCGCTTGACCCACGCGCCCGTGGGATTCACGAAATGGCCCTGGACATCGAAGATGAATTCCTTCTTTCCGAGCTCCGCTGCGGCGATCTCCGGATCGACGGCCGACTGTGCGGACAGCTCGAAGAACCCGCCCCGTCGACCGGCGGCAGCATGCGCCGCATTGAAAGCCAACAGCGTGGAGGCGGCTCCACAAGCTGAAACCAGAAACTCGCGGCGGCTACGCCGCAGTTTGCGGGAGAGCCGGGTGGCGAGCTCGCTCGCAAGCTGATTGGCGCGCCTCAATGAGGGATCGAGCGGAATCGGTGCGAACTCCCCGTTCGAAGCGGCATCGAGCTTGATCGGCAGGCGCCGGCCTTCGGGATCGCGATCGGGGCTCAGGAAGTCGATGACACTCATGACGACTCTCCCCAGGCAGGGGCGGGCCGCCGGGGGAGGCGACCCGCCCGCCCTTTGAAGCGTCAAAGAGTGCCACCGCGAAGCGGCCGCCTTCAAGGCGTTACGGATTGCACGATTGGATCGAGGAACGGCTGCAATACCGAGTAATTGCCGTTCCATTCCGCATCGTTCCACACCCGCTCGCCGGGCGAAGGCGTGGTCACCTGCGGGCCGGCGCGCGCAATCACGAGGTCCAGGCTCGGAATCACCACGATCAGGCTCTCGCCCAGGCCCCACGCCCAGAACGTGTCGCGCGGCACGGCGGGCATCTGGCCGCTCGCGTTGGTCCACCAGAGCACGCCGTAGTCGCTCGTTGCCCCGGGGAAGTCGGCTTCGTTCGGATTGGCTGCATTGGCGATTTCGGGCCGGGGCGTACGCACCATATCTATGAACTCTTCCGACAGCAGGCGTTGCCCGCCCCATACGCCGCGACGCAGGAACAGCAGCCCCACGCGCGCCATCGCATTGACGTTGGCGATGATGCCGGAAGCGAGCTCGCGATGTTCGATTCCGCTCGGGCGCGGATCGGGCCTCAGCCCGTTCGCCATCGAGCGCCAGACGATGTCGTCGGCCGTTACGCCCAGCGTGTTCCACACCCGCTGGCTGAGCAGCGTGTTGAGATCCTGCCCATAGACGTTGGTGAGGAGATCGGCGAGCCAGTTGAGACCCGAGTCGGAATAGAACCAGGTCGTGCCCGGCTCGAACAACAGCTCCTGGTAGTCGCCCGGCTTGTCGAACCCGGCCGTGTGCGTGGCCAGGTGGAGAATCGTGATCTGTGGGAGCCAGCCCGTCGCCTCGTTCTCCACTGGAGGAGTGCCGATGTTCGGCAGGTGCGTATCGGCCCGGTCGGTGAGCGTGAGCCTGCCCTCATCGATCGCGAGGCCCAGCGCGATGCCGCCCATCGACTTGGTCGTGGACTTCAGATCGAAGCGAATGTCGATGTCACCCCAGGAATGCACGATACGCCCGTGTCGCACGATCATGCCTGAGCCTTCATCCGCAGCTCCGGAGCGAGCGTAGGTGGACGCTTGCTCGAGCAACGCCGGATCCATCCCGACATCGGCTGCGGCAACACGAGTCCAGCCGTGATCAGGCTGGGAATCATCGTCCGCCGCGGGGAAGTGCGCCGGATTGACTGTGATGACGACGTCATCTGAAGCCGAGGTTTCCCCATCGCTCACCGTCAACGTGAGCGTGTACGTCCCCGGCTCGGGAAAACTGACTTCCGTGGTTGCTGCGTCAGCCGCCGAGAAAGTCACACCGGAAGGACCGGTCCACGCGAACGTCAGGGTCGATCCTTCCGGATCCGTACCGCTCCCTTGCAGAGTCGCGGTCGCCGGAAACTCGATCGCCTGATCCTCACCTGCCTGCGCCGTCGGCGGCTCGTTGGCAGGCGGCGGCGGTGGCGGCTGACTGGGCGGCGGCTCGGCTGGCTCGGCAGGTTCGCCGCCTCCTCCTCCACCCCCTCCGCAAGCGGCAAGCGTGAGCAGCAGAACGCTCGCGCCGGCTATCGAAACAAGCTTGCGTTTGAGACTCGGGTGATTCGATCCGTCCCGCGTCGATGCATGCATCTGGATGCTCCCCTCATGATTCGAACGCCCTTGTGGAGCGGGCGTGAACCCATGAACGCATGCACGTTTGTAAAGATCCTAGGGAGTGTCCGAAAAATCAGCGCTGCCCGCGTCCGGCGCGTTTGTAGTTTTTGCCACGGAAATGCGATCAGAAGCCCTCGTGCGTTTTCAGGAACTCCAGCTCTTCGGCAGTGCTGGCGCGCCCCAGCACGGCATTGCGGTGCGGAAAGCGGCCGAAGCGCTCGATGATCTCCCGGTGCTGGCGCGCATAGTCGAGCGAGTTGTCATCGCCCACCGAGGCAAACAGCTCGACCGATCGGGCCTGCACGTCGCGGTCTTCGCTGTGCTGAAAAGGCATGTAGAGAAAGATGCGCCCGAACCGATCGAGCTGCTTGTCCAGGCCTGATGCGATTGTCTGCTTGGCTATCTTTAAAGCGAGATCGTCCGTCGCAAACGCTTGCGGCGTGCCGCGGAACATGTTTCGGGGGAATTGATCGAGCGCGATGACATGGGCGAGCGCCTCGCGCGCCTGGGTCAAGCTCTGTGGATCGACGCACTTGGCCTCCTCGTACGTGGACAGGAAGCGCTCGCGAATCAACTGATCGAGCCGCTCATCCCGCGTGAACCACTGCCTGGGCTCGAGCTCTTTGAACCAGAATCTCAGCACGGCCTCGCAATCGCGCATCGCCGACCTCCTTTATGTGCTCAGGGCAACGTGAACCGGAAGGTCGCGCCCTGCCCGGGTTGCGACTCGGCCCAGATTCTTCCGCCGTGCCGCTCGATGACCTGCTTGACGATCGCGAGGCCCACGCCCGTGCCTTCAAACTCGGTCGATGAGTGCAGGCGCTCGAACACGCCGAAAAGCTTCCCGGCATATTGCATGTCGAAGCCGACGCCGTTGTCGCGTACGAAGTAGACGCGCCCCGTGGGCGTAAGCTCGCTGCCGATCGCGATGCGAGGGGGATTGGCATAACGCGAGAACTTGACGGCGTTCGACAGCAGGTTCTGCAGCGCCTGCTTGAGGAGCGCGCGATCCGCATACACCTCGCCGAGCTCGTCGGGCCTGACCTCGTAGACGACTGAAGCAGGCGCGTGCAGCTCCTGCAAGACAGAGCGCACCAGCTCCCAGAGCACGACGCGCTCCTTCTCGAGCGGACGACGCCCGACGAATGCGAAATCGAGCAGGTCGTCGATGAGCTGATTCATGCGCGCGACGCTGCGACGGATCGCTTCGGCATGGTGGCGCTGCGGCGCGGTCATGGTCGGCTCGAGCTCGAGCAGCCGCAGCATGTGGCCATCGATGGCTCTGAGCGGCGCGCGCAGGTCGTGCGAGACGCTGTATGTGAACGCCTCCAGATCCCGATTCGCCGCCGAGAGCTCCCGGTTCGCGACTTCGAGCTGGGCGGTGCGCTCCTGAACGCGCTGCTCCAGCGTTTCGGCGAGCCTTCGGATCTCGGCTTGCTGCTTGCGCTGTTGCGTCACGTCCCGCAATGAAGCAACGAAGCGGGCGCCGGAGGGAGAGGACACCTTCACTATGGACAGCTCGACTGTGAGCTCGGTCCCGTCGCGACGACGCGCCGGCATCTCGAGCGTGCGGCCGAGCAAAAGGTGCTCGCTTCGCTGCTCAAACTGGGTCACTGCTCGAACGTGCCGCTCGCGCAAGTCGGGCGGCACGATCACATCGGCGAGGCTCATGCCGATCGCCTCGTGCGCCGACCAGCCGAAGAGCGCGGTTGCCTGCCGGTTCCATCCGACGATGGTGTCGTTCGAGTCTATGGCGATGTAGGCCTCGAGCGCATTCTCGAGCACTTGTGCAGCCTGCTGCTCACGCTCGGCCAGCGCCCTGTCTGCCAAGATGCGCTCTCGCAGGCGCTGTCGGCTGACCGACAGGCTCATGACGATGCCTGAGAGAAGAAGCGTCGTCGCCGCCCCGCCGGCGAGGATCACCCAGGAAAGCCGCTGCGCTTCGGGCGAAGTGGCCATCTCGGGAGGTTGCGAGACGCGCACGGTCCACTCGTGTCCGCCGAAGCTGAGCGGCCGCGAGTCGACGAAACGATCCTCCGGAAGCACGGCCGAGCGACCGCCGTCACTCCTATATAAGAGGGCGTCGGGTCTGAAGCTGCGGGCATCGAAGACTTCGACGAGCACGTCCTGGGACACATTGCTCAGAGCCGCGCGGAAGAAATCTTCGGCGCGAAACGGGCTATAGACGAACCCCCTCAGGCGGGTGCGTCGCTCCTCGAGCGTCGCGGGCACTTCGCCGCCCGCATAAACCGGCAGATAGACGAGGAACCCGGCGGCGCTGCGACCGAAGCGCGAGTCCTGCACGAGCACGACGCGCTCGCTCAAGGCGCTCCTTCCCGTATCGCGCGCCCGCTCCATCGCTTTGCGCCTGCGGGGCTCGCTCGTCATGTCGTAGCCGATGGCCCGCCGGTTGCGCTCGTCCTCGAGCGGCTCGAGGAACACGATCGCGCTCTCGGGCAGGCGAGCGGAAACGGGCCGCCACTCCGTCAGGTCGTTGGGGGCCAGCAACGCGAGCGCGGCTGTCCAGTGCGCCAGGTCCTCCTGGTTCGAGATGGAGGCGGCGAAGCCGACGCCCTGCAGTCCTGGGTAGACGGTCGCCACCCTCACCTCGTTCGCGAACTCGTGCCATTGCTCGCGCGAGACCGGCCAGAATGCGTCTACGACACCGACGCCCGCTCTGAGCAGCGCTTCGTACGCGAGCATGCGATCCCGGATCGAGGCAGCGACCGTCGTCAGATGCTGGCTCAGCGCCTCGCGAGCGTGCCGGGTCTGAGCCTCGATCGAGCCGCGCCAGGCGAGCCCGGTCACGATCGTGCCGCCGACGAGAACGATCGTCGTGAGGAGCGCGGCGGGCAGCCCTCGCGCAACAGGGGCTGCATCGGGCCTGGCAAGCGGCTCGAGGCGTTCGTGCATGCGGGGCCGAGTATCGAGCACATGCGCGCCTCGGTACAACAGCGGCCCGCCGCTCATTGCGTGCCGCCAGAATCGCTGCGTAGAGAGCGTCAGTCCGCTTCGCCGCTCGGCAATCGTCCTAACTTCCTGGTGTGCGCCGCGTGCCTGAGCCGGGATGCTCGATGTCGAGGTCCGGCAGATTCTCGTCCTCTCCGGTCTCGCCTTGCGCGCGGGACGGCTGGGCTTCGACTTCGTTCTCCTCCTCGTCGCCCGCCATCTCGCTCTCCTCCCACACGGGCGGCTCCAGCCTCGAGGGGGATCCGGGCTGTTGCGGCGTCCGGCTGCGCTTGCGCGCCGGGTGCCTTCCTCGAGGACGCGGGGAGGTCGTTGTACGCTTGTTGACCACGCTGCTCTCCCTATTCCGTAAGGGTCCGGGCTTCAACGCACCGGGCGCGCCTCTCGTTCGCTCGTGACGCCACCCGACGACATGTCGCACGCGGGCCTGCATCGGCGCGCGAGTCCCGCTACACTGCGCGCGTTCACACCAACCAAGAAGCGACGATCCGTTTTTGACGATGAGAGCCCCGGACGCTGCGCCCGAGCCGGCGCTGGAAATTCGCTTCGGACACGTCGGTCTGGGGCAGCTCAGGATCCGCAGCATCGATCCGGAGGCACTGCATTCCCATCTCGCCGCTCGCGTGGCCGCCGCTCCACCGCTTTTCGAGCGCGCGCCGGTGTGCCTCGACTTGAGCGCCCTGCCGCAAGAGCCGCAAGTGGAGGAAGTCCGCGCCGTGCTCGAGACGATCAGGCGCGTGGGCATGGTGCCGATCGGGCTCGCGCAGGGCACGGCGAGCGTCGAAGCGCTGGCGCGCGAGCTCGACTTGCCGGTCTTGACTCAGTTTCGCCCGCAGAGCCGTTCGGCTCCGGCCGCGCCCGCCAAGCCCGCACCGGCTGCCCAGCCCGCCGCCGAAGCGCCCCTCTTCGCGGCTCCCGCCCTGATGCACCACCGCCCGGTGCGCTCAGGGCAGCGGATCTACGCGCGTCACCGCGATCTGGTCGTGACCGGCCCGGTGGGAGCCGGCGCCGAAGTGATGGCGGACGGCTGCGTTCACATATATTCCTCGCTTCGCGGCCGGGCGATGGCGGGCGCGCGCGGAGAAGTAACGGCCCGTGTCTTCTGCCAGGAATTTCACGCCGAGCTGGTTTCTATCGCCGGCGTGTTCCGTGTATTCGAGACGATTCCGCCGGAGCTGGCCGGCCAGCCGGTGCAGGCCTGGCTGGACGGCGATGACCTGCGTTTCGAGCGCTTGAAATGAATGAACTCTTTTTCGTGAGGAGCCCCCGTTGAGCGAAATCATCGTTGTCACATCGGGCAAAGGCGGCGTCGGCAAGACGACGACGTCCGCCAGTCTCGCATGCGGTCTCGCACGGCG
>DASVCI010000052.1:0-16959 GCA_036381695.1 Steroidobacteraceae bacterium
GATCACGGTATCGAAGCCGAACACGGTGCCGTAGGGTGCTTTGGCGTAGTAACGCACCACACTGAAGGTGGCGCTGCGGCTCTGTCCGGGACCAAGCACGAACTGCGTATCGGCGTTGCGTTTGTCGATGATGCCGATGCCCTTCACGCTCGTATCATGGGTGCCGGACTGACCCCAGAAGTACTGATTGCCGAAATTGTCCATGCCAGCGCTCGAGGAGGCGCGGTACGCGAGGACGATAGGTTCGTCACTGATGTTTCGAAAGCGGATGTTGAACGTGACCGTGTGATGCCGGGCACCGGCGCTCATGTTGCTCGCGGCCACCTGCATGATCTCGGCGATGAACGTGCCCGCGTTGTAGCAACGCGGTGACCCCTGGCAGGGATCTGCGATTTGATCGGGCACGGAGCCCGGTGATGCCGGCGTGTCAGCCAGCCCCTGATCCATGAGAAGAGCCAGCAGCAGGGCCGCCAGAGCTCGCGCGACATTACGCAGCGTGTTCATGATTCGATCTCTCCCTTCAAATGTTCATTGCCGAGAAGACGCACTTGGTTTTTCCTCAAAGCTGCGGAGCTGCAGCGTTCTTGCTGGCCTCTTCCAGCTCCCTGGCCTTGCGCTCGGCATCGAGCGCCAGCAGCGCTTGCTCGGTGCCGACGATGGCCTCATAGCCGTTGGCCTTGTCCATGACGCCGACCTGCAGGAGCTGGGCGAGGCCGGCGTTGTCCCGCATGCCCCGCATCTCAGCGGTCACGACGATCCCGCAGTCTGGCGAGAAGTTCGTCGCACCGTCCGGATCGGCAGTGCCGTTGCACCGGCGATAGAGCGGCGAAGTCTCGGTAATGCGTCGTCCGAGCGGATCGTACGCCCAGGCGAGACGCCTGCCCCCCGGGTAGCGTTCGTTGTGAGTGGGCGGCCCGTACTTCTTCACGAGCGCCTGCTCGACGCTGTCGAGCGTGGGGTTGCGACCTTCTTCGAACCATTCGTCGCGGGCCGCCGCGATGACGCGCTCCTGACCGGGCAGTCCCATAGTGGTCACGTACCACTTCGCTTGACCCGGCTTCATGTCCCGGCGCACAGCGTTGTTCGCGCGCGCCATCATGTTGTCCTGCATCTCCTGCATGATCTGCTGCGAGGTCTTGTGCACTCGCGGCTCGGCAAAGCGCGCGGCAAATCCCTGCCGGATCTTGTGCCCATAGGTCTGAATCTCGAAGCGCCGCGAAGTGTCTTCCGAGACGACCAGCAGCTCGTGAGTACACATCACGACATTGGCGGCTTCCTCGAACGTCATGCCTGGACGCACTCCCACCACATCGTCCACGGGTGCATCGCTGGCACGTGCGGGCATGCTGACCTTGGCAGGACAACGGACCTTGCCCCGCTTCTCCTTCGCGACTTCTTCGGCGCTCGCCTCGGATGTTTGCGTCGGCTTGGTCGCCACCTCCGATGACGGCGCCGTTTTGGCTCCCGTCGGCGGGCCCTCGCTGCAAGCGCCCAGCGTCGCCAGCAAGCTCATGGCAACGATGCGAGTCCCGATTCGAGCGATCATTTGTGTGTATCTCCCCGTGTTCGACCCGCCAGTTCCCACGCCCGCGAGCCTGCATTGAAATCGAAGCCCCTCATCGCGGCATCGCCACCCAGCCTTCCTGGCCTCGCACCAGGCGCACACTGGTGCGATCTTTCTGCCGTTTCCCGAACGTACTGACTTCCAGCTCGATGTCGCAGCGATAGCCGCTCGCGTGCGCAACTTGTTTGCAGCCCAGCTTGCGCAGCTCGTGGATCTCCACGACCTTGTCCGCGCCGCCGAGTCCTGCGATCCACTGGGTGAACGGATTGGCGTTGGCGCTGGTCAACATGACCTCGGTGGCGTGTCGGATCTCCTCCTCCGAAGGCTCGCGAGTGCAGCCGCTCGCCAGAGCGGCGCCTGCGAGCAACGCGATCCATCGGGCACGCGAGGCATGCGTCACGGCCTCGCTCCTCAGGCCTGTCGCGACGCCAGCTTCTTGATGTTCTGCGACATGCCGACCCACAGCCCGAGCATCTCGGTCCCCATCATCACGAACCAATCGAGGACGATCGCGATCAGCAAGCCGAGGAGCGGGTAGCCGACGAGCCCGAGCAGCGCGCCGGAGGCGTTCCAACGAATGTCACCCAGGCCGGACAGCCCCTTCACCAGTCCGACGAGCAAAGCGAGCGCCACTGCGATGCTCGCCATCGTGCCGCCGGCGACGCGCACCCATGTCAGGTGCGGGATGTCGTTCGCGACATTGAGCCCGCCACCGCCGATCTCGCGCAGTTGCTGCGCGGTGATGCGCCAGGTCTTGAACGGCATCGTGAACCAGGCGCCCCACAGGACGAAGAAGCCCTTCACCACTCCGGACTGAGCCAACTGCACCGCGCCTGCGCGCAGCGCGGCCCCGGTGAAGTGCGTCCCGCAGTTGGCGCAACGGGACACCAAGTCGGCGTTCTGAGCGCCACAGTTTGAACAGAACATGAGTCGCCTCCCCCCGTCGTTGTTGCGCGTGCTCGACGACGGGGCAAGTCGACCGCAGGGCGGGCGAGGCAGTCATCACGCCGCGCTAACCAATTTCTAACGCGGTAAAAACTCGCGTGACATCATCGACTTACGTGACCGGTCGCGGCGTGCGCAGGACAGGCGGGAGACGCGCGCACAGCCGTCTCCTTCGGCTGCACGCGCTGGGACGGACAGACCTGGAGTGGTTGAGGGGCGGCCGCCCGCCGGGCAGCGGCTGCCACTTGGCTTCTCGAGCCACAGTCACTTCAGCGCCGCTTTCGCTGCCCGATACGGGCTCACTCCTTCGTCGTATTGCGACGAAGTTCGCGGACGACGGCGCGATCAGGCCAGGTGCCGCGATCGCCGCGCGGCCATCTTCGGCCGTTCAGCAAGTAATTTTCGCTACAATCCCGGCGCAGGGGATCGCACAACCAGAACCAGCAACGAGTCGTCGGATCCCGTAACTCGATTGCTGCGGAGTCCATACGGGTGTCAGCAGACGACGCGGGCCCGCCGCTCTTTCGGTATCGATTCGGGACTGCCGAGTTCGACGAGGCGCGCTTCGAGCTTCGCGTGTCCGACGCCGTCATTGACGTGCAGCGCAAGCCGCTCGAGATCCTCTCCTACCTGCTCGCACACGCAGGTGAGGTAGTCACCAAGGACGAGCTCCTCGCCACGGTCTGGGAAGGCCGTCCCACAGTCGAGAACGTCCTCGCGAACGCCATCGCAAAATTGCGCAGCGCCCTCGGGCCCGAGAATGCCGAGCGCATCGTCACTCAGCCGCGCATCGGATATCGCTTCACAGGTCCGTTGGAGCGCATCGCGGTAGGCCGCTCGCTCGTGAGCAGCCTCGATCTGACGACGGGAGCCGCCGTGCCCGGCCGGCAACATTTCCTGCTCGAGACGCTGATCGGACGCTCGAGAGACAGCGAGGTGTGGACGGCGCGGCATTCCAAGACCGGCGAGCTCAGGGTCTACAAGCTCACTGCGAGCGGTGAGCGGCTCTCTGCCTTGAAGCGGGAGGCGACGCTGTTTCGCGTGCTACGCGCGAGCCTCGGTGACAGGCCCGACTTCGCGCGCGTGATCGACTGGAATTTCGAAACGCCTCCTTTCTTCCTCGAGTGCGAGTACGGCGGACGAAACCTCGGCGAATGGGCGGAAGAAGATGGGAGACTCGCCAGCATGCCGCTCAGCGAGCGACTCGAGCTCTTCCTTCGTATTGCCGAAGCCGTGGCAGCCGCGCACAGCGTCGGAGTCCTGCACAAGGATCTCAAGCCTACCAACGTTCTCGTATCTCCACGCCCCGTCGAGGGATGGCAGGTGCAGCTCACGGATTTCGGCAGTGGGCGGCTGCTCGAAGCGAATCGTCTCGCTGAAATGGGAATCACGCGCCTCGGGCTCACCTTGACGCAAACCGTGCTCAGCGATTCGTCCAGCGGAACGCCGCTCTACCTCGCGCCCGAGGTGCTCGCGGGCCAGATGCCGACTGTGCAAAGCGACCTGTTCGCTCTCGGCATCATGCTGTATCAGCTCACGGTCGCGGACTTCCGAAAACCCATGGTGCCGGGCTGGGAACGCGAAGTGCCTGACGAGTTGTTGCGCGAAGATATCGCAGCGGCAACGGATGGCGATCGCACGCGCCGTCTCGCAACTGTCGCCGAGTTGGTCGAGCGGCTGCGCAAACTTGAATCGCGCCGACTGGAACGAGAGCGCGCCGCAGCCGCCGAGCAAGCAGCCCGCCGAGCGAGCGAAGCGCTGCAACGTAGTCGAGCACGCCGGCCATGGATCGCCGCCGTAATGGTCGTCCTCACCCTCGGTCTCGGCGTGAGCTTGTGGCTCTATAGAAATGCCGAGATCGCGAGCGCACGCATCGATGCGATCAATGACTTTCTGAATTGGGACGTGCTGGCGAACACCGGCGCGTTGAAGACGGATGCCGATCCCGACCCGACGATGCTGCGCGTACTGAAGAACGCGTCGGTGAGCGTCGGCCAGCGCTTCGCCGACGATCCGGCGAGCGAAGGCCAGATCCGTCTCGCCATCGGCCAGGGGCTCGGCGGTCTGGGCGATTATGCAGCGGCGGAGGAGCAGCACCGGCTCGCGGTCGAATTGCTGAAGCAAGCCTACGGGCCGACTCACGACAAGACGCTGAACGCGCTCTACACCTACGCCGGCTCGCTCCTCGAGCGATCCAAATTCCTCGAGGCCGAAGCGGTCTTGTCCGAGCTCGACTTGCTTGGGCCTCGCTTGTTGAGCACCAGCGTCATCGCCATGAAAGGCCATGCGCTGCGCGGCATGCTGCGGGCGACTCGCAAGAACTGCGGGCCGGCCCTGCGTGACTTCGAAGCTGCGCAGCAGTTCGATCTCGGCACGAGCGCGGAGGCAGCGTACAACCGCTACAACATCCGATCGTGGATCGGCCAAAGCCTCAATTGCCTCGGTCGCTACGCCGAAGCGCGCGATATATATGAAGGGCTTCTCGGGCCCGAGCACGACGCGGCCGAGATCGGCCCGGCGCTCATGGCCTATGCGCGCCTCGGCTATGCGGAGGCGCTGCGGCACACCGAGCGAATTGCGGAGGCCGAGGCGCAGTTCCTGCGCGCCTTGCGACAGATCGAATCCGAGATCGGTGATGTCGATGCGCTGACCATGGGCCAGGCACTCGTGCAGGTCGGAAACTTCTATCTGGATCTCGGCCGCTTCGACGCCGCCCGCCAGTACTTGACCCGGGGCCGCGATCTGCTGCTCACCGTCGGCGAGCAGCAGGAGAAAGGTCTGGATGCGCTGCGTGGCCTCGCCATCATCGACTACAGCATGGGCGAGCTGCAACGCTCGGTCGATGGTCTGCATGTCGCGCGAGCGGGCTTCGTCGCGGTCTTCGGTGAATCGAGCCCGGACGTGCAGGGCACAACGTACTGGCTCGCCGCCGCGTTGACCGACGTCGGTCGGATCGAAGAAGCGGCGCAACTGAGCGAGCAGTTGCAGCCCGATGCGCTGCGCACTTCCCTGGGAGGTCGAGGCTGGGCGGCGAGGCTCGATGCCTTGCGCGCGAAAATCATGATTCGGCAGGGCCGCCTCGAAGAAGGTCAGGCGCTGCTCGCAAGCGCCCTCTCGCAACTCGAGCGAAGCGGTGTGTCGGGATGGATGCTCGAATCGCTCATCAGGGAAGGACTGCCGGGCAACGAGTAGCACGGCGAAACGTTCGTCACGCTCGCTCCGGAACCCGACGACTCATTCCCGTGTTGCCGGAAAAGGCTAAGACGTCAAAGCTCCGATATGCTCGCGATCGGCGCTCCCGGCGCCAAGGGCCGTCTGAAACGAGTCTCGGGAATGAAGGAGGTTCGACATGAGCGATGCGTGGAAGCTGTCGATGAGCCCTCGAATGGCCAGATCCATTCTCCCGCATGCCGCAGCCGCACTCCTCTTCGTACTGGTCGGCGCTGCGTGCGATCGCCAACCAGCAAGCGCCGAGAGCGGCGCGAGCAGGACGACTGGCGCCATACCGGACAAGTACGACATCGCCAACATGAAGCTCGGCGCGCCGCCAGCCAGGGTGACCAATGAGCGTCACACAGGAGCCTTCGCGCAAGGCGATGCGCTTTCGTTCGATGCCGCCGTAAAGCCCCTCGTGCGAAGCGAAGTCAAAGAAGTGCGTCTCGACACCACGCACAAAGTGATCGAGCTCGCGCCGGGCGTGCGGTTCTCCGCCTGGACGTTCGGCGACCAAGTGCCCGGGCCGACGATCCGTGCCCGCGTGGGCGATCGCATCAAGTTCACGATGACGAACCGATCGGACGAGCCGGTGCCGGGCCCGCGCGTCACCTCCGCCCCGATGATGCACTCGATGGACTTTCATTCCGCCATGGTGGCGCCGAACGACAAGTACCGCTCCATCGCGCCGGGGCAGACGATCGAGTTCGAGTTCACGCCCAACTATCCCGGCGTCTTCATGTATCACTGCGGTACGCCCATGGTGCTCGAGCACATCGCGGCCGGCATGTACGGAATGATGATCGTCGAGCCGCGCGAAGGCTATCCGACCAGGGCGGATCGCGAATACGCGATCGTGCAAAGCGAGTTCTACACCAAGCGCGATCCTCAGAAGCGCGAGGTGGACGGCGTGCCGCTCTACGTGCTCGACACCGAGCGGGTGCGATCGAAAGCTTCCACGTACACGGTGTTCAACGGTCGCTACAACCGCTTCGTCGATCAGCCGCTCGAGGCGACGGCGGGCGAGCGGGTGCGATTGTTTCTTCTCAACGTGGGGCCCTCGAACACTTCGAGCTTCCACGTGGTCGGAACGATTTTCGATCGCGTCTGGATCGAGGGTAACCCGGACAATCAGTTCCGGGGCATGCAGACGGTGCTGCTCGGCTCCTCATCCGGCGCCATCGCCGAGTTCATCGTGCCCGAAGCCGGTGAGTACGTGATGGTGGATCACCACTTCGCGAACGCATCGCAAGGCGCGGTCGGCTTCATCAAAGCCTCCGATCGTGACGTGAGGCCGGGGGAGCTCGAGCACCACAACATCCCCGCTACTGCGGCGCCTACCGATCCGGTCGCTTTGCAGGGCAAGCAGTCCTTCGAGCTCAAGTGCCTCGCGTGTCATACGATCGGCGGCGGCGACAAGCTTGGGCCGGATTTGCTCGGCGTCACCAAGCGTCGCGACGAAGCGTGGCTGGTGCGATGGATGCGTGATCCCGAAGGCATGCTACAGACCGACCCGATCGCCAGGGAGATGCTGGCGAAGTACAAGATCCCGATGCCGAACCAGCATGCTTCGGAGCAGGAGATCAAGGGCTACGTGGCCTACTTCAAATGGGCCGACGAGCACGTGCGTCCTCAGAGCCAGACTCAGTCGCAGCCTGCGCCGGCCGCTGCCCGCGGGCCCGAGGAATCGCCCTCCGCTCGCCCGCCGATGGCTCATTGACGCTCGTCAATCCCGCCCGCCGATCTCGCATTCGAGGTCGGCGGGTGAGGCGCGGCTGGCAGCAGGTTGTGTCTGCATCAAGCCACTTGGCGCGGGTCGCTGTTTCGCCTCGACACCTGGCCAGCCCATAATTGCCGCGGCGCCGGGGCTCTTTGCGGCGGTGCACGCCGTTGCCGCTCGGGCTCGCGTTGCTTCCATCGGACCCCTTTCGCAAGGGAGCACGAGTACAGTGTCATCGCTCTTTCGTGACCAGTTGCTGGAGGCTTTGCAGGCCGTCGTACCGCTCGTTCTCGCCGTCTGCCTGCTTCAGCTCACAGTCGTGCACGCGCCGCTCGCGATGTTTTTGCAGTTTCTCGTCGGATCGGTGATCGCCGTGCTCGGAATGACGTTGCTATTCGTCGGCATCGACCTCGGTGTGCTGCCGATGGGACGATTCGTGGGAGCGGAGCTCCCCGTCAAAGGATCGCTCGCTTTGATCATGGCAGTGGCATTCTCGCTCGCGTTCGCCACCACCGTCCCCGAGCCCGACGTGCTGGTTCTGTCGACACAAGTCGATGAAGCCTCCGGCGGCGCCATCCCCGGCGGCGTGGTTCATTACGTCATCGCACTCGGCCTTGCGGCGTTCGTTGCCCTCGCCATGGGGCGCATCATCTTCGGCTGGCCGCTGAAATACCTGCTAGCGGCAAGTTACGCGCTCGCTCTGGTGCTCGCCGCTGCTGCGCCGCCTGAGTTCGTGTCGCTGGCATTCGACGGCGGCAGCGTCACCACCGGCGTCCTTTCCGGCCCCGTCATCATCGCAGTAAGCATCGGTGTGAGCTCGGTGCTCGCCGGCCGATCCGCGCTCGGCGATGGATTCGGCATCGTCGGATTCGGCTCGGTCGGGCCGATCATCGCGATCCTGCTGCTCGGGCTCCTGCGATCATGATCTCGCTCGCGCAGATCGCATCCATCGGCCGCGGCGTGCTCATCGCGGTCACACCGCTCGTCCTGCTCTTTCTCGTCTTTCAGATCTTCCTGCTGAGGCTCCCGCTGCGCCAGGTGGCGGACATCCTCAAGGGCACGGCGATCGCGGCGACGGGACTGTTCTTGTTCCTGGTCGGGGTCAGCATGGCTTTTCTGCCATTCGGGCGCGCTGTCGGAGCCGCGCTCGGCGCTCTGAACGGAAGCTGGCTGCTCATCGCCGTCGGCGCACTGCTCGGGTTCGTGACCGCATGGGGTGAGCCCGCCGTACGCATTCTCGCCGATCAAGTGGAAGAGGCCTCCAACGGCTCGATTCGCAGCTCCGTCGTGCTGCATACGATCTGCATCGGGGTGGCCGTCTGGGTCGGCATCGGCATGCTGAGGATCAGTTACGACCTCTCTCTGCTTCATCTGCTCTTGCCGGGCTACGGCCTTGCGATCCTCCTCCTTTGGCTCAGCGACAAGGATTTCGTCGGAATCGCGGCAGACGCAGGGGGCGTCGCCACAGGCCCGCTCGCCAACTCGTTTCTCCTGGCCCTCGCTTTGGGCGCATCCTCCGCGATGGGCGGGCAGAACGCGGTCGCGAGCGGCTTCGGCCTCGTGGCGCTGATTGCGCTCGCGCCGACGCTCTCCGTCATGGTGCTCGGGTCGCTGGTCAGATTGAAGATGCGCAAGTCAGGAGCTTGAGACATGCTCAATCCACGCTTGATCGTCAGCATCGTGCGCAAGGGGTGGGGCGATACCGTCCTTCAGGCCACCATGAGCGCCGGCGCCCACGGCGGCACGGTGCTCTTCGGCCGCGGCATCGGCCGTAACGAGCAGCAGAGGGTGTTCGGGATCCAGATCGAGCCCGAGAAGGAAGTGGTGCTCACCCTCGTGCCAGCCGATCTGGTCGATCGGCTGATCGCTGAAATCGTGCGCGCCGCCGAGCTTACGATGCCGGGACATGGCCTGACTTTCGTCGTGCCGGTGGAACAGGTGGCCGGCATCGCTCATCTGGTCCAGGAGCCACCGCAGAAGCGCGGTGGCTGACCGCGAATAAGCGAGCCGCGGCTCGCAGGAGGACAGCCATCATGAACGAGCCCGCTAAGACTCCGCGGCGCATTCTGCTCGCGACGGATTTGAGTGCCCGTTGCGACCGCGCGCTCGACAGGGGCGCAATGCTTGCTCGCGCGTGGAACGCGGAGTTGCTCGTCCTGCACGTGCTCGAGGAGCTTGCCGATCTGTACTCAGGCCGCCTGGAGCAAGGGCTGCCGACATGGCGGCGGCCGCTCGATTCCCAGCAACTCGCCGAGGAGCAAATCCGTCGCGACATGCTGCCGCTCAACGTGAACTTTCAGGTGCTGGTCGAAAAAGGCGAGCCGAGCGAGGCGATCGTGCGTACGGCCGAAGTTCATGGCTGCGAGCTGGTAATCACCGGCCTGGCACGCGATGAAACGCTCGGGCGCTTCCGGATCGGCGGCACCGTCGAGCGGCTCCTGAAGCGATCGAGCGTGCCGTTGCTCGTAGTCAGAGGCAGAGCGCGCTCGCATTACGAGCGCATCGTAGTAGGCACGGACTTCTCCGATTCCTCGCGGCATGCCTTGCAGACGGCCTTGCGCCTCTTTCCGGGCCAGCCGATTACAGTTTTCCACGCATACGATGTGCCGCTCGTGCAATTCGCGGACGATGCCACCAAGCTCCAGCTCACGTACGGCAAGATGGCGGCCGAGATCTGCGCGGAATTCCTGAGCACGGTGGACATGCCGGAGGAGCGCCGCCGAACGATCCGGCAACTGGTGGAGCCGGGCAATCCACGTCGCCTCATCCACCAGTACGTCAGGGATGGAAACATCGATCTGGTGGTGTTGGGCACGCACGGGCGCAATGTGCTCGCCGATCTGTTCATAGGCAGCACGACACGAGAGATTCTTGCCTCATTGCCCTGCGATGCACTGGTCGTGCCCGCGACCCGCACCTGAATGAGCGGGTCCTCGAGTCCGAATCCGCCTCAAGCCGCATTTGGAACGGATGCTCGCGCCCGAGCCCGCCCCCATAGCTTGCTCGCTTCACGCAGCCACAACACTGTGCTGCCGACGACTGCGCACTGCACCCAGTCCGACAGACTCAACGGGGATGTGGAGAACGCCTGCTGCAAGAATGGAACGTACACGACGGCAATCTGCATCACGAGGGCAAGAAGCAGGGCGCCCCACAACCACTTGTTGGCGAACATCCCGACGAACGCACTGCGCTCATCCGAGCGAGCGTTGAAGACCGTGAAGAGCTGGAAAAACACCAGCGTCGTGAAAGCCATGGTCTGCGCATAGCGCACGTCCCCATCTCCCTCGATCAACCCTCCCGGCAGGCTCGCATCCAGCTGCAGGAGCGTGCCCGCGGCCATGACGAGGCCGATGAAGGCAATGCCGTGCCACATTCGCGCAGTGATCACGCCTTCACCACGAGGACGCGGTTTCACCTTCATCACGTCCTCATCGGGCGGATCCACTCCGAGAGCAAGGGCCGGCGCGCCATCCGTCATCAGGTTGATCCACAGGATCTGCGTCGCCAGCAACGGCAATACGAAATCGCCGGGTTCGGCGGCAGTAAGCCCGATCACTTCGGCCAACAGCACGCCGAAGAACATAGTGACCACTTCGCCGATGTTCGAAGACAGCAGATAGCGCAGGAACTTGCGGATGTTGGCAAAGATCGAGCGCCCCTCTTCCACCGCGGCGACGATCGTCGCGAAGTTGTCGTCCGCGAGCACGATGTCGGAAGCCTGCTTGGCCACATCGGTTCCGGTGAGCCCCATCGCGACGCCGATTTCCGCTGTCTTGAGCGCAGGAGCGTCGTTCACTCCGTCGCCCGTCATCGCCACGATCGCTCCAAGCCGCTGCAAGGCCTTTACGATGCGCAGCTTGTGCTGCGGATTCACGCGTGCGTAGACGGAAGTCTCCCTGACGGTAGCTTCGAGCTCCTCATCGGACATCTTCTCGATCTCGATCCCCGTCGCCGGCTTCGCATCGCTCGCAACGCCGAGCTCCCTGGCGATGACCGCAGCGGTAACCGGGTGATCGCCCGTGATCATGATGGGCCGGATGCCTGCCGCCTTCGCCCGTGAGACCGACTCGGCCGCCTCCGGGCGAGGCGGATCGATCATGCCGATGAGCCCGAGGAACACCAGCTCGTGCTCAATCTCTCCGTCGTATTGATCCCGCGTGAAGGCGTCTCTCGGCAGCAATCGCATGGCGAGCGCCAGGGTGCGCAGCGCCTCGCCCGCCAGCTCTTCGTTGCATTTCAGGATCTGCGCGCGTCTCGCCTCATCGAGGGGTTTTCTCTCCTCTCCCACTTGCTCGTGCGAGCAGCGGGCGAGCAGAACGTCCGGTGCGCCCTTCGTGAACGCCACGAGCACCTGCTCTCGCTTCGCATCGCTGTGCACAGTGCTCATCAGCTTGCGTTCCGAGGAGAAAGGAACTTCACCGATGCGTTCGAAGCGCTGATCCAGGATCTCCTGGGTGAAGCCTCCCTTGCGCGCCGCGACGATCAGCGCCCCCTCGGTGGGATCGCCCTGGACGATCCAGCGTCCGCCGCGCTCCTGCAGGACGGCATTGTTGGCACGATCGGCAGCGGCCAGCGCGCGCAGAAGCTCGCTCCGAAGCGGCCCTTCGATGGCGCCTCCTCCTGCACGCTGGACTTCTCCTTGCGGCGCGTAGCCCGTGCCCGTGAAGTTGACCCGTCCACTCGCAGTGACGAGTACCCGAACCGTCATCTCGTTCTTCGTCAGTGTGCCAGTCTTATCCGATGCGATAACGGTCGCCGAGCCGAGCGTTTCCACGGCCGCCAGATGACGAACGATCGCGTTGCGTTTCGCCATGCGTTGCACTCCGAGTGCGAGCACAGCGGTGACAACGGCGGGCAAGCCTTCCGGAACGGCAGCGACGGCGAGCGCCACGCCGAAGATCAGCACATCGAACAGCGCGGCGAAGCCGCTCACTCTTTCGACCAGAATGATCGTGGCGATCATCACGATCGCGATGATCACGACCACGATCCCAAGCAGCCGGCCGACATAGGCCAGCTCCTTCTGCAGGGGCGTAGTCTCCTGCGGCGTCTGCTTCAGCATGCCCGCGATGCGACCCATCTGCGTGTGCATGCCTGTCGCCGTGACAACTGCCTTGCCGCGCCCGTAGGTTGCAGCCGTGCCGCTGAAGATCATGTTCGTGCGATCGCCAAGCGGCGCGTCCTTGGCGACATCCACGACTTCTTTCGCAACGGGTTGGCTCTCACCCGTGAGAGCCGCTTCGGCTGTATGCAGTGCAGTCGAATGAAGCAGTCGCGCGTCTGCAGGAATCGTGTCGCCTTCCTCGACGAGAATGATGTCGCCTGGCACCAGCTCGGCCGCGGGCACGCTCTGGCGGGCGCCGTCGCGCACGACTTTGGCATGGGCGGCCGACATCTGCCTCAAGGCAGCGACCGCCCGCTCGGCGCGAGACTGCTGCACATAGCCCATGCTCGCGTTGAGCAAAACCACAGCGAGAATTGCTATCGCTTCGTATGGGAGCGCCGCATCACGCTCGATCATCCAGATCGCCGCCGACAACGCCGTCGCCACGAGCAAAAGGATGACGAGCGGATCCTGGAACTGAGCCAGGAATTTGCGCCACGCGGGAACAGGCTCCTCGGCTGCGAGCTCGTTCCTGCCGTAACGCGCAAGCCGCGTGCGAACCTCTTGCGTGCTCAATCCCGCTTCAGGGTCGGTTTCGAGCGTCCCGATGAGGCGCTCCACAGGTTCCTGGTACGCCGCGGCTTCGGAAAGTGGAGCGGCTGGCGCGCTCATGGGATGAGGGCACTTCGAGCGGGTTCGG
Source organism: Steroidobacteraceae bacterium (assembly GCA_036381695.1). Classification (GTDB taxonomy): domain Bacteria; phylum Pseudomonadota; class Gammaproteobacteria; order Steroidobacterales; family Steroidobacteraceae; genus Steroidobacter. The sequence goes on from DASVCI010000052.1 coordinate 13,250, forward strand.
TGGCGATCATTCCAGGTTTCACAGCCCGCAGAGACTAGCTCAGTCGCTGCGAAGCGCGAAAGTTCCGCCTTTCCGAAGACGACTACGAACTAGCCTGCAAGGTAAGCGCCGCTTGCCCCGGGCGGCGCTATTTATACGAGACTGTGGCGGATAAACGCCTGGCGCGCGCGGCTCAGGTATGCTGAGCCCAGGTCACTCCTTCACCAGCGCGGCCATGAGCTCCTGCACGGGCATCTGCTCGAGGCGGGTGCGGTCGGCGAAGAGCGCGAGGATCGCCTCGGTCTGCTTCGCCGAAAAGTGCGCCGCCACCGACTGCTCGAACTTGCGCCGAAGCACCGGCATCCCCTCGGCCCGACGCTTGCGATGCCCGATCGGATAGTTCACCTCTACCCGCTCCGTCGCACTGCCGTCCTTGAAGAACACCTGCACCGCATTGCCGATGTAGCGCTTGTCCGGCGCATAGTACTCCTGCGTGAACCGCTCGTTCTCCCGCACCTGCATCTTCTCGCGCAGCCGGTCGATCCGCGGGTCGCTCGCCACGCTGTCTTCGTAATCCTGCGCCGTCAGCCGCCCGAAGATCAGCGGAATCGCCACCATGTACTGAATGCAGTGATCGCGATCGGCGGGATTGGCGAGCTTGCCCGTCTTGTCGATGATCCGCACCCCCGGCTCCTGCGTCTCGATCACCACCCGCTCGATGTCATCGAGCCGCTCGCGCACCGCCTCGTGCAGCTGCATCGCCGCCTCCACCGCCGTCTGCGCGTGGAACTCCGCCGGATAGGAGATCTTGAACAGCACGTTCTCCATCACGTAGCTCGCAAACGGCTGCGGAAAGCGCAGCGCCTGCCCCTTGAACAACACGTCCTGGAACCCCCAGGTCTTGGCGGTGAGCGCCGAGGGATAGCCCATCTCCCCGGTGAGCGCGATCAGCGCCAGGCGCACCGCCCGGCTCGTCGCATCCCCCGCCGCCCAGCTCTTGCGCGAGCCGGTGTTCGGGGCGTGCCGGTAGGTTCGAAGCGCCCCGCCGTCGATCCAGGCGTTCGAGACCGCATTGATCACCTGCTCGCGCGTGCCCCTGAGCATCGCAGTCGCCACCGCCGTCGAGGCAATGCGCACCAACAGCACGTGATCGAGCCCCACCCGGTTGAAGCTGTTCTCGAGCGCGGTAACGCCCTGGATCTCGTGCGCCTTGATCATCGCGGTCAGCACGTCCCGCACGGCCAGCCCCTGACCGCCCTGCGCCACGTTGCGACGCGACAGATAGTCCGCCACCGACAAAATGGCGCCCAGGTTGTCGGACGGATGGCCCCACTCCGCCGCCAGCCACGTGTCGTTGAAGTCGAGCCAGCGGATCATCGCCCCGATGTTGAACGCCGCCTGCACCGGGTCGAGCTCGTAGGAGGTGCCGGGCACCCGCGCCCCGCCCGGCAGTGTTGCCCCCGGCACGACGGGCCCCAGGAGCTTGGTGCACGCGGGGTACTTCAGCGCCTGAAAGCCACAGGCGAGCGTATCCATCAGGCAGTAATACGCCGTCTCGTACGCCGCCTCGCTCTCGATCCGGTACGACAGCACGTAATCGGCGATATCGGTCAGCACCTGGTCAGGCGCGGGACGCTCGGCGGACTTGTAATCGTGTGCAGACATCTTTTTGCAGTCAGTAGCAGGCGATAGCAGGGTTCGGTCGGTCGCTGGACTTACGTAGCAGCAGCCTCAGGAGCGCTTCTTTTGCAGGTGATCAGTAGCAGGCTGTAACAGGGCTCGATCGGTCGCTCAACTTACGTAGCAGCAGCCTCAGGAGCGCTTCTCGATCGGCACGAACGGCAGGTTCTCGGGCCCCACGTAGTTCGCGCTCGGGCGGATGATCTTGCCGTCGAGGCGCTGCTCGATCACGTGTGCCGACCAGCCCGTGGCGCGCGCGATCACAAAGAGCGGCGTGAACATCGAGGTCGGCACCCCCATCAGGTGATAGGACACCGCCGAGTACCAGTCGAGGTTCGGGAACATGTTCTTGATCTCCTTCATCACCGTCTCGAGCCGCTCGGCAATGCGGTACATCTTCAGGTCCCCCTGCTGCTCGGCGAGCGTGCGCGCCACCCCCTTGATCACTTCGTTCCGCGGATCGGCCACCGTGTACACCGGATGCCCGAAGCCGATGATCACTTCCTTGTTCGCTACCCGCGCGCGGATGTCCCGCTCCGCTTCATCGGGGCTCTCGTAGCGCTTCTGGATCTCGAATGCCACCTCGTTCGCCCCGCCATGCTTCGGCCCGCGCAGCGCCCCGATCGCCCCGCTGATCGCCGAGTACAGGTCCGAGCCCGTCCCCGCGATCACCCGCCCGGCGAACGTCGAGGCGTTGAACTCGTGCTCGGCATAGAGGATCAGCGAGGTGTGCATCGCCCGCACCCACTCCTTGGGGGGCGTGCGCTGGTGCAAGAGCTGCAGGAAGTGTCCGCCGATCGAGTCCTCCTCGCTCTGCACCTCGATGCGCCGCCCGTCGTGACTGTAGTGATACCAGTAGAGCAGCATCGAGCCGAGCGAGGCGATCAGCCGGTCGGCGATGTCGCGGGCGCCCGCCAAGCTGTGATCGTCCTTCTCCGGCAGCACACAGCCGAGCGCCGAGACCCCCGTGCGCATCACGTCCATCGGGTGGCTCGAGGCCGGCAGCGCCTCGAGCACTACTCTTACTGCCGAAGGGATCCCTCGAAGACTTTTCAGCTTCCGTTTGTAGCCGTCCAGCTCCGCCTGCGTCGGGAGCTTGCCGTGGATCAGCAGGTATGCGATCTCCTCGAACTCGCACTTCAGCGCCACATCCAGGATGTCGTAGCCCCGATAGTGCAGATCGTTGCCGCTGCGCCCGACCGTACACAGCGCCGTATTCCCCGCTGCCACCCCCGAGAGGGCCACCGACTTCTTTGGCTTGAATGCCGGCCTCTCAGCGCCACCACCGCTCATATCGCCTACCTTCTCTTCTCAAACCTGATCCGAACACCGTTCGCGCAATGGGCACCCGCGTGCTATGGCCCGCGCTCCTGCCCGAACAGCTCATCGAGCTTGCGCTCGTACTCGTGATACCCGAGCACCGCGTACAGCTCCTCGCGCGTCTGCATCGTCCCGATCACGCTCTGCTGCGTGCCCTCTTTGCGGATCGCCCCGTACACCGTCTCCGCCGCCCGGCTCATCGCCCGGAATGCCGACAGCGGATACAGCACGAGTGACGCGCCCGCTTCGCCCAGCTCGCGCACCGTAAAGAGCGGCGTCTTGCCGAACTCCGTAATGTTCGCCAGCACCGGCACACTCACCGCCTGGGTGAACTGCCGGTACTCATCGAGCGTCTTGAGCGCCTCGGCGAAGATCATGTCCGCCCCCGCCTCCACATACTGCTGCGCCCGCTCGATCGCCGCCTGCTGCCCTTCCACCGCATGCGCATCGGTGCGCGCCATCACCACGAACGACTCGTCAGTCCGTCCGTCCACCGCCGCCTTGATCCGATCGCACATCTCCCCGGCCGCCACCAGCGCCTTGCCCGGCCGGTGCCCGCAGCGCTTCGCCTGCACCTGATCCTCCAGGTGCATCCCCGCCGCCCCCGCCCGCGTCAGCTCCCGGCTCGTGCGCGCGATGTTGAACGCCGTCCCCCAGCCCGTGTCCGCATCCACCAGCAGCGGCAGCTCGCTCGCCCCGGTGATGCGCCGGACGTCCTCGCACACATCATT
>DASVCI010000053.1:0-23052 GCA_036381695.1 Steroidobacteraceae bacterium
TCCCGACGAGGAGCTCATCGAGATCCAGTACGAGAACGGCGACATCGAGGAGATCGACCTCGACACCTGGCACGAGCTCGACCTCGAGCAGGCCGAGGAGCCCGAAGGCTGGGCCAGTGACGAGGATGAGGACGAGGACGACGAGGACCTCGATGAGGACGACTGGGACGAGGACGAGGACGACGACTGGGACGACGATGACCTCGACGACGAGGACGATGACGACGACTACAGCGACCGGGATTGAGCCCGGCGCGCCCTCCTCCACCCCCCTGTCTCCAGCCTTTTCCGATTGACGAACGATGCGCCGCTTTATCGCGGCGCATTGCTTGCTTCCGCCCAAGGCGCGCCAGGCGCTGGCGGCCGTGCTTGAATTCCCCACGCGACGCGCCAATATGACTTGCGCTTTGGTGTTTCGCTTCAGCTCCGACCGACTTCCATGAAACGCATCCTGCTCTTCGTCGCGACCAACGTCGCGGTCCTGGTGGTTCTGAGTATCAGCATGCGCCTGCTCGGGATCGACCGGATCCTGGACGAGCAGGGGGTGGGCCTCGACCTCAACACCCTGCTCGTGTTCTCGGCGGTGCTCGGCTTCAGCGGCTCCCTGATCTCGCTCGCCCTGTCGAAGACCCTGGCGAAGCACGGGATGGGGGTGCGGGTGATCGAGCAACCGGCCAACGAAACCGAGCGCTGGCTCGTCGAGACCGTCCGCCGGCACGCGCAACAGGCGGGGATCGGCATGCCCGAAGTCGGCATCTTCGAAGCGCGCGAGATGAATGCGTTCGCCACCGGCGCCCGGCGTGACCACGCACTGGTGGCCGTCAGCAGAGGCTTGCTGGACGGCATGTCGCGGCGGGAGGCCGAAGCCGTGCTCGGGCATGAAATCAGTCACGTGGCGAACGGCGACATGGTGACCCTCACGCTCATCCAGGGCGTGGTCAACACGTTCGTCATCTTCCTCTCACGCGTCATCGGGCACACCGTCGACCGGGTGATCTTCAAGACCGAGCGCGGCTACGGTCCGGGTTACCTGATCACGGTCATCGTCGCCCAGCTCGTGCTCGGCATCCTCGCGAGCATGATCGTCATGGCGTTCTCGCGTTATCGCGAGTTCCGGGCCGATGCGGGCGGCGCGCACCTGGCCGGCCGCGACTCCATGATCGGCGCGCTCGAGCGCCTGCGGCAGAATCTGCCGCCGCCGCTGCCGGAGCGCATGGCCGCTTTCGGCATCAGCGGCAGCATCGGGCACGGGTTGCGGCGCCTGTTCATGACGCACCCGCCGCTCGAGGAACGTATTGCCGCGCTGAAGGCGATGGCGGCCTGAGGGCCGGATACCGACGGCGGGCCGAACGGCCCGCCCGATTCCCCGTGTCAGCGGGAGCATGCGCGGCGGAGCGTGATACCCTGAGCCCGTGCCCGTGGAGCAGCTCCCCGCACCGCAATGCTTTCTCTTCGCCTGGTGATCTTCGCCGGCCTCTCGGCCATCGCGCTCTGGGGGCTGTATTCTCTGCTCGACACGCTGGGCGAACCGCAGTTGCTGCAATCGCGTCAGATTTCCGTCCTCAAGGGCTGCGACACGCTCGAATCCGGGGAAGCCAGTCGTCGGTGCCCTTCCCTCCTTTGCCAGAAGCATTTGCTGGACCAGCGCCTCGCGCCGCTCACGTCCAAGTTCACGGTTACGGTGGATCGCGTGTCTGAAAAGCAGCGCCTCATTGGCGGCTCCTTCCGTCGCGACTCGACGAGCGCCGAGCAGGCGTTCGCCTGCGTGCTCGAAGGCCCCAACGTGACCGCAGCGAGCGTGCTCGATTCGTTCGCGCTCGATGCCCTCGCCTCGCAGGACGGCGGCTGGGTGCTGTGACGGGAGGCATCGTGGGGATCTCTTCAGCGATTCTCGACCGCCTCCGCGCCATCGTCGGCCCGGCCGGATACCTCGACGACCCGGCCGACATGGAGCCATTCCTCACCGACCATCGAAGACTGTATCGGGGCGCCTGCGCGCTGGTGCTGCGCCCGAAGAGCACGAGCGAAGTGTCGGCCATCATGGCGCTCTGCAACGAGCAGGCGATCGGCGTCGTCCCGGTCGGTGGCAACACCAGCTATTGCGGCGGCGCGACGCCGAGCGAGGATGGATCGCAGATCGTCGTGTCCCTCGCGAGGATGCATCGCATCCGCTCGATCGATCCGGCGAACTACACCATGATTGCGGAAGCTGGATGCGTCCTTTCGCAAGTGCAGGCTGCCGCGGCTTCGGTGGACCGGCTGTTCCCGATGAGCCTCGGCTCGGAGGGCTCGTGCCAGCTCGGGGGAACGCTTTCGACGAACGCTGGCGGCACCGCAGTGCTGCGTTACGGCATGATGCGCGATCTCGTCCTCGGGCTCGAAGTCGTGCTGCCGGATGGACGAGTGCTCGATTCGTTGAAGACTCTGCGCAAGGACAACACAGGCTACGACCTGCGGGATTTGTTCATCGGCGCAGAAGGAACGCTCGGCATCATCACGGCGGCCGCGTGCAAGCTCTATTCTCGCCCAGCTTCCCTGGTCACTGCCTTTCTCGCTGTCCCCGATCCGCAGGCGGCAGTGGAGCTGCTCGCGCGCCTTCGCATGTTCACTGGCGATGCGGTCACGACTTTCGAGCTGATCCCGCGGCTCGCGCTCGAGCTCGTGTTGAAACACATCGAATCGACGAGCGATCCGCTCGGCGCAGTGCATCCGTGGTACGTGCTGCTCGAGATCGGGCTCGCGCGTCGCGACGCGGGCCTGTCCGAAAGCATCGAAGCGGAGCTGGCCTCGGCCATGGAGGCGGGGCTGGTGAAGGACGCGGCGATCGCCGCGAGCGAAGCGCAACGGGAGATGTTCTGGCGACTGAGGGAGACGATCCCCGAAGCGCAGCGCCACGAAGGAGCGAGCATCAAGCACGATATCTCCGTGCCGACCAGCGAGCTGCCACGCTTCATTTCGGAGGCTTCAGCGCTCGTGCACGGCATCGTTCCCCAAGGCCGCATCGTGTCCTATGGACACCTGGGCGATGGCAACTTGCATTTCAACGTCACGCGTCCGATCGATGTCGGCGACGCTGAGTTTCTGGCGCTTGGCCCTCGCATTCAGCGCTCGGTACACGACTTGGTAGCAGCCTACGGAGGCAGCTTCAGCGCCGAGCACGGCGTCGGCCGGCTCAAGCGCGAGGAGCTCGAGCGCTACAAGAACCCGGTCGCGCTCGACGTAATGCGTTCGATCAAACGCGCGCTCGATCCCAATGGCATCATGAACCCGGGAAAGGTGCTGTGAGCGGGCACACTGCCCACGCGGCGCGCGGTCCTGGCGCCTCGTCAGGAACCGTTGTTCGGGCGCGGACGTTCGTTGCCGATGGACAAAAAAGACGCAATGCGCTTCGTCCGCACCAAGACGCGGGCAACACTCCTGGCATCGATCGCCGCGCTTCTGGGCATCCACCAGGCCGCAGCGCAGGAGTCGACCGAGCGGGTTCGCGACGAGCGAGGCGAGCCGACAACTCGTACTCAGGCATGGAGCCATGTGGGCTTGCTGCGCGCGCGGGACATGACGCCGTTCGGCCTGCTTCGCCTCGATATTCTCCCGGCCCACACCGCCGATGCGCGAGCCGGAACATGGACGTTCGAGATCCAGTACGCCTACCAGAACACGTTCGTGCTAAGCGAGAACGTTCGCAATTACCTGCGTGGGCGCAACATCGGGCGCCGTCCATTGAGGCCAACGGATGCCGAAGCGATCCTCGCGTTCCCCGACGATGCGTATTACCTGGACGGCGAGGTGGGCCTCGCGGACCTGATCGTGCAGCGGCGCCTCAGCAGATACTGGAGCGCGTATCTCACGATTCCGTACATCCATTACGGAACCGGTGCGCTCGACGGCCTCATCGAGTCGTTCCACGACACATTCGGATTCAGCCAGCAGGGCCGCGATCTCGTGGCGCGTGACCGATTCCAGATCGTTTACGGGGTCGGTGACGTACAGTTCGCAATGCTGGACCGAGGGACGCGCGGCGGATTCGGCGATCCGGTTCTGGGAGTGCGCTACTCACTCCCCGAACCGCGCTTCGGGTGGGATGTGGTCGTGGAAGTCGCGGCGAAGATCGCAGTGGACGGTGAGCGCTTGCTCCTGTCCACCGGAGAGAACGACTACGGCGGGCAAGTGACTTTGCAGCGCCGCCTCGGAAAGACCGGACGACACGCTGCCTACCTGAGCGGGAGCCTGGTCCGATACGCCGGCGGCCCGGAAATCCCGGGCGATGAAGGGCAATGGATTCCGACGCTGATCGGCGGCTACAGCTACGGGATCACGCCGCGCACCAGTTTCATCATCCAGGGATACGCGAGCCGCAGCGTGGTCCAGAACTCGACCGTCGAGGAGCTCACCGAGGACAAGTTCCAGATCAGCGCTGGCATGCAATCACGCAACAAGAACGTGCTGTGGAGCCTGGCCGTCACGGAGAACGTCTCGAATTTCGAGAACACGCCCGACATCGGCGTGCAGCTCGGGCTGGCCTACATGCCGCAGGCGAACTGACGGTCCTGGCCGGAGCTTTCTGTCACGTTCTGGTGATCGCGATCACGCTCGAGCGCGGCTGCATCCCCGGGCCATCAGGCCAGTGGCTCACAGGCTCGGTGACCGAGCCGCCCTCGCCTGGATGCTGGATGCTCAGGAAGAACGTTTCGCCGTCGTCGCTGAACTGACAGCCGCAGATCTCGGCGCCCTTCGGGCCGCTCATGAACTGCTGCAGGCGGCCGCGCTCGGGGCCCGTCGTCGGGCACATCCAGCAACCGTCGTTGCCGCCGCTCGGCTGCGGCCCATCGGTCACGACCCACAAATTGCCGGCGCTGTCGAACCCGATGTTGTCCGGCGAGCCGATCGGGCTGAGCTGCTCGGGCTTGCCATACCCTGCGTAGTACGCGCTGTCCTGCTTCACGTGATCGAGGTCGGTGATGAGCTTCTCGCCGGAAGGATCGCCCGCGAGAAGAAACACTTCCCATGAGAACTCCTCGCTCGTGTGATCGTCCTGCGCCTCGCGGATCTCGATGATGTGCCCGAAACGATTGCCCGGGCGCGGATTGGCCGCGTCAGGTCCGGCATCGATCTCGCGACCTGCATAGACGAGCCTGGTCCCTTCGGCCGCGCGCCGCTCGTTGCGCGTACAGGGCACGTAGATGCGTCCGGTGACCGGGTTGACCTCCACGTCTTCAGGCCGATCCATCGGCGTCGCGCCCAGAATGTCCGCAGCCGCCCGCGCTTTGATCAGCACTTGCGCCTGGTCCGCAAATCCGGCCGCGGCGTTCAGCGGCCCTTTCGGATCGAACACCAGCGGCAACCAGCGTCCCTTGCCGCTCGCCTCGAAGCGCGCCACGTACAACGTGCCTCGATCGAGCAGGTTACGGTTGGCTTGCGGGTTCTTCGGATCGAAACGATCCGCCGATACGAACTTGTAGACGTACTCGAATTTGTCGTCGTCGCCCATGTAGACGGCGACGCGGCCATCGTGCGCGACGATGGGGCTCGCGCTCTCGTGTGCGAATCGACCCAACGCAGTGCGCTTGACGGGCGGGCGCGTCGGATCGTGCGGATCGATCTCGACGATCCAGCCGAAACGGAATGGCTCGCACGGGTTCGCGCGCAGGTCGAAGCGCGGATCGACGACTTCCCAGCCATACAGCGAGTGGCTCTTCCACATCCTGAAGCGGCGATGCGCCTCCCGGAGCGAGTCGTCACGCGCTTCGATCTCAGCCAGATGACCGAAATAATCCTGGATGTTCTCTTCCGCCGTGAGATACGTTCCCCACGGCGTGCGGCCTCCGGCGCAATTGCCGAACGTGCCGAGCACCCGCACACCCTTGGGATCATCACGCGTCCTCATGAGCGCCGAGCCGCGCGCCGGCCCTGAAATCTCGATCGGCGTTTGCGCCGTGATCCTGCGGTTGAAGCGCGAGTCCTTCACCATTCGCCAGCGACCGCGCTGACGCTCGATCTCGATGATCGAGACGCCTTGCGCCGCTTTGGCGACCGCGACCAGTCCGGGGTGCTGGCGAACGTAATCGCTTCCAAGGCCGCGCACTGCTCCGACGAATCCCGGATGTCCGGGGAACATCAAGGCATCGTCGGTGTACTCGTTGTTGACGCAGAGAATGCCGCGTGAGCTGCTGCGATCGAGCGGGAAGTATTGGACGGCATCGCAGTTCTGGCCGAACTGTCGTGCCTGTCGTGCCGCGGCTTCGGGCTCGAACAGCACGCCGGCGGCGAGCTTCGTCGCATCGAGGTCCGGCGTCGAGGACCACAAGCTCTCGCCCCAGCGGGCGATGATGTCGTACGTATAGCCCTTCGGAAGAACGATTTCGTCTGCCGCGCTGCCTGCGATCGGCTCGAAAGACCAGCCGCGATAACCATTGGCGCGCACATCGTCTGCGGCCAACAAGCCGCCCCCGGCGGCCGCGAGGGGCGCGAGCGAAGCGGCAGCTTGCAGGAGTCGGCGACGGGTGATGCGCCGGGCGAGAATGTCGGCGAACGTCGGGGTGTCGGAACGGGTCATTTCGGCTCGGGCTGGCGAAAAGCCGAGCGTAGCGCATTCGTGTTACAGGATGTCAGGGGCGCTCTGCGCCTCGAGCCAGGCGATCTGCCGCTCGAAGTAATCCGGCGCATGGCCGAGCATGCGTCGCTCGCCGTGCTCGTCCTCGACGAACGTCAGGATCCCGTGGTCGGTGTTCGGGAAGACGTGATACTCGACCGGCTTGCCCTCCGCCCTGAGCTGATCGAGCGCGGCCACGGTCCATTCCGTCGGCGCGCTCACATCCCGATCCGCAAGCAACCAGCAGCTCGGCACGTCCAACTGGCGCATCGTATCCATGGGGTCATACAGGCGGTCGATGAACGGAGGGCCAGCCTGCGCCTCGAACCGCCACCAGCGCAGCACGCGCAGGGCCCAGAGCGGGAGCTTGGTGTCCGTCACATAGCCGAGTATTGAATCGCTGCCGCGGACCGCCTCGAACCAGGGCTCGGAGCGTGCCGCATCGAGCATTGCGTCGAGCTCGCTCCAGCGGTCGATTCCCCTGTCGACGATGTCCTCGATCACGACGTTGATGCGATCCGCCGCCGCGATTGCCTCTTCGCCGAAGCCCTTGCGCTCGAGCGCGTTGACGTAGCCCCAGCGATCCTCTCCCGTCACGGGCACCGTGACGCCGTATCCGACCAGGATGCTGGCGATGCGTCCGTCCTTGAGCGCAGCGAGCGGCGCGATCCATCCGCCCTGGCTGAACCCGGCGAGATGGATGCGATCCGGATCAATGGAATCCTGCGTGCGCAGCCACCGCACGGCGGCAACTACGTCATCGGACAGGACGTGGAAATTCTGCAGGTACTCGCCTTCCGATTTCCCGGTTCCGCGCTTGTCGAATACGAGCGAGGCGGAGCCGTGCGCCGCGTACATATAAGGCATGAAGTAGGTATCGACGGCGCTCGTGTCTTCAGAGCCGTGCACCAGCACGACCGCCGCAAACGGGCCTTCGCCTTCAGGCAGCACGAGCTTGCCCCTGAGGCTCAGCTCGCCGCTTGGAAACATTTCGATGCGCTCGCGCAAATTGAGCTTCCTTGCGTGCCGCCTCTCTCCCCCGGCGAGTTGCCACTCGAAACCGTTCACTCGCCCATCGTCACCGACCGTGAACGTGAACGTGTTGACGACGGGCTCCCGCTCGGCCCAGCCGGGCCCGCCCTCGAAGGTGAGGCTCCTGGTTGGCCAGAGCGCACCGCTCTCGCCGTTCATCATGCGATATCTGAGTGCCTCGGCGTCCCGGGGCGCGATGTAAACGTGCGTGCCGTCCTCGAGCACGTAGGCGCCGGTAAATCGGGTGTCGATCGCTTCAGGCCGCGTGAGCACCCAGCCCGTCCCTGCGACGAGGAGGGCCAGCAGACCGAGCGACAGGACGATTCTTTTTCGCATCTCGCGGGCCCCTTGGATCATTGGCGCGTTCTTGGGAGGCGCGATGGACGTTCAGGGGCTCACAGAGGGCGCGGCAGGATCGCCGGCCCATGAGCGCGGCGGCGCGGCCTTCTTATGATCCCCGACGGGCCGTGACGAGAAGCCATTCGACGCCCGAGGGTGTGTCCACAGGCGGCGGTGCATAACGGAACGAGCCCACCCAGGCGGTAAGCGCCTCACGTGCGCAGGCGGGCGCGGAGGGCAGTTTCAGATTGTCGGGCCGGCCGTCGGTGCGGACAGTGAACTCGACGAAGAGGCTTTCGGTGACTTCGCAGCCCGCAGGCAGCGCCAGCGGCGCGGCTTCGATCAGCTCGAGGGGCGGGGCCTCGACCGGCGGAACTGTCGGAACGGTCTTACAACCCGCCACGATCCAGGCCGCGCCCACCAGGGCGATCAGGGAGCGAAACGAGCCTCGCGCAAACATGCGTCCGATCATAGCGCTGGAACGGCGGGGGCGGCAGTCCGCCCGCCCGAAAGCGATAACCGGACCGGACTCTGTGACGAACCGCCTCAGCGCGCCCGGCTCGTCCGGTCTATCGCGGCCGCGAGGTGGTAGAAGGCTTGCAGCAAGGGCACCGGCACGTTCAGCTCCGCGGCCTTCTCGACCGCATAGCCGAGCGTCTCCTCGATCTCGAGCGGCCGGCCGGCCTCGAGGTCCTGCAGTGAGGACATGCGGTGCTCCGGCGCATTCTCCCGGAAGCCCTCGCCGGCTTTTCTGAGCGCCGCGATGGCGCGCTCATCGGAGCCCTCGATCACCTCGGGCAGGGGCAACAGCGCGTCCTCCTCGCTCAACTGGACGCCTGACGCCCGCGCCAGCGCGGCCACTTCCCGCAACAGTCGAGTGAGCACCCAGGCGCAGTCAGGATCGGTCAGATAGCGCCACGTGAGGCTGCGCGTCGTGATCGACATGAGCATGAGGCCCGCCCAGGCGACAAACTTGGTCCATTCGCGGGCCAGGATGTCCGGCACGGCCTTGGCGCGCACTCCCGAATCGTCGATGACGCGCGCGAGTCGTTGAGCTCTGTCGCTGTCTCCGCCCCTGAGCTCGCCGAGATAGATGTTGACGTTGCGCGTGAACAGCACTTCGCCCGAGGGCAGCAGCTCACCGCTCGTGTTGGCGAGGCACCCGAGCACCCGATCGGCGCCGAACACGCGTGCGAGCTCCTCGTCCTTCCACATGCCGTTCTGGATCGAGAAGGCGACTCCGACTTCCACGTGCCGCAGGCTTTCGAGCGCTTGAGTAGTGCCGGGCGTCTTCGTGGCGACGATCAGCACGTCCGCCGCCTGTACTTGCGAGGGATCGGTGAGCGTCGCGACGGGCGTGGAGAATTCGACCAGTCCTTTGATGCGCAGCCCCTGTGCGTCGATCTGGCGGGCCCGTCGCTCGCGCACGAGCATCGCAACGGAGCGGCCGGCACGTGCCAAGTGCGCACCGAGGATCGAGCCGAGCGCGCCGGCACCGAGGATCAGGAATTCAGGGCGCGTGGTCATGCGAGGCGGTCCTCCGGAAGTCGTCGCGCCAAGGGTACCTCACCGCGCCGCGCGCGGCGCCGCGGTGGCGATCCGGAGAGCGGAACGCGTCGACTATCGCGTGCCTGCGACCTTCCTTTCTTCGTCGACCGTATCCTGGGGCGCGACGCCGAGCCGCTTGTGCATGAGCGGGCTCGTGGTCGTGTACTGCAAGTGCACCTTCTTGCCCGGCTCGAGATACTCCTTGATCGCGAACGCCGCGAGCGCTGCCTCGTGAAAGCCCGAAAGAATGAGCTTCTTCTTGCCCGGGTAGGTGTTGATGTCGCCGACGGCGAATATGCCCGGCACGCTGGTCTGGAACTTCTCCGTATCGACGGCGAGCTGCTTCTTGTTGAGCTCGAGCCCCCACTCGGCGATCGGCCCCAGCTTCGGATGCAGGCCGAAGAACACGAGCAGGTGATCCAGCTCGATCCGGCGCACGACACCGTCGGCGCTTTGCACGTTGACGGACTTGAGCACGCCGTCCACGGTATTCAGCTCCTTGACCTGCCCGATCAGCACGTCGGCGCGATGCTCGTCCCGCAACGCGTAGAGCTTCGCGACGGACGCCGGCGCGCCCCGGAACTCAGGGCGCCGGTGCACGAGCACGACGCTGCGCGCGTAATCGACCAGAGTGAGCGCCCAGTCGAGCGCCGAGTCGCCGCCGCCGAGAATGACGACATCCTGGTCGGCGTAGGCACGCGGATCCTTCACGCGATAGTGAACGTACTTGCCTTCGAGCTCCGCCGCGCCCGGCACATCGAGCTTGCGCGGCTGGAAGGAGCCGACACCGCCCGCAATCACGACCGCGCCGGCGTCGAACACAGTGGCCGCACTCGTGGCCACACGGAATCGTCCGTTCTCCTGCCGCTCCACCTGCGTCACCTCCTGGCCGAGGTGGAGCGTCGCCCCGAAGGGCTTGATCTGCTCGAGCAAGCGATCGGTCAGCTCCTGGCCAGTGCACACCGGCACCGCCGGGATGTCGTAAATCGGCTTGTCGGGATAGAGCTCCACGCACTGCCCGCCCGGCGCCTTGAGCGAATCGACGACGTGCGCCTTCAGGCCGAGCAGCCCAAGCTCGAACACCTGAAAGAGACCGCACGGACCGGCGCCGACGATGACGACGTCGGTGTGGATCGGCTGGCGCTCGAACTTGAGCGCGGGGTCCTCAAGCGCGGAGTCGTTCGACGAAACCGTTTCTGGCACTGGAAGTCTCCCCTGGCGAGGCGGGAAGAGCCGACACGAGCTGCGGGGTGAGCCCCGCGGCCTCGAGCAGGCCTTTCTCCGCCAGCCATTTGCGATTGAACAGTCGCGACTGATATTTCGCGCCGCCGTCGCACAGGATCGTCACGATCGTGTGCCCCGGGCCGAGGCGCTTCGCGACCTGAAGGGCAGCGGCGACGTTCACGCCGCTGGTGCTGCCGAGGAAGAGACCCTCCTCGCGCAGCAGACGATAGACCGTCCGCACGCATTCCACGTCGGTCACGTGCACGGCATCGTCGATCGGCGAGCCTTCGAGATTGGCTGTCACCCGTCCGATCCCGATCCCCTCGGTGATGGAGCCGGGGCCGGTCGCCTTCAGCTCGCCATGGCGAAGCCAATGGTACAACGAGCTGCCTTGCGGATCGGCCAGAACGGTCAAAACAGAGCGCTTCTGCCGCTTGAGATAGCGCGAGACGCCTCCGAGCGTGCCGCCCGTACCGGTCGCTGCGACGAACGCATCAATTTTGCCGCCCGTGTCGCGCCAGATTTCCGGCCCGGTTGTCTGCTCGTGCGCGTCACGGTTGGCCGTGTTGTCGAACTGGTTCGCCCAGATCGCCTCCGGAATCTCTTCGGCGAGCCGGCGCGCCACCTTCTGGTAGTGGTTCGGATCGCTGTAGGGCACCGCCTTGACCCTGAGCACCTGGGCGCCGAGGGTCTCGAGCATTTGATATTTCTCAGGCGACTGGTTGTCGGGCATCACGATGATGCAGCGATAGCCGCGCGCGTTGCAGACGTGCGCCAGCCCGATCCCGGTGTTGCCGGCCGTGCCCTCCACGACCGTGCCGCCGGGGCGCAGCAAGCCTCGGCGCTCAGCGTCGTCGATGATCCCGCGCGCGGCCCGATCCTTGACCGAGCCGCCCGGATTCATGAATTCGGCCTTGCCGAGCAATTCGCAGCCAGTCTCCTCGCTGAAGCGCACGAGGCGGATGAGCGGTGTGTTGCCGATGGAGTCGGCGAGCCCGTGACGGATGCTCATGCTGTGAGCCTCCCTTGGTGGAATGAGTACACGCCCGCCGTCACGCTCGCCTGGGCCTCCGAAGCGTTGAACCAATGGAGGACATCATGCAAGCGCACGACCTCGCCGACGATCAGGAGAGCCGGCGAGGCAATACGGGCTTCCGCGGCCTTGTGATCCAGATCGGCCAGCGTGCCGGTGAGGACGCGCTGAGTGGGATGAGTACCTTGCTCGACGAGTGCGGCGGGGCGCGTGGCCGGAGCGCCGTGCTCACGCAAGCGCGCGAGGATTCGACCGAGCTGACTCAGCCCCATGTAGAACACGACCGTCTGCCCGGATCGCGCGAGCATGCTCCAATCGAGCGTCGGATCCGGCGTCTGCGCCTCGGCGCGCGAATGACCTGTCACGAACACGAGCGACTGCGCGTGGTCGCGATGAGTGAGCGGAATGCCGGCGTACGCAGCGCATCCGGCTGCGGCCGTAACGCCCGGCACGACTTCGAAGCGCACCCCGGCCTCGGCCAGCGCTTCGAGCTCCTCCCCTCCGCGGCCGAAGATGAACGGATCGCCGCCCTTGAGCCGGCACACGCGCTTGCCTTGCCTGGCCAGCTTCACCAGCAGCGCGTTGATCTGGTCCTGAGACAGGCTGGCGGCGCCCGCCGCCTTGCCCACATACACCTTCTCGGCGTCGCGACGGGCGAGCTCCAGGACCTCGGGCGACACGAGCCGGTCGTACAGGATCACGTCGGCGTTCTGCAGAGCTCGCAAAGCGCGCAACGTGAGGAGCCCCGGATCCCCGGGACCCGCCCCGACCAGGACGACCTCGCCCTCGCGCGGCTGCGGACGTGACCAAGTGGTAAGCCACTCGGCGATGCGCGATTGCAGCGCCTCGCTTTCCGGCTGCTCGCGCCCGGCGAGCACGTCGGCTGCAATCGGCCCATCGAAGAAACTTTCCCAGAAGCGCCGCCGTCGGCTCGGGCTCTCGACCCGTGCCTTCACCTGCGGGCGAAGCTTCCCCGCGAGTCGGGCAAGAAGCCCGAGGCGCTGCGGCAGGAAGGATTCGAGCTTCTCGCGCAGTCGTCTCGTCAGAACCGGCGCATCGCCGCTGCTGCCGACCGCGACGACCACTGGAGAGCGATCGACGATCGCCGGAACGATGAAGCGCGACAGCTCGCGATCGTCCACGACGTTCACGGGAACGTTGCGACGCTCGGACTGATGAGCCACCCAGGCGTTGATCGACCGCTTGTCAGTGGCGGCGATCGCGAGGCGCACTTCATCGAGCAATTCAGGCCGGAACTCGCCCGGCACATGAGTGATACGCCCGGCCGCCGCCTCACGCGCGAGCGCTGGCGCCAGCTCCGGAGCGACGACCGTTACAGCGGCCCCTGCGCGCAGCAGCAGCTCCACCTTACGCGCCGCAACCTCGCCACCGCCGACGACCAGTACCGGCTGGCCGGCGAGACGGACGAATATGGGGAAGTAATCCATGACGTCGCCGCGCGGGCGCTACTGGCTGGCCGCGCGACGCGGCTCGACCTTCAGAGGAATGACGCGCCGACGCGGTTGCAGGCCGCACTCGCGCGACTCCGGGTTCTCCCACCACCAGCGGCCCGAGCGCGGATCGGCGCCCGCTTCGACCGGGCGTGTGCAGGGCGCGCAGCCAATGCTGGGATAGCCCTTGTCATGCAGCGGGTTGTAAGGAAGGTTGCGGGCCTTGATGTACGCCCACACGTCGGCCTCGGTCCACTCGAGGAGCGGGCTCACTTTCCAGAGCCCATAGCGCTCGTCCCAGGAGAGCGCCTCTCCCTGCGCGCGCTCCGCCGACTGCTCCCGGCGCACGCCCGTCACCCAGGCCTTGCGCCCGGCGATCGCCCGCCTGAAAGGCTCGATCTTGCGCAGATGGCAGCAGGCCTGGCGCTCCTCGAGCCCGAGATAGAACCCGTTGATGCCGTTCGCCTCGACGTACTTCTCGAGCGCGCCCGCCTCCGGGTAGTAGACGCGGATGCGGCGCTGGTAGCGACGCTCGAGTCTGTCGAGCAGCGCGAGCGTCTCATCGTGCAGCCGCCCGGTATCGAGCGTGAACATCTCGATTTCCGGCACGTAGGTCGCGATGATGTCCGTCAGGACCATGGCCTCGGCGCCGAGACTGTTGGAGTAGACCACGTCCCCGTACTCGCGCACGGCGTGCTCGAGCAGCGCCCTGGTGTTGTCGAGGAGCGATTGCAGACGGGGCGTGAGCGTCTCGGCGGTCATGTGCGGGCGAGGCCTTCGAGCGTGAAAGAGCGGGACCGGGAGGCGGCTCGCGGCGGGCTCGAGAAGCGCGCTCGTGAGACCTTCGCCCGGTTCGTGTCGGGAAGGACTCTAGCCAAGCGCCTGCCGTGCAGGGAAAGACCTGATCGTTCTGTCATGATGCGGGGGCGTTATGACTCGCCCTCATCGCTTCGAGTACAGTTAAGTCCATGAA
This sequence comes from Steroidobacteraceae bacterium, assembly GCA_036381695.1. Taxonomy (GTDB): domain Bacteria; phylum Pseudomonadota; class Gammaproteobacteria; order Steroidobacterales; family Steroidobacteraceae; genus Steroidobacter. Next base: position 14,190 of record DASVCI010000053.1, read on the forward strand.
ACTCCAGCAATTGCGCTACCTGGCCGCGATCGTCGAGAACGATCTCAACATCACTGCGGCCGCCGAGCGGCTGCACACTTCGCAGCCCGGGGTAAGCAAGCAGCTCAAGCAGCTCGAGGACGAGCTCGGCTTCCCTATCTTCCTGCGCCAGGGGCGCACGCTCACCCGCATCACTCCGGCCGGCAAGCGCGTAATCGAGCGTGCGCTCAAAATTCTGAGGGAGGTGCAAAGCATCAAGCGCCTCGCGCAGGAGCAGAAGGGCGACGGGCGCGGCACGCTTTCGATCGGCACCACGCACACTCAGGCGCGCTACGTGCTGCCTCCCGTCATTCGCAAGTTCCGGGAGCTCTATCCGCAGGTCGAGCTGCATCTGCACCAGGGCACATCCGAGCAGATCGCCGACATGGCCGAGCGCGACCGCATCGATTTCGCGATCAATACCGGCTCGCAGGAGCTGTTCGGCAACTTGGTGCTGCTGCCGTGCTATCGATGGCATCGACGCATCGTCGTGCCGCACGGCCATCCGCTCGCGAGCGAAGGCAAAGTCACGATCGAAACGCTGGCGAAGTATCCGATCGTGACTTACGTGTTTGGCTTCTCTGGCCCCTCCTCACTCCAGCAGATCTTCGCGCGGGCTGGAGTCACCCCGCACGTTGCGCTCACGGCTCGCGACGCGGACGTGATCAAGACCTACGTGCGTCTCGGTCTCGGCGTCGGCATCGTCGCAAGCATGGCCGTCGATCCGCGCGAGGATGCGGATCTCGTCTCGATCGACGCGGCGCATCTCTTCCCGGCGCACACGACCTGGGCGGGCTTCCACCAGGGCGCGCTGCTCAGAGGGTACATGTACGAGTTCCTCCAGCTCCTCGCGCCGCATCTGACGCGCCGGCTCGTGGACCGGGCGGGCAATGCCTCGACGCCCGCGGAGGTCGAGGCGTTGTTCTCGGACGTCGAGCTGCCCGTCTATCGCTGATCCGGGCGAGGCGGCGAGCTTCGCGCGAGCACAGGGCTGCGGCCGGCGGGCCGCCGCGTGTAGGCTATCGACCTTTGCATTTCCGCCCTCCCGCCGCCCATGGAACCGATCGAGCATCGACCGAAGGGACGCTCCCTCAAGCCTCTGAGGGCACTCGTCCCCTACTTGCGCAAGTACCGCTTCACGGCGCTACTGGCGCTCGGCGCTTTGCTCATCGCTTCGGCGGCGATGCTCGTCCTGCCCATTGCGTTCCGGGATGTGATCGACAAGGGCATGGCGGTGCAGGACCGCGCCACGATCGACAAGTACTTCGTAGCGTTCCTCGCCGCGGCGGCCGCGTTCAGTGTGTTCGCGGCGCTCAGGTATTACCTGGTGACCTGGCTCGGCGAGCGAGTCGTCGCCGATCTGCGCTCGGATGTGTACGAGCGCGTGATCCGAATGGATCCGACGTTCTTCGAAGTGACGCGCACTGGCGAAGTGTTGTCGCGCCTCACCACCGATACGACGCTCGTGCAGTCCATCGCCGGCGTGAACCTGTCCATCACGCTGCGCTCGGCGATCCAGCTCGTCGGCGCGCTCGCGCTGCTGATCGTGACGAGCCCGACGCTGGCCGGCATGATCCTGCTGCTGATCCCGCTGGTCGTCGCGCCGATCATCCTGGTAGGCCGGCGCCTGAGAGCGCTGTCACGAGAAGCGCAGGATCGAGTCGCGGATACGAGCGGCTTGGCGGGCGAGACGTTGAATGCTATCCAGACCGTTCAGGCGTTCACGCTCGAGAAGCTCAACAGCGAGCGTTACACCCGCGCGGTCGAAGACTCGTTCGATGCGGCGGTGCGCCGCACGCGAGTGCGGGCTCTGCTGACTGCGCTCGGCACAGTGACAGTCTTCGGCGCGGTGACCTTCGTCCTCTGGCAGGGCGCCCATCGCGTGCTCGCCGGGGAAATGACCGGAGGCGAGCTGGGCCAGTTCCTGATCTACGCCGTGTACGTCGCCGCATCCGTCGCCTCGCTCAGCGAGATGTGGGGCGAAGTGCAGCGCGCGGCTGGCGCGATGGAGCGACTGGTCGAGCTCAAGAATGCGCTGCCCACCATCGTCGCGCCGCCGCGTCCGCAAGCCTTTCCGGCCGCAGCGCGCGGGCACATCCGCCTCGAGAGCGTGTCGTTTCGCTACCCCTCGCGGCCCGAGACGCTCGCTCTCGAGGAGGTGTCGCTCGAGATCGAGCCGGGTGAGACGGTCGCTTTCGTCGGCCCGTCGGGTGCGGGCAAGAGCACGATGTTCCAGCTCCTGCTCAGGTTCTACGATCCGGCCTCGGGTCGCGTCGTGATCGACGGTATCGACATCAGAAACGCCGACCCCGAGGCGCTGCGCTCGCGAATCGGGCTCGTTCCGCAGGAGACCGTGCTGTTCGGCGCCACCGCACGCGAGAACATCCGTTACGGAAGGCCGACGGCAACCGATGCGGAAATCGAAGCGGCGGCACGGGCAGCCGGTGCGGACACGTTCATCCGCGAGCTCCCGCAAGGCTACGACACGTTTCTGGGCGAGCGCGGCACGCGTCTTTCAGGCGGCCAGCGGCAGCGGATCGCAATCGCGCGCGCCGTGCTCAAAGATCCTCCCATTCTGCTGCTCGACGAGGCGACCAGCTCGCTCGATGCCGAAAGCGAGCGCTTGGTCCAGGAAGCGCTCGAGCGCCTCATGCGCAACCGCACGACGCTGATCATCGCGCATCGACTGGCGACCGTGCTGAAGGCCGACCGCATCGTCGTGCTCGATCACGGCCGCATCGTCTCGATCGGCACTCATGCCGAGCTCCTGCAGAAGAGCGAGCTCTACGCGCGGCTCGCCGCTCTGCAGTTCACCGATGGTGGGCCGGCACTTTCGCCCGCGCGCCAGGCGGCGCGCAGCTGAGCGCTCACATCCGGGACATCAGCCAGTCGATCTCGTAGTCGATGCGCTCCGTCCAGGTGCGCATCTCCCGGGCTGCCCACTCCCGCGCGCCCGCCTCGAGCCGGGCGCGCTCCTCGGGTGAATCGATCAGCGCGCGCACGTAGTCCGGCAGACGATGCAAATTGCGCAACGCCACGAGCCGCCCGTTGACTCCGTCTCGGATCACTTGGCCCGTCCCGCCATTGTCCAGCGTCACGATGCACTGGCCGCACAGGAGCGCTTCGAACAGAGGGTTGCCGCAGTTGCTCACATCGTAGAGCGAGGTGAACATGTCGCAGACGTTCATCAGCGCAGCGACACGCTCGCGACTCGTGCCTTTCAGGAAATGCACTCGCTCCGAGACCCCGAGACGCGAAGCGAGCGCTTTCAGCTCTTCGAGCTGCTCGCCATCGCCACACACGATCAGAAGCGCGTCGGGAAGGTGGGCCATGAGCTCGACGCTGCGATCGACGCGCTTACCGGGAAGGAGCTGACTGACCGCCAGCAGATAGAAGCGCTCCGGGTCGAGCCCGAGCTCGCTCAGCACGGCTGGCCTCGACTGCGGCTGGAGGAACAGCTCCTTGTCGATGCCGTTACGAATGTGCAGCAGGTTGTAACCGCGCAGATGCTTGTTCCAACGTTGCAGCACCACATCTGCGCTCGTGCCGTCGTTCGTCACGATGAATGCGTCGGCTTTCGCACGATAGGCGAGGAGCAGCTCGAGCTTGCGAAGTGCGAACGACCAGCGAAGCATGCGCTCCGCATACGTCACAGTGCCCTCAAAGCGACTGACGCAAAACGCCCTGGAGCGAGTCAGTCTCCTGAACCATCGAACAGCGAGCACGCCGGCTGCTTCGTAGCCGTAGAGCACATCCGCCGGGATCGAAAGCCTTCTGAGCGCCAGTGCGGCCCACAACGGGAAGAAGAAGAGACGATCCAGCTTCGCCTGCAAGCGCGGCCACTTGCGCAAAGGCGTCGGCAGGTCGAATCGATGAATCGTGAGCCCCGGGACGTCCACATCGATGTTGCGCTCGTGCGCAGTGCCGGGCAGACGACGCTCGTTGTTGGTCACGTAATGCACGTCCCAACCGCGGCGTGCATAGCCGGCCAGGGTCTCATAGAGGCTGGACGCCCCGACTCCGGCTTCGATGGCCCAGGGCTCGAGGAGCCCCACCAGAACGATTCGTCTCATGAATGGCTTGAATCCGCCAGTCGCGCCGGCGCCATGACCGATACGGCGTGCGCGTGAGCGGCGGCCGGGATTCTGCCACAAGGGCGCCCTGCCCTTGCGGCGTACGGCCTCGAAGAGGGGGGAGATCAGAGCTCGATGAGCACCGCGCCTTCCATGGTCAGCCTGCGCTCAGAGCACGCGTCGCTCCAGGGACAGCCCGAGGTCGACGGCGGACTGATAAGCGACGGAGAAGTCGTTGAACGAGGCGAGCGCGCCTTCGAGGTCCTCCTCCGGCGGCAGCTCGAACGAGTCGAAGCCGCAGCGCGCGAGGAAGAAGAGCTGATCGCGCTTGACGTTGCCGACGGCGCGCAACTCGCCTGCGAACTTGTATCGCTTGCGCAGGAGCTGCGCCTGGCTGTAGCCGCGGCCCTCGGCCATGCTGCCGAACTCGATCGCCACGAGGGCGAGGCGCAGGAAGTCCTGCTCGAGCGCGCCGACCGGGTCCGCCGGGCCGACCCGCACGCCGAGGCGCCCGTCCCAAAGCCACCAACGCTCGCGCTCTTCCTTCCAGCGCGCGAACGGCAGGATCAGCGCGCGCTCGCCGCCGAGCGGGTCCTCGTCCGCATATCGCCACTCGTCGGAAACGATCTCACGCTGCCTGATGAGACGGCGCATAAACGCGGGCCTTGAAAGGGGCGATGCCGATGCGGCGTACGGTCTCGAGGAAGGTCTCCTCCTCCTGCCGCTCGGCGAGATATACGCTCAAAATGCGCTCGATCGTATCGACCACTCGATCGAAGGCGACCGACGGGCCGATCACCTGGCCGAGCGAGGCGTCCGCGCCGCTCGAGGAGCCGCCTAGGGTGATCTGGTACCACTCCTCGCCGCCCTTATCGACGCCGAGGATGCCGATGTGGCCGACCGAATGATGGCCGCAGCCGTTCATGCAGCCCGACATCTTGAGCTCGATCGGACCCAGGTCGTAGAGATAATCGAGCTCGTCGAAGCGCTCGTTGATCTGCCGCGCGATCGGGACTGTACGGGCGTTGGCGAGCCCGCACAGATCCAGCCCCGGGCAGCAGATCATGTCGGTGAGCGTGCCGATGTTCGGGGTGGCGAGATCGAGCCCCTCGAGCGCCTGCCACACATCGAACAGGTCGCGCTGAGGCACATCCGCGAACACGAGGTTCTGATCGTGCGTCGCGCGCACGAGGCCAAACGAGTATCGATCGGCGAGATCGGCGACCCGATCCATCTCCTCGTGCGTCATGTCGCCCGGAGGACGAGTCGGCGATTTCAACGAGACGATGACGGCGCGATAGCCGGGAACCTTGTGGCGGCGCGTATTGCGCTCGTACCACTTGCGAAACCCGGCCGGCTTGCCTGTGACGACGTCCTCGTCCTGCAACGCCTCGTAGGGAGGTGGAGCGAAGAACGATTTAATGCGCTCGAACTGCGCCTCATCGAAGACGGGCGCCGTCTCGCGTGCCGCTTCCCATTCCGCCTCGACCAGCTCGCGGAATTTCTCCGGGCCGAGCGCCTTCACGAGAATCTTGATGCGGGCCTTGTGAATGTTGTCGCGGCGCCCTTCGAGGTTATAGACGCGGAGGATCGCTTCGAGATACGCGAGCAGCTCGCGCTTGGGCAGGAACTCGCGGATCACGTGCCCGATCATCGGCGCGCGGCCGAGACCGCCGCCCACGAGCACCTCGAAACCAATCTCGCCGTCCTGGTTGCGAACCAGGTGCAAGCCCACGTCGTGCACCTTGGAAGCTGCCCTGTCCTGCGGCGAGCCCGTGACCGCGATCTTGAACTTGCGCGGCAGATACGAAAACTCCGGATGCAGCGCCGCCCACTGACGGATGTATTCGCACCAGGGCCGTGGATCTTCCAGCTCATCCGGCGCGACGCCGGCGAAGTGATCGGCCGTCACGTTGCGCACGCAATTGCCGCTCGTCTGGATGGCGTGCATCTGCACGGTTGCCAGGTGCTCGAGGATGTCCGGGACCGTCTCGAGCTTCGGCCAGTTGAGCTGGAAGTTCTGGCGCGTGGTGAAGTGCCCGTATCCTCGATCGTATTCGCGCGAGACTCGCGCCAGCATCCGAAGCTGTCTCGTCGACAACAGGCCGTACGGGATCGAGATGCGCAGCATCGGCGCGTGACGCTGGATGTACAGGCCGTTGCGGAGCCTCAGCGAGCGGAAATCGTCCTCGGTGAGCTGGCCGGCCAGGTACCGCCGCGTCTGGTCGCGAAACTGCGCGACCCGCTCCTCCACGAGCCGCTGGTCGATCCGGTCGTACTGATACATGGCCCGGGCGACTGTAGCCCCGGGCCGACGGGCCTGAAATATGCTTTGGATATGTCCTGATTCTTTTCAGTGCTTGCCGCCCGGGCCGGCCACGCCAAGCCGCTTGTGCATGATCGGGCTCGTGGTGGTGTATTGCAGGGGCACTTTCTTGGCCGGGTTCAGGTGATGGGCGATGGCGAAGGCGGCGAGCGCCGCCTCGTGGAAGCCCGAAAGGATCAGCTTCTTCTTGCCGGGATACGTATTGATGTCGCCGACCGCGAACACGCCCGGAATGCTGGTCTGGAATTTCTCCGTATCCACCACGATCGCGCGTTTGTCGATAGCGAGGCCCCACTCGGCAATGGGCCCCAGGCGCGGGTGCAGCCCGAAGAACACGAGCGCGTGATCGCCCTCGAGCTCATGCATCGTGCCGTCCATGGACTTCACGCGAACGCCGCGGAACTCGCCGTTCTCGACGATCAGCGAATGCGCAATCCCCTCGACGTAGCGCATGCTGCCGTGGCTCACCAGATCCCGCATCTTGGCGACCGATGCGGGCGCAGCGCGGAACTCGGGGCGGCGATGCACGAGCGTGACGCTGCGCGCCTTGCCGACCAGCTCGAGCGTCCAATCGAGCGCCGAATCGCCTCCTCCGAAGATCAACAGGCGCTTGCCGATGAAATCCGCCGCATTCTTCACGCGGTAGTGAATGTTCCGACCCTCGAACGCCTCGGAACCCTCGAGCCCGAGCCGCCGCGGCTGGAACGAGCCCAGCCCGGCCGCGATCACGACCGCTCGCGCGTGAAAGCGAGTGCCGAGCGAGGTGCGCAGCAGGAACGTTTGATCCTCGAGCACTTTGAGCTCGGTGACTTCCTCGCCGAGATGAAACTGCGCGTTGAAGGGCTTCGCCTGCGCGAGCAGGCGATCGATCAGCTCCTGCGCGCCGCAGACCGGGAGTGCCGGAATGTCGTAGATGGGCTTGTCGGGATAGAGCTCGCTGCACTGCCCACCAGGGTGCTTGAGCGAGTCGACCACGTGCGCGTGGATGCCGAGCAGGCCCAGCTCGAAGATCTGGAACAGGCCGCACGGGCCCGCGCCGATGATGACCACGTCGGACTGGATCGCTCCGTCGGTGCCGGGATTGGGGGCTGCGCTCTCGCTCAAGAGTCTTCTCCCGCGTAAAAGGCGGGGATTATACGGGCAAGCCCGCGCCGGGCGGCCGACGGCGCGCTACGAAGCCTGATCGTGCGATAAAGCGTTGCCATCGGACGGTCAAGAGCGGTCAAGAGCGTTGCCGGCGCTCCTGGCGAGGGGGGAAAATCGCCAGGGAAGCCCTGATCCGGTGCCCTTTAGCACTCCGGCTCCGGCCCGATAGCACCGGAACCCGCGCCGCCACGCGGTCAAGCGCACAAGCTGCTGAGGGCCCGGCGACCGCCAAGACACGGGAAGCTCACCATGCGCCTCAACGTAAACGGCAAGGAACACGACTTGGGCGACATCGATCCGTCGACGCCGCTCCTCTGGGTGCTTCGCGATCACCTGAATCTGGTCGGGACCAAGTACGGTTGCGGAATCGCGCAATGCGGCGCCTGCACGGTGCACCTGAACGACGCTGCAGTGCGCTCATGCTCGCTGCCCGCGAGCGCTGCGGTCGGGCAGCGGATCACGACCATCGAAGGGCTCGCGGGCGAGGACGGCAAGCTCCACCCGCTGCAAGCCGCCTGGATCGAGCACGATGTGCCGCAATGCGGGTATTGCCAGGCGGGCCAGATCATGTCCGCCGCGGCGCTTTTGAAAGAGAAGCCGCGCCCGACGGACCAGGACATCGACGAAGCCATGAGCGGCAATCTCTGCCGCTGCGGCACTTACCTGCGCATTCGCAAAGCGATTCACGCCGCGGCGAAAGCTCTCGCCTCCGATCGGCACGAGTGAGGACAGGACCATGAGCGCAGTCGAACCCTTGCGCGCAGACACTTACGCCGCTGAGGTCATGCGAGCCGCCGAGGCCTGCGTGCAGCACCACGAGATGACGCGACGCTCCTTCCTCAAGCTCACGGGCCTCGCGGGCGGCGGGCTGGTGCTCGCGTTCTACGTCGGCGATCGCGTTGCACAGGCAACGACGGGGAGCTCCGCCCGCCCCTTCACGCCGAATGCATTCCTGCGCATCGCGCCCGACGGGCAGATCACGATCTACTCCAAAGGCCCCGAGATCGGTCAGGGCGTCAAGACCGCCCTGCCCATGATCGTGGCCGAGGAGCTGGATGCCGACTGGTCGCACGTGCGCGTCGAGCAGGCTCCGATCAATCCGAGCGTGTACGGTCGACAGATGGCCGGAGGCTCGCGCTCGATTCCATCGAGCTGGGACCAGCTCCGTCGCGCGGGAGCCGCCGGCCGGGCGATGCTGGTGGCCGCGGCCGCCAAGCGATGGGGCGTACCCGAAGGCGAGTGCGTGACCGAGAGCAGCACGGTCATTCATCGCGCGAGCGGCCGGCGAGCCAGCTACGGC
>DASVCI010000054.1:0-32245 GCA_036381695.1 Steroidobacteraceae bacterium
CATGAAGCGAATGCTCGTCAACGCAACTCAAGAAGAGGAGTTGCGCGTCGCACTGGTTGATGGACAGAGGATCTACGATCTCGACATAGAAATTCCCTCCCGCGAGCAGAAGAAAGCCAACGTCTACAAAGGGCGCATCACCCGCATCGAGCCAAGCCTCGAGGCGTGCTTCGTCGATTACGGCGCCGAGCGCCATGGCTTCCTGCCGCTCAAGGAGATCTCCAAGGAATACTTCAAGAACGGTCAGACCCCCGGCCGCGCCAACATTCGCGAGCTTCTCGAGGAAGGCCAGGAGCTGATCGTCCAGGTCGAGAAGGAGGAGCGCGGCACCAAGGGGGCGGCGCTCACGACCTTCATCAGCCTGGCGGGACGCTTCCTGGTCTTGATGCCGAACAACGCCCGCGCGGGCGGGGTATCGCGGCGCATCGAGGGCGAGGAGCGCGAGCAGTTGCGCGAGGCGCTCGATCAGGTGCACATCCCTGACGGCATGGGCGCGATCGTCCGCACTGCCGGCGTCGGCCGCTCCGCCGAGGAGCTGCAGTGGGATCTGGACAACCTCAAGCAGGTCTGGGACGCCATTTCCTCGGCGGCCCAGGGCCGTCCCGCCCCGTTCCTGATCTACCAGGAGTCGAAAGCCATCATCCGGGCGTTGCGCGACTATCTCTCGGATGACATCGGCGAAATCCTGATCGACAACCGCGAGGTGTTCGCCGAAGCGCAGGAATACATGCAGCGCTTCATGCCGGCGGCGCTGCGCAAGCTCAAGTTCTACGAGGATGCGGTCCCGCTCTTCACGCGCTTCCAGATCGAGAACCAGATCGAGTCGGCGCATTCGCACAAGGTAAACCTGCCCTCCGGCGGGTCGATCGTCATCGATCCCACCGAGGCGCTGGTCGCGATCGACATCAACTCGGCTCGCGCAACGCGCGGCGCCGACATCGAAACCACGGCGCTACAGACCAATCTGGAAGCGGCGGAGGAAGTCGCCCGGCAGCTCAGGCTCAGGGACCTGGGCGGCCTCATCGTCATCGACTTCATCGACATGGAGTCGCCGAAGAATCAGCGTGCGGTCGAGGAGCGGCTGCGAGAGGCGGTGAAGCAGGATCGAGCCCGCATCCAGATCGGGCGGATCTCCCGCTTCGGGCTGCTCGAGCTTTCGCGGCAGCGCCTGCGCCCCTCGATCGGCGAGTCGGCGAGCATCCCCTGCCCGCGCTGCAACGGCATGGGCACGATCCGAAGCGTCGATTCCCTCGCCCTCGCTCTACTGCGGCTCATAGGCGAGGAAGCCCGCAAGGAGCGCACGGTCAAGGTGATCGCGCAGCTTCCGGTCGAAGTCGCGACCTATCTCATGAACGAGAAGCGCGAGTGGATCAACAACATCGAAGCGAAGAGCAACGTGCGGGTCGTGCTGGTCCCGAACCGGTATCTCGAGACGCCGGCCTACGAGATCCGTCGCGTGCGCGACGATGAAGCACAGCTTCCCGAGAACCAGGGCCCGAGCCATCTGATCCCGGTGGCTCCAGTTCCGACCATCGACGAAAGCAAGCCAGAAAACCGGGTGGCTGCGCCGGTCGCGGCCGTGGTCGCGTCCGGGATTCCCTCGCTCCCGCCTCCGCCGACGATCGCGATGGAAACTCCGCGTGCCGAGGCCAAGCCGGCCGAGCAAATCGGCATCTTCGTGCGACTCTGGCGGTTCCTGTTCGGCGGCGCCGGGCGCCAGGCCGAGCCCGCCTCGTCCGGGCGCGAATCCGGGCGACGGAGCGAAGCCCGTCGACGGGATCGTCACGAAGGCAGGCAGGGCCGGGATCGCGATCGCTCGCGTCGTGAGCGCGATCGGGAGCGCGCAAAGCATGAGACGCGTGAGAAACACGCGCAGCAGGAAGCACAACGGCAGGAACGCAAGCCGCGTGAAGCCGAGCCCGCGCGCGGCGAACAACCCGCACGCGCTGCGCAATCGCAACGACCTCAGGCGCAGCAACAGCAGTCGGCTCGTCCGGAAGCTGCGCAGCAGCCTGATCAGCAAGCGCGCCCTGAGCGCAGTGGGCGCCGACGTGGGCGCCGCCGTCGTGGTCGCGGCCGCGGAGGCGAGGAAGGAGCGGCGGCGAGTGCGGCGAATCCGTCCTCGCATAGCGAGGGCGCACAGCAGTCCTCATCGTCCGGTTCGACGCCGCAGACAGGCGGCGAGTCGCCCTCGACCCACGGGAACGGCAGCGATCATGCGTTGCGTTCCTCCGCGGAGCCTCGCTCGCACGGTCAGCAGGCGCTGGACCTGAGTGCTCCGCCGCGCGACTCCGAACCCAAGGCAGCGCGCGAGCAGAGCGGCGAACGCTTCGATGGCGCAGGCAACTCGGGCGATGCGCCGCGTCAGGAGACGAAGACGGTGTGGTCCTCGGAGCCGACGGCGACCGCTGGATCGTGGGGCGGCCCGCTCTCGCCTCCTTCACGCGAGGATCACTGATCAGTCACGAGCGGGCGGGGCCCTGCCCCGCTCGCCTTCAGCGCTGGCGTCCGTGGGCCGCCAGCACGGTTTCCAGCAATCCCTCCGCGGCTTCTTCGAGCAGATCCAGCACCTGCTCGAACCCCTGTGAGCCACCGTAATACGGATCGGGGACGTAACGCGCGCTCGGCTGCCGTGCGAACTCCATCAGCAACCGGATCCGGTCGTGCCGCTCCACGGGCGCCATGCGCTTGAGCTCGCGGACATTGTCCTCGTCCATCGCCAGAATCAGATCGAAGTAGCTGAAGTCACTCGCGCGCACGACCCGCGCACGTAACCCCGAGAGATCGATCCCACGCCGACGGGCCGCGGCAATCGCGCGCTCATCCGGCGGCTCGCCCACGTGGTAGCCGTGCGTGCCGGCGGAATCGATTTCGACGCGTAGATCCGGCGCCCTCCGGCTGAGCATGTGGCGAAACACGCCCTCCGCGGTCGGGGACCGGCAGATGTTTCCCATGCAGACAAAAAGAATCTTCATGTATTTGATTCAGGACCATTTCGTAGACCATGGTGATCGTGTCGCAGAATTTCAGCACGAGCACCAAGGTTTACCCCAGGAAGAACATTTACGAAGCCCTGTACATCTGCACAGGTACTCGCATATCCTCCCGCATCATACGGAATCCGAACCGTTGCCTTCCAAGCTCCTCGCGTAACAATCACATGGAATTCTCAAGATGGACAGGCGTACATTCACGACCACGCTACTCGCGGGAACAATCTTGGTCGACATTGCCCACGCTACCGGCAACAACGCCACCAAGCACAGGAGCACGGCGACTCTCGGCGTGCCATTCATTTGGGAAAGAGTTTCATCCGAGAGGAGGCGCCAACGGTAGCGACGGCATCGATGACTTGGCGGCGCCAACCCAACGAGGGCTGATTCCTCCAATCGAACGGATGCACTTAGACCTTGCGCTCCGATGCAAAGTGGTAGATCGCGAGCAGCAAGCGCTGGGCGCGCCCAGGCGCGCAACTCGAGCGCCGTGATCGCGAAATTCGCTCACTCCCGTAGGATCCGACCAAATGGCTGGACCATCCTTGCTCGGCATCGTCAACCCCGATCTCCTCAAGTGGGCGCGAGTTGCATGCGCATTGGAAGTAGATGTCGCGGCGAAGAAGATTGGGGTTAAACCCGATCGGTTAGAAGCCTGGGAGCGAGGGGAGCTTGCCCCAACCATCAGCCAGCTTCGAACACTCGCCGATGTGTATAAGCGATCCGTCAGCTTCTTCTTCCTGAACGAACGACCGGCTGCCGCAAAGAAGCCCGTAGACTTCCGTCGGTTTGAGTTGAGCGCTGCCCAGCACACAACACCCGAGCTAGAGAATGCCATCCGTGCGGCTCAAGCGAAACGAGAGGCTGTGCTTGATATTCTCGCAGAGGCCGACGAGGAGCCGCCGAAGTTCAATCTGTGGTTCGACGCGAACCTGGATCCTGAGCGTGCAGCGGCTCACCTCGTTCAGCAACTAGGCATTACGATGCAGGATCGCGACGACTGGTCCGACCAGTACGCTGCACTTCGAGCATGGAAGATGGCCGCCGAGGCCCACGGCGTGTTGGTTATGCAGGTCAGCCGCATCTCGCTCGATGAGATGCGCGGTTGCTCGCTGGCGATGTTCCCAATGCCCGTCGTGCTGCTGAACGGCTCGGATAGCGTCTTGGGACGCGTGTTTACGTTACTGCACGAGCTGACTCATTTGGCGCGACACGAGTCGGGGTTATGCGATGTCGTTGAGGAGGGTGACAGGCCGAAGAATGCGCAACAAGTCGAGGTGTTCTGCAACCATGTTGCCGGCGCGGCATTGGTACCAAAAGACGCCCTGCTGCATCACCCGCTCGTCTTGGGCGCCAACAGGCGCAGCGAATGGGATGATGAGCAGCTTGTGACCTTGCGCTCAGAATTTTGGGCCAGCCACGAAGTGATCTTGCGACGCCTGCTTATCGCTGGGGTGACTTCGCAGGCCTTCTACCAGCGCAAGCGCGACGAGTTCTTGAAAAAGTATAAACAGCTCCGCGAGAAAGACGAGAGTGGCGGCTTTGTGCCATTTCCACGCAAAGTCGTTTTAGGCAACGGTCGATTGCTAACCTCTCTAGTGCTCGACGCGTATGAGTCTCGCGCCATTACGGGCAGCGAGTTGTCGCGCGTTCTCGGGACTAAGCTCGATCACTTGCCGGCAATCATTTCCGAGGTACGCGGCAGGAACGCTGCATGAAGTCCTGCAAGTACTGCATCGACACGAGCGCGTTGATTGAGCCCTGGGTCCGGCTGTATCCGCCTGACGTATTTCCGCCGGTATGGAAGAAACTCGAAGAACTAGTTGGTGGTGGCTTGCTCCGAGCGCCAATGGAGGTGCGCCGAGAGCTGGCCAAGCAAAGCGACGGTCTTTACGAGTGGGCATGCTCCGCTGAAGCAATGTTCATCGAACTTGATGCAGCGCAAGCCCTCAAAGCCAAGGAAATTGTTAATGCCTTTCCCAACCTCGTGAAGCCGAACTCAACGAAATCGGCGGCCGACCCATTCGTGATTGCGCTCGCAGAAATTGCGGCCGTCCCCGTGGTTACATACGAGACGAAGGCGAAGAAAACAGAGGCACCCAAGATTCCGAACGTGTGCGAGGCTCGTGGTTTACGGGTGATTTCACTAGTCGACGTGCTGCGGGCGGAATCTTTTCGCCTTTGAAGCTCTGAATTGGAAGACGAGCGCAGGATCCGGATGGGGAAGCATATGCGGGTTGGAACGATTCTTGTCGTTGTCGCGTGTTCTGTCCTTTGTTCGCCCGCTCGTGCTCTCGATTATTGTGCCGAGCCTTCGGAGCCGTTTTGCCTCAGCTTCGGAGAACGCGACGAGTACTGCCGCATGGAGGTCGAGCGATACCTCGATGATCTCGAAACTTGGGTGCAATGCGTTGCACAGGCCGCGAATGACGAAGCCGAAGCTGTAATCAGGAAGTGGAACTGCAAGGTCGACGGGAACAGCTATTGCTTCTAGGACATGGGCCGTGCCGGCAACTATTCGAGCGGGCTCCACGCTCAGCCTGCGATCCGGACGTGGATTGACTCATCGAGCGCGTTAGTCGCAGCGCGCAGCGCTCAAAAATCGCATACCTGCCAAGGGCGAGCTGCCCTGAACGTGGACTCTGCGCGTCGCATGAGGCGACGCCTTAGACCTAATTGCCGATGTTCAGCGCAGGCGCATGTCGCGTACAACCGCATCCGCTGGCCCTGCGCGGCCGCTGCGCTCCAAGAACGAGAAAAATGGACAGCCCAGCCCCGTCGTTCCACGAAGGCGATCGAGTCTACGCGCCCGGACGGCCGGGCTTTCCCCAGGGGACAGTCGCCAAACTGATGGACCACGGATACGTGCTGGTGCGCTGGGACGGCGACGTGCTCGAGACCGCGCATCAATCGGAGCTCGGCAAAGTGGAGGGAGCGCACGCAAGCGGCCGCTGAAACGGGCGACCACGTAAAGCTCATCTCGCTGCGAGCAAGGCCCGTACGCGCTGAAGATCGCTTTCGGTGTCGACGCCGATCGGCGGCGAGGCCGAGGCTGTCGCAACCACGATTCGCATACCTGCTTGCAGCGCGCGCAGCTGCTCGAGCTTCTCGGTGACTTCGAGATCGCTAGGCGGAAGCGAGGTGAGTCGGCGCAAGGCCTCGACACGGTAGGCGTAGATTCCCAGATGCCGCCGGGCCCCAAGAATGCTCGTCTGGCTCATCAGCCCGTGCGGAGCGCCATCCCTGTGCCACGGAATGGGAGCGCGGCTGAAGTAGAGTGCCGCTCCGTCGTGCGCGGTCACGACCTTGACGACATTCGGATCCAGGAACTCGTGCACGCTCGTGATAGGAGTGGACAGCGTGGCGATGTCAGCTTGCGAGTGCTGTTCGAGGAGACCGGCGACCTGGTCGATGAGTGCTGGCGCGAGCTGTGGCTCGTCGCCCTGCACGTTCACCACGATCGTGCGACCGTTCCATCCTTTGAGCGCGGCGACTTCGGCAATCCGATCGGTCCCGGAGATGTGATCCGACCGTGTCATCACGGCCAACGAACGATCCGGCGAGCGCGGATCCATGGATACCGCTGCGATCCGTACGTCGTCGGTTGCGACCAGCACTTCGTCGGCGCCGCTGTTTCTCGCGGACTCGATGACCCACTGGATCATCGGCCGCCCGCCGAGATCGAGCAGTGGCTTCCCCGGCAAGCGAGTCGACGCATATCGCGCCGGGATCACTATTTTGAAGCTCACGCTCCGTGCTCCGTCATCGGTCCATGAGCAACGGATCGGTGGGCTCGAGCGCGCGTGCTTCCTCCTCCAGCATCACTGGGATTCCATCGCGGATCGGGTATGCGAGGCGATCCGCCCGACACACGAGGACCTGCTGGGCCTTGAAGTACTTGAGCGGCCCCTTGCAGAGCGGGCAGGCGAGGATGTCGAGGAGTTTGGGGTCCATATCGAGTGCCAGTCAGCCGCGAACGAGCGGGTCGAGGAGCGATCCGAGGCGCTTCGAGTCCTCATCGGCGAACACGAGCCCGAGCCTCACGGCCCAATGACGCGGGCCGGCGAGCGCGCGGCATTTTACTGCATCCTTCTCCGTCATCAGCACAGGTTCATCGCCCGGGAAGCTGAGCTCTTCGGCCGACAATTGGGCATGGTCAGGCAGCGCGCGCCCCACGACGTCAATTCCAGCCCCGCGCAAGCCCTCGAAGAATGCCTCCGGGTTGCCGATGCCGGCGAGCGCGTAGACACGCTTGCCCCGGAAATGCTCGAGCGGTACACGCTCTCCGCTGGCAAGCGATACAGCCTCGATCAGAGTCGCCACGGCCCGGGCAGCCCCGGGCACGGCGTTATCCGGCAGCTGAGATGCCCCGTTGGCCCGATCCGTCACGACAGTGAGATCGACTTCCGCCAGCCGTCGCTGCGGCTCGCGCAAAGGCCCCGCAGGCAACATGCGACCGTTGCCGAAAAGCCTGCGTGCATCGATCACTGCTATCTCACGGTCCCGGACCAAGCGATAGTGCTGCAAACCATCGTCGGAAAGCACGATGTCCGCGCCCCGCTCGATGGCACGCCGTGCGTCAGCAACACGATCCGGCCCCGCGACCACGATTGCGCCAGTGCTTTGAGCGAGGAGAACTGCCTCGTCGCCGACTTCCTCCCACGGCGTGTCAGGATGGACATCGCGAGGCCAGACACTCGAGCGCCCTCCGTAGCCTCGCAGAACGATGCCTACGCTTCGGCCGCGCGATTGCAGCTCGTTCGCGAGCCAGATCGTGAAAGGCGTCTTGCCCGTTCCGCCCACGGTGATGTTGCCGATCACGATGACAGGACGGGAAACGCGGACCGACGGCAAAAGACCCGCCCGGAACGCCGCGCGCCTCGCGAACACGATCAGGTGAAACAGCCAGGACAGCGGGGCGAGCAGCCACGAAAGCCAGCGAGCCCGTCCCTGGTACCAAACGCCTTGGAAAAATGAATCTGCGGAGGCGCTCACGCTGCGAACTGCATTCGGTGCAGCGAAGCGTAGTGCCCGTTGCGGGCGAGGAGGTCCGCGTGCGTCCCGCTCTCGATGACGCGCCCCGCATCGAGCACTACGATCCGATCCGCCTTCTCGACCGTCGAGAGGCGATGCGCGATCACGAGCGTGGTGCGGTTGTGCATCAACTGCTCGAGCGCCGCCTGGATCACCCGCTCGGACTCGGTGTCGAGGGCCGAAGTCGCTTCGTCCAAAATCAGAATGGGCGCGTTCTTGAGGAGCGCGCGCGCGATCGAAATGCGTTGGCGCTGCCCGCCGGAAAGCAGCACGCCCCGATCGCCGACCACCGTGTCGAGCCCTTCAGGCAATGACTGAGCAAACTCGAGCACGTGGGCCGCGCGCGCCGCGGCCTCGACGGCTGCCTCACTCACGTTGCGTCCGAACGCGATGTTCGCGCGGATCGTGTCATTGAAGAGCACGACTTCCTGGCTCACGAGAGCGATCTGCTCCCTGAGGTTGCTCAGCTCGTACTCACGCACGTCGTACCCGTCGACCCGAACGGAGCCCGAGGTCACGTCGTAGAAGCGTGGCAACAGATTCACGAGCGTGGACTTGCCGCTCCCGGAGCGCCCGACGATCGCCAGCATCTCGCCTGGCTTCACGTGCAAGCTGACACGCTCGAGCGCCACGCCCTGCCCCATCGGATATTTGAACGAGACCTCGTCGAATTCGATCTCGCCGCGGACCCGCTCGACGACACGCGTGCCCCCGCGCGGCTCGGTAGGCTCATCGAGCAGCTCGAAGATGCTCTGCCCCGCGGCAATCCCCTGCTGCATGGGCCCAGCGACGCTGACCAGGGCGCGCAACGGCTGACTGATGCCGACGAGCGCCACGAGGAACGCGAGCAGGTCTCCCATGCTCTGGCGGCCGTGAATGGTGTCGGAAATCGCGATGGCGAGCACGATCGCGGCGCCGATCGACATCACCATCTGCACGACAGGATTGGACAGCCCCTTGGTCAGCACCAGACGCATGTGCGAGCGACGGTTGTGCTCGTTGACGCTCTCGAACTGGTTCGCCTGGTAGCTCTCGGCGTTGTACACCTTCACCACGCGCGGCGCATCGAGCGTTTCCTTGGCGACCCGGGTGACATCGCCCATGGAGTCCTGGATGCGCCGGCTGTAGCGGCGGAACTTGCGGTTGATGATCGTGACCAGCCAGGACACGAGGGGCCCGGTGATCATCGCGATCAGCGCGAGGCGTGCATTGAGCACGAAGAGCGCGATGATCGAGCCGAAGATGGTCAACGACTCGCGTACGCTCACGACCACCGAGTCCGTCACCGCCTGCCCGACCTGCTCGGTGTTGTAGGTCAGTCTCGAGAGCAGCACGCTGCTCGAGCTTCGGTCGTAATAGCCGATCGGAAGCTCCACCAGGCGGTGGAAGATCTGCTCGCGCAGCCGCTTGACGATCTGCCGCCCGACATAGCCCATGCAGTACGTTTGCGTGAAGTCGCCGACGCCGCGCAGAAGGAACAGGCCGATCAGCGCCAACGGCAGCCACACGATGGTGCGCGGATCGCGGTTCTCGAAGGTGCCGTCGCCGAAGAATTTCGCGAAGACGGTGAAGCTCACCATGCTCACCGAGAACACGATCGCGCCGACGATTCCGAGCGCGAACATGCCCCGATGCGGCCTGAGATATCCGATCAGGCGCCGGTACGTCGGCCAGGCCCCGAGGACCTGCGAGTTCATGCCACGCTCGGGACGATCCATGACGCTGACTTAAGGAGCCCCGTCGGCGGTCCGCTCGTTCACCGTCGCGATGCTGACAGATCGGAAGCCCAGCCTCCCCAACACGTCCATCGCCGTGACCACGGATTGGTGAGTCGCCCGCGCATCCGCCCGGATCGTGACCGGGATGTCTCGCGCCTCCCCGGCGAGCTTCGATACCGCCGCCGACAGCGTCGCCGGACTGGTGTTGATGAGCGCCTGGCCGTTCACCCGGTACTCTCCCGAAGCGGTGACGGACACTTCCAGCGGAGTCTTCGCCTGCTCCGGGGCGGGGGCGCGGCTCGCCTGCGGGAGCCTGAGCTCGATGCGGGACTCATCCACGAACGTGGTCGAGACCATGAAGAAGATGAGCAGCAGCAGCACTACGTCCACGAGCGAGATCAGGTTCAGCTCGGGCTCCTCGTGCTGGTTTCGCGAGCTCAGATTCACGGCTGTGCTCCACTGGCGCCGAGCCTGTCCTTCTCCATCGCCTGCACCAGCTTGATGGCTTCCTTCTCCATCTGCACGACCAGCCGCTCGACCTTGCCGCGCAGCAGCTTGTAGCCGATGAGCGCTGGAATGGCGACCGTCAGGCCGGCAGCCGTCGTAATCAGCGCCTCCGCGATGCCACCCGCGAGCGCCGCCGGATTACCGATGCCCTCCGTCGTGATGGCGTTGAACGTGCGAATCATGCCCAGCACGGTGCCGAGCAGCCCCATCAACGGCGAGAGCGAAGCGATGGTGCCGAGCGTGCCGATGAACCGGTCGAGCTCGTGCACTACGTGCCGGCCCGTGTCCTCGATGCTTTCCTTGATCACCGCCCGGTCCCGGTGGCGGTTCGCGAGCCCCGCGGCGAGGATTTTCCCGAGCGGAGAGTTCTGCTGGAGCGCGATGATGTGCCTCTCCTGGATCTGGCGCTGCTCGACCCAGCGCCAGACCTTCTCGGTGAGCTCGGCTGGCAGCACCCGCTTGGACTGCAAAGTCCACAATCGCTCCAGGATGATCGCGGCGGCAATGATCGAGGCGAGGATGATCGGCCCCATCATGATGCCGCCGGCTTTCACGATCTCGAACATGGTAGGCGCACGTCGGTTCCGTTCTTTGCGCCATAGTAGCAGATGCTCCACGCGAGCCAGTGAGCGCTCCGCCGCGCTGTCATCTTCTCCAGTACCTCGCGCGCGCCTTGCGATATTCACTCAACCGGACCACGCGACCTTCCCCGAAGGAGACCCGGATGGCGCCGCTCTCGCTGGTCGCGAGCGTACGTGCGCCCGTCCGCCTCCAGCGCTCGAGCACTTCGGGGCGGGGAAAGCCCCAACGGTTGCGGTAGCCGGCCGAAGCGATCGCGACCTGCGCCTGAAGCGCGGCCGTCAGCTCGAGCGTCGAGGACGTGCGGCTCCCATGATGCGGCATCACGACCACCTCGGCGGGCTCGATTCCGCGAGCGATCAGCTCCGCTTCGGCCGGCGCCTCGATGTCGCCGGTCAAGAGCGCGCTGCCGAAGGGCGAATCGATGCGCAGCACGCAGGAAGAATCGTTGTCCACGGCCGATGAAAGGCGGCTCGGGTGGAGAACGGCAAAGTCCACGCCGTCCCAGGACCAGCGTTCCCCGGCGCGGCATACCGTAGCTTCCGACGGCCGATCGAGGACCGAGGGGCCGACGACGATCTGCCGCACGCCGAGACCCGAGAGGAGCGAATGCATGCCACCGCGGTGGTCGAGATCGCCATGACCGATCACTAGCCGATCGATCCGCCGAATCCCCTGGTGCCGAAGAAACGGCAGCACGACCAGCTCGCCGGCATCCCGTCCGGATCGGAATGCCGGCCCGGCATCGTAGACGAGGACATGAGCGTGGGTGCGAACGACCACCGAAAGCCCCTGCCCTACGTCGAGGACGGACAGCTCGAAGCGGCCCGGCAACGGGGTGGGCGGAGCGTAAGCGAGCGCGGGCACGCATAGCAGCGCGCCACACAGCCGGACAGGCCAGACGGCCGGAAGGAGCAGCGCCAGCACGCCAAGGCACAGGCTTACGAGCTCCGGCGCGGGCAGCGCCGGGAAGTACCACATCGCGATTGGCAGATCGGCCAGTCCTGCGAGGGCCGGCCAAATCCCCTCGACGATCCAGACGGAGATCGCCAGCACCACTTTGCCCGCGGGCAGCCACAACGCCGCGAGGAACGAGCCCGTCAGAACGCAGGGCACGAGCAACAAGGTGAACACCGGCGCGGCCAACGCGTTCGCCACCGCGGAGACGACCGAAATGCCGCCAAACGCAACGAGGAGCGGTGGTAACAGGCCCAGCGTGACCGCAATCTGAACGCGTGCGAAGCTCCGTACAACGCCCTCTCTTCCGAGGCGCCCGCAGAAGGACAGCAGGATGACAGCGACGGCGCCGAAGGATAGCCAGGCTCCGATCGCCAGGGGCGCGAACGGATCGAGCAGCAGCACGGCGATGAGAGCGACGCCGAGGATGTGGGCCGGATCGGTTTCGCGTCGCCACCATCGCGAGGCGAAATACACGCACAGCATGATCAACGTGCGTTGCGTCGGAATCGACAGCCCCGCCAACATCGCGTAGAGGACGGCCGCCGCCGTGCCGGCGATCACTTGTCCATGCATCGCCGTCCAGCCACGCGATTGGGCGTGGCGCAGCCGAACGATCCCGCCTCCCAGCCACGCCGCCAGCGCGGCCACCATGCTCACATGAAGACCGGAGATCGCCAGCAAGTGCGTCGTGCCGGTCGCTGCAAAGACGCGCCACTGCTCGTCTGTGATTTTGTCGGCGTGTCCGACAGCGAGCCCCTGCAGCAAGCCGAGCGCGCGATGCTCGCCCACAGCCTGCTCGATGCGATCGGCAATCGCCTCCCGCATTCGCGTGATCGCGTAAGCAGCCGATGGCGGCTCGAGTCGTCGATTGCGGGAATCGTCGCGAACGTATCCGGTTGCTCCGATGTGCTCGCGAAAGAGGTGGCCCTCGTAATCGAACCCGCCCGGGTTCGCGAAGCCGTTGCGGCGCTTGAGAATGACGACGAGCTGCCACTTCTCGCCCGCACGGACCGGTCGGTCGGCTTGATACCAGGCGAGAAGGAGCTTCGGTGGAACGCCGGATACGGCCGTTTCGACGTCCAGAAGAAACTGCTGCTGTCCGGCGCCGAGCTTCGGGATCGAAGCGATGGCCCCGCTCACTACCAGCGCCTGGCCTTCGAGCGCCGTCGGAAGATCCTCTTCGACCCTGAGCGCGCCATTGAGCCAGGCCCAGGCGACTCCCGCGCAGAAGGCGACAATCCACGGCGCGCGGATCAGAGCCCCGAGCCCAAGCAGCGCGCCGAGGAGGAGCGCCCAGGGCAAGAGCGAGGGCAACGCCGCGAGCGAGTGGATGCAACAATGCCCCAGCAAAAACGCCACCGCGATCCGTCCCATCCTTTGCCTCCTTGCGCACGGCCGACTGAAGTCGACCGCGTGGACCTGCGATACTTGCGCGACCTCAACCGCCCCGACAGCCCGGAGCATGCCGCGACGAGTGTTCAAACCGCTGAGCCGTCAGCGCCACGTGTGGAAGGACCGCTGGTACATGCGGCCCTTCCGGCTGCTCCTCGAGCATCCCGCCTACTGGAGCCTGAACCGCCGAAGCGTCACGCGCGCGTTGGCGCTGGGCTTGTTCATCGCCTTCGTGCCTCTGCCGATCCACGTGCTGCTGAGCACGCTGCTCGCGCTCTTGCTGCGCCTGAATGTGCCGGTCGCGGTCGCCGGAACGTTCATTGCCAACCCGTTCACGATGGTGCCGATGTTCATGAGCGCCTACTGGCTGGGGTGCCGGCTCCTGGGCGTCACCGCCGAGCGGATTCCGTTCGAGCTGACCTGGACCTGGCTCTCCACCACGCTCGTGCCGATCTGGAAGCCGTTCCTGCTCGGGTGCCTCATTCTCGGGACCACGGCCGCCGTGATCGGATACGTCGCCCTCGGCGGGATCTGGCACCTGAGCCTCGTGCTCAAGTATCACAAGCGCAAGGAAGGCGGGGCGCGCAAAGACTCCGTGATCGACAAGAAATGAGGGTCGGGCCGCGGCTCGCGCGGCTCAGGAAAGTACGCCGTCGGCCAGCGTCAGAGTGCGGCCCATGCGCGCCGCGAGCTCCGGGGCGTGCGTAACGATCACTAGCGCCGTTCCAAGCTCGCGGTTCAATTCGAGCATCAGATCGAACACGGCGCGCGCATTCGCACCGTCGAGGTTTCCTGTCGGCTCATCGGCCAGCACGATCGGCGGCTGCGTAACGAGCGCCCGTGCCACGGCGGCTCTTTGCCGCTCCCCGCCGGAAAGCTGGCCGGGCCGATGATCGAGCCTCGCGCCGAGGCCGACCCGCTCGAGCAACGCCCGCGCCCGCGCGCGAGCCTCCTCCACCGGCGTGCGCCGGATCAGGAGCGGCATGGCGACGTTCTCGATCGCCGTGAACTCGGGGAGCAGATGATGGAACTGATAGACGAACCCGAGCGCGCGGTTGCGCAGCGAGCCGCGGTCGGCATCGGACAGCTCGTTGATCTCCTGCCCGATGATGCTGACGTGCCCGGCAGTTGGCAGATCCAGGCCGCCGAGCAATTGCAGGAGCGTGGTCTTGCCGGAGCCCGACGCCCCGACGATCGCGACGCGCTCGCCAGCGGCCACCTCCAGGTTCACCCCCTTGAGCACCTCGACGCGGGCGTCGCCCTGCTGAAACTCTTTGACCAGCCCGCGGCACGCTAGAACGATCTCGGACATGCGGTTTTCCAGATTCTCTCATTCGTGTCTGAGCGCGCGAGCGGGCTCGGTGCGAGCCGCCCGCCAGGACGGATAAAGGGTCGAGAGGCAACAGAGCGCAAACGCGGTGAGCGCGATCTTCGCCACGTCCATCCACTGCACCTCGGCCGGCAAGTCGCTCATGTAGTACACCTTCGCATCGAGGAACTGGATCCCGAGGATCGCCTCGAGGCCGTGGATCAGCGTCTCGAGATTGACCGCGATCAGGATGCCGAGCGCGACGCCTGAAAGCGTCCCGATCAGCCCGATCGCCGTGCCCTGCGTCAGGAAGATGGACAGGATGCTCCGGGGCGTCGAGCCCAAGGTGCGCAAAATGGCGATATCCGCCTGCTTGTCCTTCACCACCATCACGAGCGTCGAGACGATGTTGAACGCCGCGACGCCCACGATCAGCAGCAGGATCAGGAACAGCGCGGACTTGGTAAGCTGGATCGAGCGGAAGAAGTTGGCGTGCCGATTGGTCCAGTTGTCGACGTAGTAGGCGCCCTCCATGCTGCGGGCGACCTCGCGCACCACGGTCGGCGCCAGGAACATGTCGGACAGCTCGAGGCGCAGGCCCGTCACGTCCTCGCCCATGCGATACAGCCGTGCCATGTCGCTCATGTGCACGTACGCGAGGTTGCGATCGAATTCGTACATCCCGGCGTCGAACAATCCGACGACTTCGAACACCCGCGTCCGCGGCATGACCCCGAGCGGAGTGACAGTGCGCAGCGGCGTCACGAGCGCCACCCTGTCCCCGAGCGAGACATCGAGCGCCTTCGCCAGCTCCGCTCCGAGCACGATCCCGAACTCGCCCGGCGCAAGCGCTTCGAAGGAACCCGCAGACATCTTCTCCGCGATCGCCGAAACCTCGCGCTCCCGATCCGGAAGCACGCCAGTCACGACCGCGCCGCTGCTCTTCGAGCCGGCGATCAGCAAGGCCTGATCCTCGATGTACGGAGCGACTCCCGTGACAAACGGATTCTCTTCTGCAACGGCGGCCTCCCGCTCCCATTCGGGCAGCCGCCCGCCGATGCCGCTGATCGTCGCATGCGAGGTCAGGCTCAGAATGCGCCCGCGCAGCTCCTGCTCGAAGCCGTTCATTACGGACAGCACGACGATGAGCACGGCGACGCCGATCGCGACCCCCACCATCGAGATCGTGGAGATCAACGAAACGAAGCGATTGCCGCGGCTCGCGCGCAGGTAACGCCTGCCGATGAGGAACTCGTATTTCATTCGTAACGCAGCGCCTCGGCCGGCTCGGTCGCAGCGCCGCGCAAGGCCGGATAAATCGTCGCAAGCACGGTAAGCGCGAGCGCTGTGATCGTCACCGCGACCACTTGCGGCCACTGCACTTCGGAAGGCACCTGGCTGATGACGAACACTGTGGGATCGAAGATGTAAGTGCCGGACAGGCGCTCGAGCACGGGCACGATGTTGCCGACGTTGAACGCCAGCACCAGGCCCAGCGCGAGCCCGAGCAGCGCCCCGAACCAGCCGATGATCACGCCCTGGGTCATGAAGATTCCGACTATGGCGCGCGGAGTGGCGCCGACCGTGCGAAGAATCGCGATGTCCGTGCGCTTCTCGTTCACCACCATCACGAGCGCCGCGACGATGTTGAACGCCGCCACCGCCACGATGAGCATCAGGATCACCGACATCATCGTCTTCTCGATGCGCACCGCCCGGAAATAGCTCGCGTTCTCGATCGTCCAGTCGCTGGCGGTCAGCTTGCCGGCAATTGGCTCGAGTGTCGCGGCGATCTGATTCGTACGCACGGGCGCAGCAAAAATGTCATCAAACTTCAAGCGCAGCCCGCCCGGCATGCCGCCCGTGCCGGCAAGCGCGGCGGCATCGCGCAAGTGCACGAGCGCGAGCACGTTGTCGTGCTCCTGCGCGCCCACTTCGAAGATGCCGCTCACGATGAAGCTTTGAATGCGCGGCTGCAGGTCTATGCCGGCCACCATTCCGGCCCCGGGCGCCGAGGCAGTCGGGACGAGGACGGTGATCTCATCTCCAATGCGTGCATCGAGCGCCCAGGCGAGACCGACTCCCAGCACGATGTGCTGCTCGCCGGGACGCAGATCGCTCAACGAGCCGGCGTTCATGTGAGTGGCGATCTCGGAGACTTGGGGCTCGAGCTCGGGATCGATGCCCCGTATCAGCGCCGCACGCAGGTCCTCCCCTCGACCGAGCATGCCTTGCAGATCGAGATAGGGAGCCACTCCTGCGACGTTCGCCTGCTCGCGGATGCGCGCGGCGAGTGCCGGCCAATCGCGCAGTTGATCGGGCGAGGCGGAGAGCGTCGCGTGCGAGGCCAGGCTCAGCAGGCGCGAGCGCAGCTCGCCTTCCAGCCCGTTCATGACCGAAATGATCGTGATCAGCGCCGCAACCCCGACGCAGATCCCGAGCATCGAGATCCAACTGATGAAGGACACGAAGAAGCCGCGGCTGCGGCTCACCACGTAGCGCAGCCCGACGTACAGCGGCACCGGATGGAACATAAGGCCGGCAAGGCTACCGAGGCGGCCCCGGAATGTGAACTGCGGCAACAAACGGGAGCCTGCTGCTTGGCCGTTATGTCATGCCTGCTATAGAGTCCCTGGGCAGTGCCCAAGGGAGATCGTCCATGCGCCCGACAGTCTGGCTGCTGTCCGCCCTCGCCGCCGCCTGCTTGAGCGGCCCGACCCTGGCCGAAGAGCTCGAGATGGCCCCGGCCCCCGAGAGCAGCACCTCCATCGATCGGCCGACCCGCGGCATGTCGATGGAAAAGGTCGAAGCCCAGTTCGGCCAGCCGGTGAAGCGCATCCCGGCGGTCGGCGACCCGCCCATCACGCGCTGGGAGTACCCGAACTTCGTGGTCTACTTCGAGCACCACCTCGTTCTTCATTCGGTCGTGAAAGGCGGTCCTGCGGCCGGCGCCTGACGGCCGCTCGCCCGGCTCGATCCCGGCCCGATCCCGGCTGAGCCTGATCGGGCACCGGGAACCTTCGTCAAAGCCCCTCGTCGAAAAGGCTCGCGCGTGAGGCCTTCGGCCCCGGCGAGCCCGCGGGTTCTCTGCATCGTCAACGACTGTCGCGCGGCGACGCGAGGCGCGTGCGCCGCGACGATTCAGACTCCGATCCGCTCAGTCAGCCGAACCTGACTCGCTCAGGGCGGGGCTCCTTGCTACCCTGCCGCCCCTCATCGGGGACGCCCGCAGGCGTCGTCCCGAGTGTTTTCGTTTGATTCGACCATTGCCGCGAGCTTGCATGGATCCGACCGATCGCCCGCTTCTGCCGAGCAAGGCCCGTATGCTGGTGCGCTGGGGCCAGCTCTATGGCTCGGCCTCCTCCCTGTGGCTCGCCGAAGCCGCCCGGAAGGCGTCCGGGCCCGTGCTCGTCGTCGCGCCCGATGCCCGCGAGGCGAGCCGCCTGCACGATGAGCTCGCGTTCTTTTCCGCCCCCGGCACGTACATCGAGCAATTTCCGGGCTGGGAAACGCTGCCGTACGACTTGTTCGCGCCGCATCCGGACATCGTCTCGCAGCGGCTGCGGATGCTCTCGACGCTCCCGCGCCTCGCCAAAGGCGTGGTCATCGTCGATCTCGAAACATTGCTGCAACGACTCGCGCCTCAAACGTACATCGACGCGCACGCATTCGATCTCGAGCGCGGAGAGAGGCTCGACATTGCCGCCTTCCGGGAGCGCATCACTGCCGCCGGATACGTCGCGACCTCGCAAGTGATGGCTCCGGGCGAGTTCGCTGTCCGCGGGTCGATCATCGACCTCTATCCGATGGGCAGTCCCACGCCGTTCCGGATCGACCTGTTCGACGAGGAAATCGAAAGCCTGCGCACCTTCGATCCGGAGACGCAGCGCTCGGGCGAGCGCACCGAAGCGCTGCGCCTGCTGCCGGCGCGCGAATATCCGCTCACGAGCGAAGGCGTGCAGCAATTCAAGCGACGCTTTCGCAACCGCTTCCCTGGCGACCTCACCCGCATGCCGCTCTATCGCGACATCGCCGAGGGCAGGCCGCCCGCCGGCATCGACTACTACCTGCCGCTGTTCTTCGAGTCGACGTCGACGCTCCTCGACTACATGCCGGCGAACACCATCGTGGTTTCGGAGCTGGGCCTGGAAGGCTTCGCGGAGCATGCGTTCGGAGAGGTTGAGGCACGCTACGAGCAACGGCGGCACGATCCCGAGCGCCCGATCCTCTCCCCTTCCGAGCTCTTCACGAACGCTTCGGAGCTGATGCAGCGTCTCGAAGCGTTTCGCCGCATCGAGGTCTCACGCGTCGAGCTCGACCCTCTGACCGAGAAGCTGCCGCATGAGAATTTCGGCACGCGTCAGCCGCCGGCTTTGCGCATCGATCCTCGAAGCGATGAGCCAGCGAAGGCGCTGACCGGTTTTCTGCGCGAGTTCCGCGGGCGCATCCTGATTGCCGCGGAATCCGCCGGCCGGCGCGAGATGCTGCTCGACATGCTGCACAAGCAGGACGTGCGCCCGCAGCTCGTAGAGAACTGGGCGGCATTCGCCGACGGCGAGGCGCCGCTCGCGATCACAGTCTCCCCGATCGCGACCGGGCTGGTTCTGACCGAGCCCGCGATTGCCGTGATCGCCGAGGAACAGTTGTTCGGCGAGCGCGCCCGACAGGAGCGGCGGCGGCCGAGACCTGAGCGGGATCCGGAAAAGATCATTCGCGACCTCACGGACTTGAGGCCGGGCTCGCCGGTCGTGCACGAGGAGTACGGCGTCGGGCGGTTCGTCGGGCTCGCCACGTTGGACGTCGGTGGCCTGAAGAGCGAGTTCCTTCTGCTCGAGTATGCCGACGGCGACAAGCTCTACGTCCCGGTCCATGCGCTCGATCTGGTGAGCCGCTTCACCGGTGCGCCTGCCGAGGCCGCCCCGCTGCACAAACTCGGCACTGATGCGTGGGAGAAAGCGAAGAAGCGAGCCGCACAACGCGTTCGGGACACGGCCGCCGAGCTCCTCGACATCTACTCCCGGCGCGCCGCGCAACAAGGCGAGACTCTCGCCATCAGCGAGGCCGACCTGCGCACTTTCGAAGCGGCGTTCCCGTTCGAGGAGACGCCGGATCAGGCGCGCGCCATCACGGATGTCTCCGGCGATCTCGCGAGCGGCCGGCCGATGGACCGGGTGGTCTGCGGAGATGTGGGCTTCGGCAAGACGGAAGTCGCGCTGCGGGCCGCGTTCATCGCCGTGCAGGCGGGAAAACAGGTCGCGGTGCTGGTCCCGACCACGCTCCTCGCCCAGCAGCATTACGAGACCTTCGCCGATCGGTTCGCCGACTGGCCGGTGCGCATCGAGTCGCTCTCACGCTTTCGCAGCACCAGGGAGATGAACCAGGTGCTCGAGGGGCTCGAAAACGGGCAGGTCGACATCGTCATCGGCACTCACCGCCTGCTGCAGCCTTCAGTCCGTTTCAAGCGGCTCGGCCTCCTGATCATCGACGAGGAGCACCGCTTCGGCGTCAAGGACAAGGAAAAGCTCAAGCAGCTGCGGGCGCAAGTGCACGTCCTGACGCTCACTGCGACGCCGATTCCCCGCACGCTCAACATGGCAATGGGCGGGCTGCGCGATCTGTCGCTGATCACGACCCCGCCGGCCGCGCGCCTCTCGATCAAGACCTTCGTTTCACAGTGGGATTCGGCGACCATCCGGGAAGCCTGCCTGCGCGAGCTCAGGCGTGGCGGACAGATCTACTACGTTCACAACAGCATCGAGACGATCGAGAAGGCGGCGCGCGCGCTGCATGAGCTGGTTCCCGAGGCGCGCATCGCGGTCGGCCACGGGCAGATGCGCGAGCGGGAGCTCGAGCAGATCATGCTCGACTTCTATCACCAGCGCTGCAACGTGCTGGTGTGCACCACCATCGTCGAGAGCGGCATCGACGTGCCTTCGGCGAACACGATCATCATCGATCGCGCCGACAAGCTCGGGCTCGCCCAGCTCCATCAGCTGCGCGGCCGCGTAGGCCGCTCGCATCACCAGGCTTACGCGTACCTGCTCACACCGCCCCGCAACGCCATGACCGCGGATGCGATCAAGCGGCTCGAAGCGATCGAATCCCTGGAGGACCTGGGAGCGGGCTTCACACTCGCCACCCATGACCTCGAAATCCGTGGCGCCGGCGAGCTGCTCGGCGAGGATCAGAGCGGGCACATCCAGGAGATCGGCTACGCCTTGTACATGGAAATGCTCGAGCGCGCGGTGCAGGCGCTCAAATCCGGCCGCATCCCCGAGCTCGAGCGGCCGATGCACCAGGGGCCGGAAGTGGATCTGCACGTCCCGGCGCTGCTCCCCGACACGTACCTGCCGGATGTGCATCTGAGGCTCGTGCAGTACAAGCGTATTGCGGCGGCGGCCACCGAAGAGGAGCTGCGCGAGCTGCAGGTCGAGATGATCGATCGGTTCGGCTTGCTGCCCGAGCCCGCGAAGAACTTGTTCCGCATCGCCCGGCTCAAGCAGCTCGCCCGCTCGCTCGGGCTGCGCAAGATCGATGTCGGGCCGGGCGGCGGCTCGGTCACGTTCGAGAGCGACACGCGTGTGGAGCCTGCGACGCTGATCCGATACGTACAGCGCAACTCGCGCACCCATCGCCTCGAGGGCGGCAACAAGCTCAAGTTCACGCTGCCGCTCGAGAAGGAGGAGCAGCGTTTCGTCGCGGTCGAGCAGCTTCTCGAAGAGCTGGGCAAGCCGGCTGCCGAGCCCGCGCGGCCGGCGCAAGCAGCCGGCCGACGCGCGAAGCGATGAGGGCCCGGCGCCTGTTACACTTGCGCCATGATTCGATCGATCCGGACTTCGATGCGCCGGGCAGGCGCCGTGCTCCTCGCTGCCTGGCTCCTGACCTCGCTCTGCGCCGCCTCGGCCCAATCCTCCGACACCGAGCTTCAGGCGTATGAGGTCGAGCTCGTGATCTTCAGCACCTCGCTCGAGGGAGCGACGCCCGAGGACTGGGCGCTCGAGGCGGCCGAAGCCGGAGGAAAATTCGACCTTCCCGACGAGGAGCCCAATCCCTTCCAGCCCTCCTCCTCGCCTGTCGTGAGCAGCGCGACGTTTCCGCCGCTCCCTTCCTCCAAGCTCAAGCTCACCGCCGTGGCTCAGGCGCTGCGACGCAGCCGGAATTTCGAGCCGCTCGCGCATTTCGGCTGGACGCAACCGGGCTTTCCGCGCGAGGCGACGCAGTCGGTCCGGATCGACGATCTCGTCCCGGCCGATTCAGGGCTGCGCGGCCAGATCGCGCTCTGGCGCGGCCGCTATCTGCACCTCACCGTGGATTTGACTTACGACGTACCGGCTACGGAAACCTCGCCTGCTCAGCGCTACGTCATGCGCCAGACGCGCCGGATGCGCAGCAACGAGCGGCACTACATCGATCACCCGAAGTTCGGCGTGATCGCGCTCATCACTGCGGTCGAGCAGTGATCGGTGGGTAACGCTCCGCTCAGTCGCACTCGCGACTGACGACCCGGTTCTTCCCCAGCTCTTTCGCGTCTCGCAGCGCGCGCAAGGCCGCTTCGAACAAGCGCGTGAAGGGCACATCATGAGCGGGCACGATCGACACGACGCCCGCGCTCGCAGTGACGAACCTGGAGACCGTCGATCGAGGGTGATGGATCGCCAGATCGCGAATGCGCGTCAGCACGACTTCGGCGAGCTTCGACGCCTGCGCGAGATCGAGCCCGGTGGTGAGCGCTGCGATCTGGTCATCATCGAACCGTCCGCACAGGTCGCTGGAACGTCGGAAGCAACCGTTCACCACGCGGGCGATGCGACGGAACGATTGATCGGCACCGGGGCGGCCGAACACGTCGCGGTACTGGGAGAAGCAATCGAGGTCGAACAACAGGAAGCTCAGGCGCCGCGACTCGCGCTGAGCGAGCCCCCAGTCGCGCTTCAGCAGCTCCTCGAAGTAAGGACGACGCAGGAGGCCGGTCAGCTTGTCGTCGCGCAAGTAGGCCAGCATCGTCTGCGTGTTCATCGACGGATCGCGCGTCTCCTTGCTTTCGAGCCGCCCCCTGTCCCCTCCCTCGCGATGGAAGCTCGCGAAGTGAGTGACCTTGCCATCCCCGTTGCGCAGCGGCACCAGGCTGACCTCGTTCCAGAACATCGTGCCGTCACGGCGGTAGTTGCGAAGCATCGTGCGGCAAGGCGTGCCGTTCTTGAGCGCCTCGCGGATCTTCGTGAGGCCCTCCTGATCCCTGTCTTCCGCCTGGAGGAACCGGAGGTTGCGGCCGCAAATGGAGGCGGCGTCATAGCCGGTGAGCGCCTCCATGGCGCTGTTCACGAAGACGACCGGCCAGTCTCCGTCCCTGGCCTCGCAGATCGCGATCCCGTCGGGTGCGGTGGCGGCCAGCGCCTGAAACAAGCCTGCGTCGACGTTCATGTCATCCGTTCTATGCGTTGCGGGGTGAAAGGCTCAGGTCCGGGCGCTCCATGGAGGCCCGGACGGCGCTTTCGCAGGCCCGCCACTGCCCCGAAGCGAGCAGGGTCTGCCTGCCCGGGCCGGGCTTGCCATGCAGGCGCGCCATGCGCACCTGGCTCAGAGGATCCCCGCTCCCCCGCAAAGATTCGATGACTTGCAGCACACCTTGGCGATCGTTGCACAGCGACAGCACGTCGCAGCCGGCCTGGAGGGCCGCTTCGGCCCGGTCCCGCACCCCTCCGATGGCGCCCGCGGCGGCCATGGACAGGTCATCGGTAAAGACCGCCCCGTCGAACCCCATCCTTCCTCGCAGCTCCTCGATCACCCAGCGCCGGGAGAAGCCGGCGGGCCGGTCGTCCACTTCCGGGAAGATGACGTGCGCCGCCATGATGGACGCCAGCCCGTTGTCGATGAGCCGCCGGTAGGGATAGAGATCCTCGTCCATGTCGGCGAGCGGCCGGCGGTCCACCGGGATCGCGACATGGGAATCTGGCGCGACCGCCCCG
Source organism: Steroidobacteraceae bacterium (assembly GCA_036381695.1). Lineage (GTDB taxonomy): Bacteria > Pseudomonadota > Gammaproteobacteria > Steroidobacterales > Steroidobacteraceae > Steroidobacter. The sequence continues at coordinate 23,459 of DASVCI010000054.1, forward strand.
TGACCCGGGAAGTGCTTGGCCGTCGCCACCATCCCGGCTTCCTTCATGCCTCGCGCGAACGCGATCGCGAGCTCAGCCACTACGCGCGGATTGCGGTGAAAGGCTCGATCGCCGATCACGCTGCTCACGCCGTAGTCCAAGTCCACGCACGGCGCGAAGCTCATGTCGATGCCAACAGCTCGCAGCTCAGCCGCCATGAGCCAGCCGCACTGTCGTGCAAGCTGCCTGGCCGCGACGGGATCGACGTCGTATTGCCGCCCGATCGTGCGCATCGACGGAAGGACAGTGAAGCCCTCGCGGAAGCGCTGCACTCGCCCACCCTCGTGATCGACAGTCACGAGCAGCGGGGGCGAGCGGATGGCGCGTATGTCGGCGACGAGCCGCTCGAGCTGCTCGATGCTTTCGAAGTTGCGCGTGAAGAGGATGACTGCGCCGACGAGAGGATGCGCCAGCAGCTCCCGATCTTCCTCGGTGAGCGTCGTGCCCTGCACATCGATCATCAGCGGCCCGAGCGTCATGGGGGCTCCCGCTACCTGCTGCAATGGCTTCTCTCGAACAAAGCCGCCGATTCGACGTGGGCTGTGTGCGGAAACATGTCCATCACGCCGGCCGCCCGCAGCGTGAAGCCGTACTCGTGCACGAGGATCCCTGCATCGCGCGCGAGACTGCCCGGGTGACAGGAAATGTACAACACCCTCGAGGCTCCGGAGCGCGCGACGACAGGCAGAGCTTCCTTCGCCCCGGCGCGCGGCGGATCGAGCAGAATCTTGTCGTATTGACGGCGCGCCCACGCCGCTTCAACCACCGATTCCTCGGAGAGATCGGCGCTGAAGAACTCCACGTTCGAAAGACCGTTGCGGCGGGCGTTGGCGCAGGCGCGCTCGACGAGTCCCGGGTCTCCTTCCACCGCAACGATGTGCGCCCCGCTGCGCGCGAGCGGGAGCGAGAAATTCCCCAGCCCGCAGAACAAGTCGAGGACGTGCTCTCCCGGCGCCGGCGCGAGCATTTGCACTGCGCGCGCAACCATCAACCTGTTCAATTCGCCATTGACCTGCACGAAGTCATTCGGACGGAACTCGAGCACCACGTCGAACTCAGGGAGGTGATACTCGAGCGGCGGCGTCCCTTCCCGCATCGGAGTGACCGTCTCGTAGCCGCCCGGCTGCAAGTAAATCTGCACGCCGTGCGTATCGGCGAACTGCTCGAGCCGTTCGCGATCGGATTCACCAGGCGGGTCGAGGACGCGAACGAGCAACGCCGTTGCGTTGTCTCCCACCGCGACCTCGATTTGTGGAATGCGATTGCGCAGCTCGAGCGAGCTCAGAAGCTCCGAGAGCGGCTCGATGAGCGAATCCACCGGCGACTCGAGCACTTCGCAACGCTTGATGTCGGCGACGTACGGTGCACTGCGCTCGCGAAAACCGACAACCGTGCGCTGCTTTTTCGGAACCCACCGAGCGGCGAGACGCGCGCGACGCCGATAATTCCAGATACGAGCCTGCAGCGGCGGAAGAATCTCTGCCGCAGTCACGCGACCAATCCGGCTCAGCGCTTCGAGCAACTGCCCCTGCTTGAACTCGAGCTGGCGCGCGGGCGCCAGATGCTGAAGCGCGCAACCGCCGCAAACCCCGAAATGCGCGCAGCGTGGCTCGACCCGATCGGGCGAGGGCTCGACGAGACGAGCCAGCCGGGCTTCATCGAAGTTGCGCCCTCGCTTGAGGTGCGAGCACTCGACCTGCTCGCCCGGCAGCGCGTCGTCGATGAACACAGTCTTGCCTTCCAGGCGCGCCACCCCGCGCCCGTCGTGGGCCAGGTCCGTCACCAGCACTGGCCCGGCGCAGGCAGCCGCGCCGCGCATGCGGGCATTCAACAAGGGATCTCCCGCCAAGCTGCCAGGAACTCCTGGAAGTGGGGCTTCGCTTGCATTCGCAGCGCCTCGCGCACGCGCGCCACTTCCTCGGCGTACTCGTCCCGTAGGAGCCGCCCTCGCATCAGCTCGAAACGCAGGTAGATCAGATACGTGTTGAGCACGTCCGTCTCGCAGTAGTTGCGGATCGTCTCGATGCGGCCCTCGAGCCAGGCGTCCCAAACCTTCTCTCCGCTCATGCCGAGCTTGCCCGGCAGCCCGAGCAGCATCGCTGCGGCCTCGAGCCCCACTCGCGCCCGCGATTGATAACTCGAGAGCACGTCCATGAGATCCAGGTGACGCGTGTGATAACGGCTCAAGTAGTTGTTCCAACGGAAAGCCTGGTCGCCGTCGCCTGACTCCCAATAGCGTGGCGCGACGATGCCGTGCCTGAGCGCGCGGTAATGCAGGACGGGCAGATCGAAACCACCGCCGTTCCACGACACGAGATCGGGCGTGTACTTCTCGATCCCGTCGAAGAATCGCTGAATGATCTCCGCCTCGGGCGCATCGGGCTCGCCGAGCGACCACACCTTGAAGGTGTCGCGCATCCTGAGCGCCACCGAGATCGCTACGACGCGGTGCTGCTCGTAGGACAGGAACTCGTGGCCGACTTCCTCGCGACGCTTGGCTTGCATGACGTAGCCAACCTGCTTGTCGGTCAGGCCCTCGAGCCCGTACAGGCGCCGGCCGAGCTCGACGTCCGGAACGGTCTCGATATCGAAAGCGAAGACAGGCATAAGAGCAGCTTACGCGCCTGGATTACGCGCCACGGGTGGACGCTCTCGCTTCGAGCATCAACCGCTTCATCTCGCGAACCGCGCCGGCCATGCCGTCGACGAGCGCGCGCGCGACGATCGCGTGGCCGATGTTGAGCTCCACGATCTCAGGGATGGCCGCGATGGGCTGAACGTTGTGATAGTGGAGCCCGTGCCCCGCATGAACAGTGAGCCTGAGCGCCGCGGCATGGCGCGCCGCGTCTCGAATGCGCGCGAGCTCATGGCCCTGCTTTTCCCCGCGCGCTTCGGCGTAAGCCCCGGTGTGCAGCTCGACGACCGGCGCTCCAGTTCTGGCGGCGGCATCGATCTGCTCGCGGTCAGGATCGATGAACAAAGAAACGCGGATGCCCGCCTCGAGCAGCCGTTTGCACACGGCCGTGAGCGCACTCTCCTGACCGGCGACATCCAACCCGCCTTCGGTCGTGACTTCCGCGCGCCGCTCGGGAACGAGGCACACGTCTGCGGGTTTAACGTCGCAGGCGATCCGCACCATCTCCTCGGTCGCCGCCATTTCCAGGTTCAGCCTCGTCTGCAGCGCCTGCTTGCAAGCGTAGACATCCCGATCCTGGATGTGCCTGCGATCCTCACGCAGGTGCATGGTGATGCTGTCCGCGCCCGACTGCTCTGCGATGAGCGCGGCAAACAGCGGGTCGGGATAGCTCGTGCGCCGCGCCTGACGGAGCGTCGCCACGTGATCGACATTGACGCCGAGATGAATCATGGAGGCATGCAAACGGGCCAGGGCCGCGACAATGCTAGCAGAAGCGCGTCCCCGGCCGACGGCGCGGTCGCTCAGCCACCCGGCTGGCGACGGCTCTGGTGCCGGCGAAGGTCTTGCATGACCTGGCGGCTCTTGAGCTCCCGGCCTTCGAGACACCGGTCGAGCGCGGCGCGCAGCAGCCGGCGGGCTTCCGAGCGCGCGTTCGGATCGTCGAGATCCTCCCTGGCGAGCGAGAGGAGCGTCGCTCCCGAGTAGCTGGTGCGCTCGTCGACCGGGCCCTCGACACGCACCGCCCCCTGCTCCAGGCGGTACTGATAGACCGCGTCCGGCTCGATGGGGCGGCCCGTGAGGCATTCCCGCTCGAGATTGAGCCCGTAGCCGAGCGCCTCGAGCAACCGCTTCTCGAAGATCCTGAGCGGGCGCACTGAATCGTCGCCGTGCTTCAGCCACTCGAGCGTCTGCGCGTAGAGATCGAACACCTCCGGATGGCTGTCCTGCCGCGCGAAGAGCTTGAGCAGGAGCTCGTTGAGATAGAAGCCGCTGACCAGGCGGCTCGCGGGCAGGCCGCCGACCTCCCCATCGAGCTCCGCGCCCGTGAGCTGACCGGCCTCTCCCCGTCCGCTCCAGGAGACGAGCAGGCGATTGAACGGCTGCAACATGGAGATGAGGCCGGCTCCGGACTTGCGCGAGCCGCGAGCGCCGCGCGCGAACAGGCAGATGCGGCCGTGATCGCGCGTGAACAGTTCGAGGATGCGACTGGTTTCCCGATACGGCCGGTGATGCAGCACATAGGCCGGCTGCAAATGCACGCGGCGCGCTTCCCCCAGGCTCATGGGCCGACCCGCCTAGTCCGTATACCCGAGGAGCTTGAGCGCGGTCTCACTGTCCGACCAGTTCTCCTTCACTTTCACCCAGAGCTCGAGGTGCACCGGCCGGCCGAAGAGCTGCGACATCTCGAGGCGCGCCGCGCGCCCGACTTCCTTGAGCTGCTCGCCCCCGCGGCCGATCACGATCGCCTTCTGACCCGTGCGCTCCACCCAGATCACGGCATGAATGATCAGCCGGCCCTCCTCCTCCTCGAGCTGCTCGATCGAGACGGTGAGGCCGTAGGGCAGCTCCTGTCTCAGCCGCAAAGTCAGCTTCTCGCGCACGATCTCGGCGGCCTGGAACTCCCGGCTGCGATCGGTGACCTGGTCGCTCGGGAAATGCGGCGGTGAGATCGGCAAGTAGCCGGCGATCATCCCGGGCAGGCGCTCGAGATTGGTGTGCTTCAACGCGGACAAGGGCACGATCTGCGCGAACTTCGCCCGACGGCTCAGCTCGTCGATGAACGGCAGGAGCCGCTCCTTGGGAGCGACCTTGTCGACCTTGTTGACCACCAGAATGACCGGCCGGGCGAGCTTGACCAGCTCATCGAGCACGCGCTGATCCTCGTCCGTCCAGCGCAATGCCTCCACTACGAAGACGTTCACGTCGGCATCGTGGAGCGAAGCGAGCGCCGCACGATTCATGTGCCGGTTCATGGCGCGTCGCGCGCTCGAGTGCAGCCCCGGGGTATCTACGAAGATGATCTGCGACTCCCCGGTCGTCAGGATGCCGAGGATGCGATGCCGCGTGGTCTGGGGCTTGGGCGTGACGATGCTGATCTTGCGCCCGAGCAAGGCGTTGAGGAGCGTGGACTTGCCCACATTCGGCCGACCCACGATCGCCGCGAAGCCCGACCGGTAATCCGGACGGGGACTCATCTCCGGGGAGTGCTCGCTCACTGGCCCGCTCTGTGCGTCTCGGCTTGCCTTTCGGCGAGTGCGTTCAGTACGAGCTGGGCGGCCGCTTGCTCGGCTCGCCGCCGGCTTGCGCCGCTCGCCACGACGCTCAGCCCCAATGCCTCGACCGAGCAGCGCACCTCGAAGGACTGGTTGTGGGCTTCGCCCGAAGTCGACTCGACGGTGTAGCTCGGCAAGGGCAGCCCCCGCGCCTGTAATGTCTCTTGCAAACGGGTCTTCGAATCCTTCAGTTCCGCCGCGCTCGGGAGCTTGTCGAGACGGGGCGCGAACAAGCGCTCGATCACGCGCTGCGCCGCTTCGAAGCCGCCATCGAGATAGATCGCGCCAAAGAGCGCCTCGAGCGCATCGGCCAGAATCGACTTGCGCCTGAAGCCTCCCGACTTGAGCTCGCCCGAGCCCAGCCTCAGCTGCTCACCAAGGTTGATCTCCGCGGCGATGACCGAGAGCGCCTCACCGCTTACGAGGCTCGAGCGGAATCGCGACAGGTCGCCTTCGTCGGCCGCTCCGAACTCGCGGAAGACCAGGATCGCGACGACGCAGTTGAGCACCGCATCGCCGAGAAATTCCAGGCGCTCGTTGTGCGGACCGCCGGCGCTGCGATGCGTGAGCGCGGCTTCGAGCAACGCTTGATCCCGACACTCGTATCCGAGCGTGTCACGCAACCATTCGCCCGCGGTCTTCAATCCTCTACCTCGTGCCCCCGGAGGCCTGCACCTCGACGGACTTGTCGAAATCGACCACCAGCGAGATGTTGGCGATGAACGGCGCTTCGGCGCGGTACCACGCCCGCATCAGGTAGCCTCCGTTCTTCGACTTGCGGATCTCGATCTCCCTCGGCTGAATGCTCTTGATGTCCTCGATGGTCCAGCGCCGGTCGAGCGAGCTTCTCAGCTCGTTCGGGCTGGTCGCCCCGTCGGCGTGGTCCTTCGCCGTCTGCTCGAGCGCGCGCGAGACGGCCATGTACTCGAAGTAAAGCGGCGTCAGGCGGATCGCCCCATACAGGCCGAAGCCCAGGATGGCGATGATCACCAGCATCCCGATGAACGTGGCGCCGCGTTGGCGAGAACGCATGTGTCAGCTCCCCATTTGGCGACCGCAAACCGGTCTTGTGACAGCCTACCTCCGGCTCAGCGGATCGGATCGCCGATTCGATCCCAGATTGGCGCGGACGGCAGGTCCCAGTTGAGCCAGATCCTCACCGCCTTGCCCACCAGGTTCCGCTCGGGGACGAGGCCCACCTCCGGAAAGCGGCTGTCCTTGCTGTTGTCCCGGTTGTCTCCCATGAAGAAGTAGTGCCCGGCGGGCACCACCGTCTCGAAATCATCGGTCATGCGGCCCGGCATGAACAGCACCTGGTGCTCGACCGAGCCGAGCTTCTCGATCCCGATCCGGGCGCCCTTCTGGCGCGGGCCGTCGTAGTAGCCGTCGAGCCGGACCGGCACCGGCTCGCCGTTGACGTAGAGCTGCTCGTCGCGCACCAGGATGTGGTCGCCGGGCAGTCCGACCAGCCGCTTGATGTAGTTGGTGGACGGATCGCGCGGCAGGCGGAAGACGATCACATCGCCGCGCTGCGGCTCGCCGATCGGCAGGATCTTGCTGTTGAGCACCGGCAGGCGCAGCCCGTACGCGTACTTGTTGACGAAGATGAAGTCTCCGTCGAGGAGCGTCGGCATCATCGAGTCGGAGGGGATCCGGAACGGCTCGAAGAGGAACGAGCGGATCAGGAGCACGATCAGGATCACCGGGAAGAACGAGCGCGCGTACTCGACCACGACCGGCTCGGTGGGCTCGGAGCCCTGCGCCTGCGCGGCCGCGAGCCGCCGCGGCTTGAACAGCCAGCTGTCGAGCCCCCAGATGAGCCCGGTCAGGAACGTCGCGGCGACCAGGATGAAGGAGAAGTCGAAGACCATGGATTATTTTTCCTTGCCGACCTGCAACACCGCGAGGAACGCCTCCTGCGGGATCTCCACCGAGCCGAGCTGTTTCATGCGCTTCTTGCCTTCCTTCTGTTTCTCGAGGAGCTTGCGCTTGCGGGTGACATCGCCACCATAGCACTTCGCGGTCACGTTCTTGCGCAGCGCCTTGACGGTCGCCCGGGCGATGATGTGGCTGCCGATCGCCGCCTGCACGGCCACTTCGAACATCTGCCGGGGAATGAGTTCCTGCATCTTGTCCACCAGCTCGCGCCCGCGCTGATAGGCGTTGTCCCGGTGCGTGATGATCGACAGCGCATCGACGCGATCGCCGTTGATCAGGATGTCGAGCTTGACGAGCGGCGCGGACTCGAAGCGGTTGAACTCGTAATCGAACGAGGCGTACCCACGGCTCACCGACTTCAGCCGGTCGAAGAAGTCGAGCACGACTTCGGCCAGCGGCAGCTCGTACTGGAGCGAGACCTGGTTGCCGAGGTATTGCATCTTGGTCTGCCGGCCTCGCTTCTCGGTGCAAAGCTTGATCACCGCGCCCACATGCTCGGGAGGAAGCAGGATGTTCGCCGTGATGATGGGCTCGCGCAGGTCCTCGATCTCGTTCGTGGGCGGGAGCTTGGAGGGATTGTCGACGTACTGCGTCGTGCCATCGGTGCGTAGCACTTCGTACACCACGGTCGGCGCGCTCGTCACCAGGTCGAGGTTGTACTCGCGCTCGAGCCGCTCCTGCACGATGTCCATGTGCAGCAGGCCGAGGAAACCGCAGCGAAAACCGAACCCGAGCGCCGTCGACACTTCCGGCTCATAGTGCAAGGCCGAGTCGTTCAGCTTGAGCTTGGCGAGCGCATCCCGAAAAGCCTCGTAGTCATCGGATCTGACCGGGAACAGCCCCGCGAACACGCGCGGCTGCACGCGCTTGAACCCGGCGAGCGGCTCGGAGCACGGGCGCGCATCGAGCGTGATCGTATCGCCCACCGGCGCGCCGTTGATGTCCTTGATGCCGGCAATGACGAAGCCCACCTCGCCGGTTTCGAGTGTTTCGCTCGAGACGGACTTCGGAGTGAAACGGCCGAGCTTGTCGACCGTGTACGCCCGGCCTGTCGACCAGACGCGGATCTTCGAGCCCACCGAGATCGAGCCGTTCATGACGCGCACCAGCGAGACCACGCCGACGTAGTTATCGAACCACGAATCGATGATCAGCGCCTGGAGCGGCGCTTCGGGGTCGCCTTTGGGCGGCGGGATGCGGCGCACCAGCTCCTCGAGGAGCTCGGGCACGTTCTCGCCCGTCTTGGCGCTCACGCGCACCGCGTCCTTCGCCTCGATGCCTATGATTTCCTCGATCTCCTTGATGACCCGCTCCGGATCGGCCGAAGGCAGGTCGATCTTGTTCAGCACCGGCACGACTTCCAGGCCCTGCTCGATGGCCGTGTAGCAGTTGGCGACGCTTTGCGCCTCCACGCCCTGAGCTGCATCGACTACGAGCAAGGCGCCCTCGCAGGCGGCGAGTGAGCGGGACACCTCATAGGAGAAATCGACGTGCCCCGGAGTGTCGATGAAGTTGAGCTGATAAGTCTCACCGTCGCGGGCCTGGTAGCGAAGGGAGACGCTCTGCGCCTTGATGGTGATGCCGCGCTCGCGCTCGAGCGCCATCGAGTCGAGCACCTGC